>JBGSJM010000179.1:0-8476 GCA_041742015.1 Verrucomicrobiales bacterium | reverse complement strand
GTGGCCCCCAAACCCTTGCCGAGGTGTTGGCTCTGGACAGTGATGGAAATGGAATTTCTGACCTAAAAGAGCAAATCCTCGGTTTTGATCCCACCAATCCCACTGACATGCTGGGAGACGGCGATGGTGATGGGCTAAACGCCCCACTAGTGTACTGTTTTATATATGGCTATTCATTATTCAATTGTTCAAGAGCCTGGCGTGCCCGCCGAATTTTTTCGAGAATTTCCTGACCTTTGGCGTTCCAGGTGTAGCGCACCGGGTTGAGGTCTCGCTCGGACAGATAGGCTTCGATTGCTTCCACCAATTATGCTACACTGGCGAAACTTCCATCGCGCACGCAGTCCACCGTCAAATCACGGAAGAAGAGCTCCACCAGGTTCATCCACGAACTGGATGTGGGAGTGAAATGCAGGATGATGCGGTCGACTTCGTGCTCGTTGCGATGGCGCTGGTTTCGCCATTTTATCCAGGAACGAGCCTTGGGGTGTTTGTGTGTGGCGTAGTTGTCGATGATCAAGTGGAGGGTGAGGCCATTGGGAGTTTCTTTGTCCAGATGCTTGAGGAAGGTGAGCCACTCCGCATGGGTATGTCGCGGGTCGGTTTGGCGGAAAATCTTGCCATCGATATAGTTCAACGCTGCAAAAAGAGTCATAGTGCCATGACGGATGTAGTCATGGGTTTTCGTGGCGATGTGCCCCATGCCCAGCGGCAATCCCGGCTGGCTCCGCTCCAAAGCTTGGCATTGGCTTTTTTCGTCACAACACTGCACCAGTGCCCGGTCCGGAGGGTTGAGGTATAGTCCGATTATATCCCAGAACTTTGCTTCGAAATTGTTATCGTTGGAAAGCTTGAAGGTGCGTTTAACATGTGGCTTGATGTCATTGGTTTTCCATAGCTTATGCACGGTTTGGTTGCTGACGCCTTTCGCTTTTGCCATCGTGCGTGTCGACCACTGGGTGCGGCCCTTTGGTGGTCGGGTCGCCTCGGAAATAATCTCGGCTTTCACCTTTGGATCGATCACCGGTTTTCTGCCGCTGCGCCGCGCTTCATTGAGGCCGGCCATACCGGCGGCATTAAACTGCTTTTCCCAATGGGCAACGACCGGACGATTGACTCCCACTCGGCGGGAAGTCTCGACTTGGCTGAGGCCCTCGACGCGCGAAAGGATGATGCGACAGCGGCGAACAAGGCGCTGACTAGCAGTGGATTGATCGACAACGCGGTTCAATTCCTCGACCTGTTGCATGGTAACAGAAAGTGCTTTGATTGGACGGCCCATAGCCGAACGTTAACACATTCTGACATTTTGGATAGCCATACATCAAACAGCACGCTAGCGGGGAACGAGCTGATTTCTCTCGAAGTTTCTGAACTTGAAAATAAGCAAAGCGATACGCCCAGGGTAAAAAAGGCCGCGCGGTGTCATACTGATCCCATTTGCGAAACAAAGCCACACTTGTCTCCTGGAGGATATCACGAGCATCCGCCTCACGTGTTACCAGGCTGTAAATATAACGAAACAAAGCGTCCTGATGCTGCGTGAGTAACAGAACGAGATTTTCGACTTCTGGCGGTGTGTTAGACATGGTAATCTACTTAAAAGATTCCCGGTCATTGAAATCAAGGTGCCAATTTTTTTCGACGATAGCCTTGCCGAGGGAATCAATAATGAAAAACGCAGTGCAAATTAAAGCTCGGGAGCGGAACCTTTGGCTCTAAGTGAGAATGGAGTTCGAGTGCGTGGATTATGATTTTCCAAGCTGCTTCATCATACACTCTTAAATGACTGATTATAATTTGGTTAAGCAGATCGTTAAGAAAGGCTAGAAAAACCTTCTCACAAAATCCTTAAAAAAGGACTGGTGATTTTTTGGAATATCAGCTATTGTCGGTGACTGAGACTCAGTCTCATTAACTGAATACCACATGCAGTTGGGAGAAACACTACGAACAAGGATTTCCCTCTCGTCGCTGAATAAGGGAGGATGGGGAAGAGTTGTCGCTTTAACCGGAGATTCAGCCACCCAAAATCGGCTCAGGGAGTTGGGTTTGTATGAACTGGCGGAGGTTTCGGTTCTTCATGTTAATGGGTCCGTGCTCTGTCAGGTCAATGATTCCCGATTTGGTCTGGATCGACAGATTGCTGAATGTGTCCTCGTGGAGCCCTTTTCCTAAACGTTTTTTGGTATGAGTGAAATCATGACTATCGCGGATCTGGTTCCCAATGATACGGCTGTCATTTCTGGATTTGCGGCGGCTGGCTCGCATCTCAGGAGATTCCGCGAAATGGGATTGATGAGTGGGACGGAGTTTAGAGTGATTCGTTACGCTCCGCTGGGTGATCCCATCGAAATTACCGTGCGTGGCTCCCTGCTTTCGATTCGCGGTGAGGAGGCAAAACTCATCAACGTGGTAAAGCAGGCTTCGAAAGATTAAGAAAGAATGGAACCTTCGATAGAGCCTCAAAGACAGCGAGTCTTCGCCCTGGTTGGAAATCCAAACTGCGGAAAAACGACAATCTTTAACGCCCTCACCGGACTGCGGCAAAAAGTGGGTAATTACCCGGGGGTTACCGTGGAGCGCAAGGAGGGCACGGCGATTGATCAACATGGCGGACTGGTGAAAATTATCGACCTGCCAGGGGCTTACAGCCTCGATCCTCAATCTCCAGATGAAGAGATTCTTCGCGATGTCTTGACCGGAAGACGCAAGGATACCCCGATGCCGGATGCGGTAATTTGTGTGCTCGACGCCAGTAACATCGAGAGACATCTTTATCTGGGGTCTCAAATTTTGGAACTTGGTTTGCCCACCATTTTCGTGTTGAACATGACGGACGTGGCAGAAGCTCGCAATATCCGGCTGGATGCGGAAAAGCTCTCCGCCAAACTGGGCGTGCCGGTTGTTGAAATGCAGGCCAATGCCAGGATCGGCCTGCCTCAATTAAGAATCGCCATGAGCCGCCCGCTGGGTGCGCTGGCGTCCCCGCCGGCGTTCTTTGCGAGTGGTGAATCTCTCCATCACGCCAGCGAACCAGCCGAAGAATGGCAGGAACGTCTCATCGCCGCACGATTTGAAGCGATTCAGGAGCTGATCCATGATTCGGTTGATCGCAAAGATCCCTACGCACCAACAGGAACTGATAATATTGACAGAGTGCTGCTCCACCCATTTCTGGGCCCGGTTTGTTTGGTCGCGATTCTTGCGCTACTGTTTTATTCGATTTTCACCTGGGCGGGAATCCCGATGGACTTTATTGATGGGGTTTTCGGCTCCCTCGCTGAGTCGGTCAAGGGGATGATGCCTCCGGGTGACCTTCGTGATTTGTTGACTGATGGAATCATAGCAGGTCTCGGCGGGGTGATTATTTTTCTGCCTCAAATTCTGATTCTCTTCTTCTTCATTGGGTTGATGGAGGACACTGGCTACCTTTCCAGGGTTGCGTTTATCATGGATCGGGTCATGGCGAAAGTGGGTCTCAATGGCCGGGCTTTTATACCGATTCTTAGCAGTTATGCCTGTGCGGTTCCAGCCATCATGGGTCCTCGGACGATTGAAAATCCCAAAGTTCGGTTAATCACGATCCTGGTCGCACCTTTTGCGAGTTGCTCGGCGCGCCTGCCTGTTTACATCATGCTAGTGGGAATACTTTTGCCCGGGGTGGCTGGGATTAAAAAAGCAGGGTTTCTCCTCGGACTTTATTTGCTTGGGACCATTGCGATTTTTGTTTTTGCCTGGACTTTTAACCGAATCATGAGGAAAGGCGAGCGCACCCCGATGATCATGGAGTTGCCAGGTTACAAACTGCCTTCTTTCAAAGCCGTGCTTATGCAAATGTGGAGCCGCTCTTGGATATTCGTGCGCCGGGCCGGGACAATAATTCTGGGTCTCTCGATCCTGCTGTGGGCGGCTCAGAGTTATCCGAAATCGAATTCCGACGATCCGGCGGTGCAGCAGGCGGAAAGTTTTGCCGGTAAAATTGGTAAAGCCATCGAGCCAGTCATCTCCCCGCTTGGTTATGACTGGAGGATCGGAATCGGTGTGCTGGCCAGCTTTGCCGCCCGCGAGGTGTTTGTCAGCGCCATGCAGGTGACCTTCAGCGTGGGCGAGGCTGACGGTGAGGAGGAGGCGTTTCAACTCACCAGAGACCGGCTGGCATCGGCCAAAAGGGATAATGGGGCACCGCTTTTTACGCCGCTGGTGTGCCTGAGTCTGCTGGTCTTTTATGTGTTCGCGCTGCAGTGTGCGAGCACGGTGGCGATCACTAAACGCGAAACCAACTCCTGGAAGTGGGCTTTGTTCCAATTTGGTTACATGACGGCACTTGCCTACATCGGTGCTCTCATGGTATTTCAAGTCGGTAAACTAATGGGATATGTGTGATGGAAAGTAGCAATTGGCAAAGCTGGGTCGCCCTCGTGGTCGTAAGTCTCGCAATCTTGTGTTTTGTCCACAACTGGCTAAGAGGCTTTGCTCGAAAATCCGCTTGCGGAGGTAACTGTGGATGCTCTAAAAAGTGGACGGAAGCAGATTTCAACTCCCGTCAAAGTGCTCGTACTAACGAGAAATAGATTTTGTTTGACCGCCCATATTCGGATTGAAATAGAGTTCCACGGTAACCAGACCCGCACATACATTCGTGGAGGGAATTGTGTTTCTTTGTTTGGTCAGAGTAGGCGGAATTTCTCTTGGATAACATCCACTTAGTCGCTCATTGATCCAAAAAAATCCTCCATTCTTGAAAACCCACGGCAAATATCGGAAACGAATCCAACCCCGCTACCGAAAATTGCACAGTTCGCTGGTGGCTGAGCATTCAAGATGTAGTTGCCTCAGAGCAGTTTATATCGAGCCCAACGGTTAGCCTAACCTCCCGCCCAGAAAATCCAGTAGCTCAGACCAAATGCGATCAGGAGTAACACAAAAAAATATAAGCTATCACCCAGGCTTTTTGGGAACCGACTTTGACTCCGCATGGTTCGGTGTTCTCTGGTGGGGTGAAGTGGCAATTCGTCCAATCGAGGCTGAATCTTTTCCTGCTTTTGGCGATAGTGGCGTTGGTCTGTGCTGGGGTGGAAAGCGTGGACTTGTTCCAGTTCACCAATCATGTCGTCCAATGG
Source organism: Verrucomicrobiales bacterium (assembly GCA_041742015.1). Lineage (GTDB taxonomy): Bacteria > Verrucomicrobiota > Verrucomicrobiia > Verrucomicrobiales > DEV007 > Arctic95D-9. Next base: position 3,353 of record JBGSJM010000179.1, on the reverse strand, counting down.
GGGCAGAACAATTTCCTGTTTTTGGCGACGGTAGCGTTCTTCCTTCTTCGCATGGGAGGCGAGGATTTCCTCGAGTTCACTAATTTGGATATTTAACCGATATTCCTGTTCCCGAAGTGAGTCCAAACTCTCCTTGTGCTGGAAATCAGGTTCGGCGCTGGCCCGACTTTTTTGATTTGGTTTCCTGTTGCTGGATTTTTCCGAAAACATAAGAAGTAAAGTGGGAATTTGCCGAGCCCCGGCCTAAATTCATTTCAAATAGATGGTCGCCATGGTGAAGACGATAATCAACATCATCAGAGGAAGAGTGAAGGCGAATCCAGCTTTCAACCAAAAGTGGAAATCTCTGGGGAACGCCATGGCGGAGTCGGTTTCCTCTTCCCGCAATGATGCCTTTGGTCCACGTTTTCTGGAGAGATGGTCGATTAGGGGTTGCGCTTCAGTTACGTCGTTTTTTGCCGCCTGAATATGCCTAATAGCTTGGTCCAGTGCCAGTTTGAGATCATTTCGGTCTGCGGCTTCTGGGCGGAGGTTTTGCAGGGTTTTGAGGTGATGATGAAATCGCTGCTGAGCGTTGGTGCATTGTGCCGCGATGTGGCGGGCATCGGTAGCCTCACGATCAAGCAGATCGAGATATTCTTTAATCAGGTCAATTATTTCACTGCGACTTTGAGTAAATGCCGACTCCTTTTGGGTGATTTCTTCGAGTTGTTCTGCTTTGCGGCGAATGATCTCTTCCTTCTGGCGGAGGGCTTTGAGAGCATGTTGAGCCTCCTCGTATTCACCCATTAGGTCCTCGCTATACGGAGTAATTGGTCTAAATTCTCCGGGTTCAAAAGTAATATCAATGCCCGGGGTGCGCGGAGTTTGGGCACTTTTCCCGTATGATGATTGGTTCGAATGAGACGGCATGATTATCTTTTATGCGAATTTTCTGCTAAGATACATTAAAATTTAATATTTGCCGATAATTCCGTTCGTTTTCAGCTTTTTTCTGGAAAAATAGATCGGGAGAAAAGTTGCGAGGAAGGCAAGTCCGCCAGCCAGGGCGAAACCAGTGGCCGCCTTGGTGGTTCGGTACCAGTTCTCGTTAAGTTCGTTTTTATAAAAAACTTCGGAGCGGAGATAAATCAAAATCGCCATAAAAAGGATGATGTAAAGAAAGCTGAGGACGAGGCAGAGCGTCCCTCCGAAACCACTCACAATCTTGGCAGAGTTTGATTCGCGGAGATTGGGGAAGATAACTCCGAGACCCACGGCAAGGGCGTTTAACCCTATCGCCAGCAGAAGGACCGAGCAGGAAAAAAAGATCGTATCGGCCTGATTGAACTTGAGACTGTGGCTCGCGATAGCCAGAATAACCGTGACGCACAGGCCCGTCGCCAGGGTGCTTGTAAGGAATTTTTGCGTCACTATGCCGGAGAGTTTGATGGGACTCATCGCCAGAATCCAGAGCTTCTGCCCCTCCAGACTGAATTGTGGAAAAACGAAGCGCGTCGTGAGCGTGGCAAGCGCCAGTGCACTTACGGCGAGGTTCAAGTAAGCCACCAAGTATAAGTCGCGTGGCTGATCCATGTTTTCATGGAGGTTATCCAACCCTGCTGCATAAATCATGAGTAGCCCGAAGATTAGAGTCGATTGCGCCCACTGGGCTGGCTCGCGGATAAATGTTAGGAAATCTTTTTTTGCGACCGCTCCCATGGGCCTGCCCAAAATGCGGGTGAAAAGGCCGAACTTTTTCCAAACCAACCCATTGGCGGCGGTATTTCCAATCTGGAGACCTGTCGATTTGGCGTTACTCTGCAGAGTTCGGTTCCAGGATGGGAAAAACCAGCGTTTTCCAAAAAACGAGAGCAGCAAAGGGAGTACCAAAGCATGGCTTAGTAAGAGGCAGGGCATCATCCAGTTCTGCCCCATCGAATACGGATGCGACCACTCGACAATGGAAGAGGCCAGCCAGGTGCTCGGCATGGCCCGGTTGGTTGCGATATTGGTGTGGCTTAGCACGCGTTGAAAAGTGATCGCAGAGCTTAACCCGGTGTCTTTGATCAATTCCCGCTCCTCCAGGGCCGTTTTCCAGATTAGGCCCACCATCAAGACTGCCAGACAGCCCGCGATGACTGCAAACAACCGGCGGTTGAGAAATCGACCGACAAAAATAAGTACGCAGGAGCCGATTGAATTACAGATCACCAAAAACGGGATCAAAGCCAGAAATGATTTGATGTAAAAGGGCAATGAAACCTGCCGTTGATTCGCAAATGAAATCAACAGCGGAGTGATGATGATCAGCAATCCCCAACTCGTAAAAAGGGCAGACTCAAAACATTTCCACAGAAACAAGACCAGATGAGAGACCGGTAGTCCTAGCATCCAGCGAACATCTTTTCCCCGGTAGATTGAAATATAAGCGGTTACTGCGGAGGAAAAGATCAGCATGATCATGAAGCAGAAAAAGACCACATGGAGAATGCGATCAATAATCAGGCCCCCGGCTCCGGGCAGCTTGGAGATAAAATGAAAACCGCGATTGAGGAAAAACCACGCTGCCACTCCGTATAAAGCCAGAAAGGTTAAAACCGTAACCGTCTTGAGTCGCTCCAGCGTTAAGGCCTCCACCAGCCGATTCTTTTGGATGCGCCGATGTGTCCTGAAGAGGATTTGCCATTGCTGATATGAGGAAGCTTCGACTGCGGGTTCCAGAGACATAAAATTTGACAGAATAAACGCCGTTGCTCATGGAGATCAAGCTCGTCTAAGTTTGCAGGTCAGGAATCGGGTTACGGAGACAAGCGCTGTTGAAGAGTCCCAGACAAATAGTTATGAAGCATTGGCCAATTTTGTTTAGATTGTTTTAAAATCGGTGGCTAACCAGCAATTGGATTGAGATTATCCGAAAATCAGATCCGATCAACATCCTGAATGGGCTTGACTGTCCTGATTTGGAACAAAAACACCCTTGTCGCTGCTTCTTTTGGGAAAACACGCTTCGATTAAAAGCAGTTTGACCTGCCGTCGGTCGATATTAGCTTCACCAACCTCTTTTTCACCCGGTGGATGGGCGAGGCGAGCGGCCTATCCGGTGTTTGAATGAAAGTGGATCGTTGCGATTAACTTTCGCAAACCAAAATTCACGATTCGCTCTGCAAATCGCGCAGCACCCGCAGCTCTCCCCAATGCCCGCCACGCATTTGCCGGGCTCCGCTGGTGCAGCGCTTGCCAAATTGTCCACGGTTTGCGGCAAAGATTTGCTCAACAAAAGCGGCTCTGCCAAAGACGGCTCCATCGGTCAGATAACGCACCCGACAGCGCAGCTTCTCGGCCAGGGTGACCCGACCACCACGAGCGGACTC
>JBGSJM010000178.1:0-1968 GCA_041742015.1 Verrucomicrobiales bacterium | reverse complement strand
GCGAGGCACTCCACCCCATCCTGCGCCGCTGGTGGGAGGACTCGCAGCGCGTCCTCAATCTCGTCGGCAGGCCGTGGCTGAGCGTTGAAGCAAACACTTCGTTCAAAGTCTAATTATCCAAAACTAATTTTTGTTTCGTATAACATCGCTGAGGGACTGCTCTCCGGAGCCACTCAGGGCCTGACGTTAACGCCCGAGGTCTTGAGCGAATTGTTCAGTCCGATTGTGTAGGCGGAAGGTATTTTGCCTCAAAAAACAAAAATGAGGCATCATTTGGGCTTCATTCCGTACAAATTAATAAAAAATCTGAATTGATAATCTGAATTTATAAAATAAATTAGTTCAAATCATCCAAAGCACCCGCAAACGTGACTTTGGATGAAACTAATTTTAAAATATGAGGCCAGACCCAACTTTTTTTGACACTCCCGTTTCAGATCAAGTGTGCGAGGAATTCTTCCTTCCCGAAACGGAATTAACCACGTTCCAGCGCTGGGGGGTGCTGGCTGGGGTGCTGGCCGCAACCTTTGTCGGGATACACTACTCCTCAGTCAATTCGGTAAAAATCAACCGCCTGGTGGAGGAGGGTGAAGTTAGAAATATGGAGTTCAAGTCCCTCTCCCTCCCCAAGCCTCGACTAACCAACTCCTGCTTCAACTTTTCCGCCACGTTACCCCTCGCAGAACCTATTCCGGTAACGTGGCAATCGCTGCCCGCCGAGTTGCCCAAACTCTCTTTTGCCATGCCCCAAGAGGATTACCACACCGTACTTGATAAAAGGCACTCGGTCGGGCAGGTTGATGATTTGCTGGCCGAACTAAAAAAGCAGGAGAACTTTCCCGAGTGCGATATCGAAGCTGTAAGCCAAAAGCTGATTCAACAACACCCTGACCGGGACTTTGATCCATTAAAAAGGTGGATCAAACAGGCTACAACCGAAGAGGGCGGTACCAATCTGGCCATCGCCGCACGCTTCAGCGATGTCGGTGATCACGATGCGGCCTTTGCATTTTATGAACGAGCCATGGCCGAGACCCAGTCACCCGAGACCCACTTTCAGGTTGGAGCCGCCCAGCTTTTTGGGCTCGGTACCCCGACGAATTTTTCCCTCGCGCAAATGAATCTGTTTACGGCTCAAAGAGAAAATCATCCCAGTGCTGCATACCTGCTCGGGATGATTTATCTATCTGGCGTATGCGGCTCCGTCAATGAAACCCACGCTTATCGATTCTTTCAAATCGCCATCGAAAAAGGCAACCGCCTTGCCTGTGGCGAAGCAGGCCGCATGAGAGAAACGGGTCTGGGTGTATCCAGGGACCTATCCCGTGCCCAGACTCTCTACCGCGAAGGGGCCGAAAGCGGCGACGTCTATTGCATCAAACAACTAATGCGGCTGGAGTCGGAGGGGCAGCTTAATGAAAGCCTTGTCACCCCGTCCGAAGTGGTTGATTATCAAAACCGAAGACCCAACATACCTAACAAAGAATTGAGCACAGCCGCACGGCAGTTGCTGCCCGGCGGGTTTTTGCAATGATGAGGGCCTGAGGAGATCGATTTATGCCTTGCTGAGATCCAGAAAATTTTGGAGCAGCGCCTTTCCCTCTTCGGTCAGGATTGATTCAGGGTGGAACTGCACGCCGTAGATGGGAAAAGTCTTGTGTTGCAGGCCCATGATCTCCTGCTCCTCGGTCCAGGCAGTGACTTCCAGGCAATCCGGCAGGGTTTCGCGTTTCACAATCAGGGAATGGTAACGGGTCGCCTGAAAGGGATTGGCCAGCCCGACAAACAGACCGCGATTGTTGTGATGGATGGCGGAGGTTTTCCCGTGCATGAGCCGGTCCGCACGCACTACATCGCCGCCAAAAACATCGCCAATGCTCTGGTGCCCGAGGCAGACACCCAGAATCGGGGTTTTTTCACCGAATTCGCGAATCGTATCACAACTGATCCCGGCCTCTTTCGGGGTAC
>JBGSJM010000177.1:0-7411 GCA_041742015.1 Verrucomicrobiales bacterium | reverse complement strand
TTTTTTCGCCCGGCTGTCGAACCCAGCGCCGTGAAAAAGTTCTTTCCAATCAATCACTTTCCTGCCTAAAATCCCCAACATGACTTCACTCACAATCATCAAACGCCTGATTTTTTTCCTCTTTTCCGTCTGCGCGCTGCTCCCCGCAGCAGAAAAGCCGAATGTCCTGTTCCTGATTTCCGATGACCTTAACAACTACCTGGGCTGTTACGGCGATCCCCGGGCCAAAACGCCAAACATCGACAAGCTGGCGGCACGTGGAGCACGCTTTGACCGGGCTTACTGTACCTTCCCGCTGTGCGGGCCGAGCCGGAACGCGATGCTTTGCGGGTTGTATCCCAATAGCACCGGTATTTTGAGCAATTCGCAGATTTTCCGCCAGACGATCCCTGCGCAAATCAGCCTGCCGCAGGCATTCCGGCAGGCGGGGTATTTCGCCGGGCGCATCGGGAAACTGTATCACTACAATGTGCCCAAATCCATCGGCACCAATGGGCATGATGACCCGGCCTCCTGGGAGCTGGAGCTAAACCCGGCCGGGGTGGATCGGCTAGAGGAAGAGCCCATGATCAAAACACTGACACCCGGCCAGTTCGGCGGAACCTTGAGCTGGTATGCCTCCCCCAAAAGCGATGAACACCACACCGATGCCATGCTCGCGGCTGATGCCGAGTGGGTCCTGGAGCGCTGTGGAAAGCAAAAACAGCGGCCTTTTTTCCTCGCGGTCGGCTTTTTCCGCCCGCACACTCCTTATGTCGCCCCGGAGAAACCGTACTTCGGTCTTTATCCACCTTCGGAAATGCCGCTGCATCCCGCCATCGATAAAAATCCACCAGAGGTGCCGAAGGCCGCGCTCGGCAGCTACAAAAAGGAGCAGGACCAGCTCACCGATGAGCTGCGCCAGCAGGCCGTGCAGGCTTATTATGCCAGCATCAGTTTTATGGATGCGCAGGTGGGCCGCGTCGTCGCTGCGCTGGATAAAAACGGCCTCGGGGACAATACCATCATCGTTTTCACCAGCGACCACGGCTACCACATGGGCGAGCACGGTCTGTGGCAAAAGCAGAGCCTCTTTGAAGGCAGTGCCCGGGTGCCCCTGCTCATCGTGGCTCCTGGAGGATCGGGCCAGGGCAGTGTGGTGAAGACACCGGTGAGTCATCTCGACCTCTACCCCACGCTCACCGAGTTGGCCGGGGTCAAAGCCCCCGCCAATCTCCAGGGCCAGAGCCTGGTGCCCATGCTGAAGGACGCAACCTCCACCGGGCGCGGCTGGGCTCTCACCCAGGTGGTACGCGGCGGCAACTTCAACCGCCAGGGAGCGGCCCCGGCCACCATGGACAAAGGCAAGCGCATCTTTGGCTATAGCCTGCGGACCGCCCGCTGGCGCTACACCGAGTGGGATGAAGGCCAGGCTGGCACCGAGCTGTACGATCACGAAAGTGACCCGCAGGAACTCACCAACCTCGCCGCCAAACCCGAGCACGCCACCACCGTGGCGGGCCTCCGCGAACAACTCCGCACCGCCGCCAAAGCCACTTTTCCTGCCAATGGCAAGACACCTGAGTTAAGCGATAAAGCCCTCTGGGCACCGATGCTGGTCGACTAACCAATTTCACTCAAACCTGATTTCACCCATCAACCCGGTGTCATCCATGCTTTTACTGGGTCAAAAAAACTGCACAGACCTCGGCGAGTTCAAGGTCGAAGGCATCAACCTCCTCGTGATTCAACGCGGCCCCGATTCCCCGGCAAGCCCTGAATCGACCACGCCACGATTCCCGGGTGAAGTGGATGGAGGCGTCGTAATAAAACATCGCTCTCACCCGGAGACGTTCCTGTGCCCACTCGGGATACACGGGGATCTCCCCGGTCCAATCCGCAGCGCTCCATTGTGGGTTTTGCTTCAAGACCAAAGCCTCACTCTGTCGCGACTTCATTCAAACGTGGTGACCAACTAAACTAAAGTGGGATGTGGAGATCCAACCACTGCTAGGAACTGATATCCACGCCACTGACCCGCGAGACTAGGGCGGCAAACTACTTGGCCAATACATCCATTCCCTTCTGGAGGTCCAGGATTCGTTGATTGGCGACTCCGATACCCAGGACTTTTTAGGAACGATACTTCACGAAACCACGCTTGGCGTCGCCTATAAACCCTTGAAAAATGAAAAATCTGTGAGCATCTATCCTGTTGACGCTACTCAAAGATCGTCTGGGATAGTTTTTATTTCGTGGTCGGGGTGCAGAATCCAACGAAAAAGGAAGTGGAAGTGGTGAATCCGCAAGCACGGTAGTCGAGAAAGCTGACTCATCAGCGACCGGGGATCGGCGGCTGGAAGCCACCGCTACGGGGGAGCCTGTGTTGACCACGACGGTTTCGCGTCTGGCCGGGATGACCAGGAACGGTAATCATACCGTGGAAGAAACGGCTGAGTTGTCGAGGTAAGTCATGAGATTTTCTGAGATGGATTGATAGTTCTTAATTGATTCGATAGTTTAATTGTGCTGGGGGTCACAAATGGCATTGGCAATTGATATCGATTTTCCAGATGGTCTGATTCAGTTTGACCTCCCAGAAGGTGTCGCGCACCGACTCCAGCAACTTCTAGATAAACAGGATGAAAGCATTCCGCTGACGGTTGACGAAAAATCGGAGGCCGAAGGGCTGGTTCGTTTGGCAGAACGGCTTTCCCTTAAAACTGCGCACACGGCGCATAGGTGAAGGTTGATGGTTTAATTATCTGACATTGGGCGAATCACTATAAAAGCGCTCGATCTCAATCACATTTGATCATTGTGATTCGCGATGAAGAATCGAATTGGGGACGGTTTCCGCCCAAATAGAAAGATCTTAATAGCCAAGCAGAACCCAGAAAATCCTAAAAACCCCGGCTTCGAGCAATGGCATCGGCTTCCGCAGCGCGACGGCGGGCATCTTCATCGGCCTGAGCAGCACGTCTCCGCGCAGCTTCTTCCTCTTCTGCCCTTCTTTGTTGCCATTGGCGCTCCACGGCTTCACGTTCGCGCCTTTCCGCATCGGCGTTTTGTCGATCCTCCCACTGCTTGTTTGAGTTGTAGTTCGCCCGATTGGCGGCATCCCAATCTGTATTTGAGGACGAAGAGGATGAGCTTGAATTATTAAACAATTTGTAGAGTAAATAAGCGCCCGCGCCCAATACGACAGCAGCGCCTACTGTCTCAGCAGTTTTATTCATTTGCGCGGTCTCAGCCTGCTTTTGTTGACGCTCAACGGCTTCCTGCTGGGCGACTGCGGCTGCCTGTTGGGCTCTTTGCACTCTTTCCGCTTCTTGAGCGCGAGCCTGGGCGTTGGCGATATATTGCTGCACTTCCTGCTCTCTTTTTGCAGTGGCTAAATTGGTTATCTGATTCTTTTGGACCTTAAACCACACTCGATCGGAGGTGGCCAGATCGGACCATTTGCAGGAAAATTCACCTTCATCGCTCAAAAAAGTAGCCATTTCATCGGTGAATGATTGCAATTTGACCCCGGTGGCAGTGCGTCCATGAACCACCACTTTTGGGAGGTATCTAGCAAGGGCCGCTTGATATTGAGTTGAACCTTTAAGCGCCGGTTTCAAATTCCCGATCCGAAGCAGAGTCTTGTGATACATGGCATCCAAGCTGTGTGAATAGGTTCCGCCAGAATGGTTTACCACCAAATTACCATTCCTAATTTCCAAGACAGCATTGGAGAAGGTTTGATTGGCCAGTTCAAATTTTGGAATAGGGTTTGAGCTCCCACTCTGGCCGAATGATCGGGATGAAGCCATCATGACGATCAAACAACAGATCAAGGTTGTGAATTGACCAACTAATTGATTAGACCGGAGTGGATCAAGAACCGTTGGATTATGAGTGGTGTAGCTCATTTTAGAATGCATGTTTTTATTCATAACAATCAAGTGTTCAATTTGGCTGTGGATTCCAAAACCCTCTGTAATTGAATAGCATCCTACAAAGGGATTGCAAATTTTTTGTCATCCGAAAGACTGCGAAAGCGCAGGTTCACACGGGAACAAGCCGGAAAAGAATTTTCCAGGGCTCCTCCAGCCCGACTTGACTCGCAGGTGAGGAATTTAAGTCAGTACCAGCCGACCTTGAGTTTAACAAGAATTTTCCAGGGCAAAGCCGACTAAACTCAGTGCGGAAAAAGGCGTTTCCGAGACACGTTCACACGGGAACGAGCAGGAAAAGGGTTTTCCGGGTCTCATTCGGCCAATCTTAATTCGCGAAAGAAGATTTAGGGGCATATCCAGATTTGAGAATTCAAACAGATGATCACCAGTGATATTGAGTATGAAAAACGGATTCGCCGCCACTACGACATGTTTCGCAAGAAGATGAAACAAATATCCAATTAACTATATCACTCAAACACGATTTCACCCATCACCCCGGTGTCATCCATGTTTGTGCTGGTGAGTGAGGAAGACCAGATGGCGCGGTCGATGATTTCGCGGGGGAGCTGGTGATTTCTGCCAAAATTGGCTTTCCAGGTGATGCCTTTGGCTGGGGCTTCGACTCCGAGGGTGGAGAAGGGGATGACCAGGTGCGCATGCCAGCGCTTGGTTTCGGCATCGATGCGGGTTTCGCTGGTCCAATCGCCGTTCCAGGTAGGGTCGTCTTTGCCATGACGGGGATCCATTACGTCGGTGATGCGACCGTTAAGGGCGTCGTACTTGGTGGCGGCATTGGCACCCTGGGTCAGTCGGTAAAAGAGCGGCTGGGCTGGATTGGGAGCGAGATAAACATCAAAGGCTTCCTGGTTGGTGAGAAGGCGGTCGCGATTGGAGGCACTGAAGGTCAATTGATCACCAAGTTCCGCCTCGGCGCGGATATGTAGAGATTTGTCGTCGTAGAGGAGGCGCAGGGTGGTGTTGCGCGGCAGGGTGTGGAGCGGCGGCAGGAGGGTGAGTTGGTGCGCAGCGGCGCTTTGCCACTCGGGGGAGTCGAGCGCAAGCAGGGTGCTGGTCCGGGTGACGCTGAGCTTCTTCGGACCGATGGGTGGGGCTTTGCGCATGGCCTGGGTGTCCCAGTTGAAGCAGGTGTTGGCATAGGGTTCTTGATAGCCGTCGTGGGCGAGCTGGAGGTGTTTGGCGTCGTGCCCCGGAAAGGGGAAGAGAATATGGTTCCATTCTTTTTGGTGACCTTTGACGAAAAGGGTGGTGATAAAGGCGTTGCGCGCGTCGATGGCGTCCAGCAGCCGATCCAGGGAGCCGGTGTCGGGCACCATTTGATAAGCCTGGTGCAGATGTGCGACGCGGGCAAAGTGTTTCAAGTATTCAAACTCGGTGCGCACGAGGGCGAGGCGGGTCTTTACCTTCGGCAGGGTGGCGAGTTTCTCCGACTGGCTCAGGTGCGATTCGAGATTGGCAAGCAGTCGTGGTGTATAGAGAAAGGCGATGAGCTGAAAGGGATCCTGCACCGTTTTGCGGGCGCGGGCATCCGTGGGCAGCGGCTTGTAGGTCCATCCATCGTTGCGGGTGCCGAGGTGGTCGGAGTAGAGGGCGATGGCATTGTATAGTTCGTCATAAAAAGCCCGCATATAAAAAGCGATACATTTGTTCACGAAGGCAGCGTCGCAAAACTCGGGGAGGAGGTCTTTGGCGTGGTTGTTGTCCGGATCATCAAACATGCGTCCCATGATGTAGTAAACCGGTCCTTCCAGCCCGAAAAGCTGGCCGGGGCCATCGCGATAGAGCGACTGGATATGGTTTGCGGCGAGCCGTTGCACTTGTAGCTCGATATAGCCCGGAGTACGCATCGCCGTGTAGCGGGTACCGAGATTGGGGCACCAGTTATAGACATATCCCGTAAAGCCTCTCGGCACCTCGATACCGCGCCACGGGGCGATGTCCTCTTCATTCGTGCCGGTGAGCATGACGCAGGTGTTTGCCGGGAAGGCCTTGAAGGTTTTTGGCGGCGCGGCGGTGAGGATGTAGCTCATCATCGTGACCTGCTGACCGGGATGCGACTTATCGAGGCGCTCGGCGACCTGGCGGTTAAAAATCCAAATCTTTTCCGACCAGTCTTTGCCCGTGCCGTGGAGGGCGTCACACTTCTCGCACTGGCACTCGCGGAAACCGTCGGGCTGGCCGAGATCAACCGAATCGTAGCCCTTGTCAAGCCACGAGGCGCAGTCGCGGTAAATGCGCTCCTGCACTTCTGCGTTCGAAAGACAGTACTGCGCCCGGCCGCCCTCCGGCTGCAAGCGCGAGCCACTGATCAGCGCGAAAAATTCGGGATGCTCCGCAAACAACTCCGCTGGCACGGCCCGCTCCCAGGTGTGCCCGCCAAACTGCTCATCCACGCGCGGGAAACGATTGTGGGCCAGGTCGTAAAACGATGCCCCCGCTGGGTGCGCTGTGTTCACCCGGAGCAGTGGTGTCGTGGTCACATTGAGCGATTCGGGGACGGTGAACAGCTTCAAAGCAACAAACTCGATCGCGGGCGTCGCGAGTAGATCGATCTTTGCCGCGCCACTCACTGCCGTGTAGCCCCCCAACTCCGGATAGAGAAAGCGCACCCCCAGAAACTGCCGCGCAAAGTCCACCGCTGCCTTCGCCGTGCCGACCCGATCCCAATTGGGGCGGCGCGAGTTGTCGGTCGGTGCCTTTGACGGATGATCGTGACCCGCGATGATGATGTCCCTGCCTACTGCGCGATGCACAAAAGTCCAGTCGCGGAGCTTCGTCACATCGAGGCCGTTTTTTTTGGCAAACTGAGTATTTCCCAGGATCAAGGCAGGTTTGGCTGCATCGCGCAGGCTTTCAGGGACGACTGCGACCTCTGCTCCGTTGGCCTGGAAAGCGGTTTGCAGCAAGCGGGCGGTTTGATTCAGGCAATCAGTCATCGCCTGGGTCTCCTGCTTGTCCGGCACGATGATTTGGTAGTCTGATTTACCTCCATCAAGTAAAACAAGGTCCGCCGCTTCGACGAAGGTGGTGGAAAAGATCGCGAGGAATAGCAAGGCAGGTTTCATCCGCTGTAAGTTTAGATTGGTGGCGACTTAATCCGCCATTACAAAGAACCGAGACGACAAGAAATCGATTTTACAAGTTTTTTTGATGCCGTCGCACTGGCTTGAATGAGGATCAAGAAACCGATTTAAACAGTGGGGCTTCTCTCATTGCACCCTGTATGATGACTGATTAAACAGATTATATGAGAAGGATTTTGCAGCAGCGCCAGCTGCTTGATAATCTCACTCATATGAAAAAAAAGAATACTAAGACAACTGACACCGCCGCTTCCAAGATCAACTCTTCGACAAACTCTGTCGAGGCTAAAGTTCGGGAGTATACGGTTCACGCCAAGCTCCCTGAAAATCAGGCAAAGAAAAAAGCGAAACGGGAGGCGAAGAAAAAAGAAAGAAATCAGGCGAAGA
>JBGSJM010000176.1:0-16440 GCA_041742015.1 Verrucomicrobiales bacterium | reverse complement strand
GGGCGTCGGTCTGGGCGTTCCGATAGCGATCCACCAGGGAATCCTTGGGCACCCGATCAGTCAATGGATCAAGGAGAGCCTGACGGCGGGCTGCCCGATCTTTGGTCACGTCACCCGGGCGGGTGAAGCCAGCGGGGCCTTGGTTGGTATCGGTCAAATAAACAAAATTCCCTTTTGCACCTAGAAATCCCGGACCGCGACTCACATTGGGATAACCAATCAACATGTAGGCAGGCACATTCGGATTGGCCGAGCCGAGTTGGGACGCGATGATCGAGCCTATTGATGGATAGGTCACACTGCCGGTGGTTTTGCGACCAGTGTGAACCAGATTGGTAGCGAAAGCATGTTCATCGATGGCATCGTGATTGACGGTGCGGACCGCCGTGAGTCGATCAGCAATTTTGGCCAAATTCGGTAGATGCTCACAAAACTGAACGCCGGGCACGCAGGTATCGATTTTTTCATACTCGGAACCCGCTTTTTTCGGACTGGCTTTGGAATCTCCCTTTTGCTTCGGGTCAAAGGTATCGATCTGGGCCATCCCCCCACCCAGCCAGATAAAGATACAGTGCTCTGCTCTACCCTTTGGAAATGAGGAGGATGATGCCATGAGAGGTGCCATTGCTGTCCCGCTGGCCAGCAGCGCGGAGTTTCTGAGAAAAGATCGGCGTGTTTTCATCGTTCAGTTGTTTAGTATAGCGTTTATTGGGTATAAATCCACTCTGGAGAGTTTAGCATGGCCCAGAGGACATCCTCCATGCGGAGACGCCACTCCTCACGCAGTGCGGCAGAGGGCGGCGCACCGGCCCTTGATTCTTTTTCTCTCTCCTGGGCCAGGGTGTTGGCAGGCCCATCAAGATGGTTTGACCAACTGACATAGCGAACCGGCTCCCGTTTCTTGACCTCTGCGATGGGGCGCTCCGCCTCGGGCACAACGCGATTTTCATACCCGTCAGCCAGGTAGGTGAGGTAGCGATCACGCTCCTCCGGAGTCGGTTTCCGCGTCAAAAGCCGGAGATAAAGGCGGTCGACAAGATCCTCCACGGGTTGATCACTCAGGGCCAGTTTGGTCATGCCGTGATCATCGCTGAGACGAGTCAGCCAGATGCCCATGGAGCCGTTGGCGAGGATGGCCGGTTGGAGGACATTTTCATCGGTATCGCGCAGGCTGATAGGATCCTGCCGGGCTCCCCGCCAGCCAAAGGTCTCCATGATTGCAACCACCGCCTGCATCCTAGGCAAAGAAAGACTGGGGCGGTCCCGCTCATTCGAGGAGGAGGCCAGCATCCAGGCCCGGCGCGGTTTCCCCAGGGAGATTGAATTATTCATCGTCCGGACGCTGTCGAGATCGAGGCTCACTTCCTCAATCTTGAATGGCGTGCCGGTGGCGCTGAAAAGGGAATCGATAATCTGCTCAGCCATGTGGCGACGGGGCGCGGGTGCGATAAAAAGCGGGCTGGTCTTTTGCAGACTGGGATCGGTGGCCCGCTGGTAGGTGTGTGAGGAAAAGATGAGCCGGGCGATTTCCTTGCTGTCGTATTGCGAAGCCACAAGCTGGCGACCCAGCCACTTCAAAAGCTCCGGATGGGAGACGTTTCCTTTCTCCCAGTCGTGAATCGCATCGACGAGCCCCCGCCCCATGAGCCGCTGCCAGATGCGGTTGACCATGACCTGGGCAAACCGCTCATTAGCCGGAGCCGTGATATACGCCGCGAGACGATCTCGCGGGGTGCCTTCATCCTTCACCAGGGAAAGTGCCTTTTCCGATGAACTAAATTGCTCAAATGGCCATTCTGGAGTGATCGTGGTGCCCGGCTTCAGCGTCACCTGGATGAGGGGCTTTCTGCCCTCGATGTTGAGTTTCCCCATTGGCACGCTGCTGCTTAGCGGCAACGTAATCGGCTTTTCTCCCAGCATCGCCGCGAGCTGAAAGAGATCTTTCTGGAGCCATTCGTGGGCCGGAGCATCGTGACAACGGGCGCATTTCATCTCGACCCCGAGGAAGGCGGAGCTGATGATGATCCCTTTTTCAGCCATCGGCACGTCGTTATTCGAGGCGGTCCCAAAACCGCGCGGGCCACCAAATCGCTCACTGCCCTCCATGCGAATCAGCTCAGTCACAAAGAGATCGAGTGGTTTATTATCAACCAGCGATTCGTGCAGCCACCAACGAAATGGACCCGTGTTGTTTAAAGTCGGGTTGATGACATTGGGATTTTCCGCGAGGACATCCTGCCAATACCCCATCCAGTTATCAGCCCAGCGCGGGTCGGCGAGGTAGCGGTCAATCGCCGCCGCCCGTCTTTTTTTCGGGTCGGGCTCAGCTTGGAAAGTCGAGATTTCCTCCTCGCTCGGGGGCACGCCCACGGTATCGATGGCGAGACGGCGCAAGAAAACCAGGTCGTCAGCCAGCGGAGTTGGCTCGAAACTCGCCACGTC
Source organism: Verrucomicrobiales bacterium (assembly GCA_041742015.1). Taxonomy (GTDB): domain Bacteria; phylum Verrucomicrobiota; class Verrucomicrobiia; order Verrucomicrobiales; family DEV007; genus Arctic95D-9. The sequence goes on along the minus strand of JBGSJM010000176.1, from coordinate 13,998 downwards.
AAACTGCGGCCAACTGGCCCCCTCGTGAATCCAACGGGTCAGCAGGTCGATTTCCTCTGCGGAAAGCGGATCTCCCTTTGGCGGCATGATGTCATCACCCGCATCTGGGTGGATCCGTGCGATGAGCGAGCTTTTTGCCACATCGCCGGGCGAGATCGCCGTCCCATCATCCGCTCCGCCTTTCAGGGCGGCTTCACGGGTGTCGAGGCGGAGATCACCTTTGATTTTGCTGCCTTTGTGACAGTCGTAACATTTCTTTTCCAGGAGCGGCTGGATGTCCCGGAAATAATTAACCCCACCCACCACGGCTGGTTTTGAATCCGCAGCCACCTTCACAATCGCCGCCCCAATAAAGTGATCAATTTCATTTCCGGCAGGCATGCCATGCGGCAGCGGAGGAATCTCGACCGGAGCTGCTGTCGCAAGCCAGTCCGCAGCGGACTTCCGGCGCATCGACCAATATTCCGAGTGCTCGGCGCGTTTCGCGGCCCGGCGACTGGCGTTTTCGGCTTCCAGCCAGGCATTTTGCTCCGCTTCGTAGGCCGCCCAGCCTGCATCATTGTAGGAAAACTGGCGGTTGCCAGGGGTGAGGAGTTGCCAGGCATCACTTCCCTCCAATGAGATCGCCACGACGGTTTCGCCAAACTCAGGGCGGCGCCGTTCCTTCCCGGAAACACCCCCAATCATGGTTTCGAGAATCACAAAATGCTCTCCGCCCTTGCTTTCAAATTCCACCCATTTTTCACGATTTCCCGGTGGCGCAAATCGAAAGTCGGGTCCTAGGTCGAGGTATTCGTCCTGCCATGCCAGAATGCCGTGCCCACCGGTATCAGGTTTTGGAAAGGGATTTTCAATCAATTGGCTCCCGTTGAAATAGAGTCTTGCCGCACCTCGCCCGCGCAGTAGCAGGCGGTGTTTGCCCGCTGGAATCGTCACCAGGGAGGAGGCCCGAAAATGGCTGGGATTGGCGCGATCCGCCCGCACCCCTGTGGAAATATACTTTTGGGGCCAGTCGAAGAAGCCGTAGGCGCTGGCAGCATAGGTTTCAGTGGTGATCGGATCATCCGGCCAGGCATTTTCCGCCGGAACTCCCTCTTCGCTAATTTGCACTAAGATTTCACCGGGCTTGATCATCTCCCGGGTGATTTGTGGCGGCGGCGGGACATGCTGGTAGCGCTTTTCCAAAATCTCTACGGACAGAGCCTCCCGGTAAATCCGAACATTGTCCATCCTGCCGTTAAAAGTCTGCCCAACCCCGCGCAGGTGACCGGTCCCGATGACCAGATCCGCATCATCCGAAACTGGTGGACGATCCGTTTTCCCGCCCATATCCCACACTCCATCAGTTGCTTTTCCATCGATATAAGCCCGCAGACTGTCGCCCTTCCCGAAGGTATAAACAATCGCGACATGGTGCCAGCCAGCGCCCGGGAGTGTTGCCCGGCTCCACCAGCGATGCCATTCCAGAGGTTGATTACCCTGAGAATCATTCTCCGGCGCTTCGCTGGTGAAAAGAAAGCCTATCCGAGTCCCCTCCTCATCAGCCTTGAGGCGCACGGCATAGTTTTGATCCATTTTATTCCCATGGCGCCCTTTTCCGATCAGATAGGGAGTCTCCCCGGAACTAATCGCGTTTATCTTCAACCAAGCCTCAAACGTGAATGAATCCCCCACCCCAAAACGTAGCAAGTCAGTGCTGGGGACAACCAAGGCATTTTCCTTTTTCCCAAAGATCCCTGCGGTGTTTTTTTCCAGAAAATCCGGGTATTTAGGTGCTCTAGGACCTTCAACCGAGCCTTCCTCGAAGGTGTATTCCAGCACCGGAACGGGTTCCGCAGCAATAGAACACATCGAAAAAAGGGCGGCCAACAACAAACTGTACCCTGTTAAATGGGTGACTGTACCCTGTTGAATGGCCGACTGTACCCTGTTGAATGGCCGACTGTACCCTGTTGAATTCCCCTGCATGAGAATAGTGTTAACCAGATTTCTCCACTTTGCATCTATCTTGCTATAACACTATCGTGTTAGACTTTGAAAAATCCAAGCCAGAGTCAATCACATCTTAGTTAGCAAAGGACAACCGACTTAAAAGGGAAAACTCCAAAATAGTTGGCTTTCGCTGCCGTTTTCAGTTAATTTGGAATCACGATGAAAGTACTGCTCAAGGAAAACGACGAGCCTTTCACTTTCAAGGACTACCTGAAGTGGGAAGCGGGAAACGACGAAAAACACGAATATTTCGGCGGTGCGGTTTTTGCCGTTGGTGGTGCCTCAGATAACCATGCTCTGGTGGTGGGCAACATCTTTGCAGGGCTCCATCACCACCTGAAAGGGAAAGGTTGCCGAGTCTATGCGGCCGACATGAAGCTAAAGGTATCCCTCAAGTATGCTGACGCCGGGTATTATCCCGATATCATGGTGGTGTGCGATCCAGATGATACCTATTCCCATTTTAAGACACGCCCCAAGGTCATAGTCGAGGTCATGAGCGATTTCCGCCGCGACCAGGTGGAAAAATTCATGGTGTATCAGAACGTCGAATCGCTGGAGGATTACGTGATCATCAGCCAAGAACCAGACGAACCAAAAGCCTGGATCTACCGCCGGGAGACCAGTTGGAACCAGGAGATCGTAAAACCTGGAGAAACTCTCGCGATCCGCTCCATCGAATTTTCCATTCCGCTGGACGAGCTTTACCAAGGCTAGATCTCCCAAAAAATCACTTAAACTTTGACGATTCCCCTCCGAATAGCCTCAGCGGTGGCTTGGGCGCGATCATGAACCCCGAGTTTTTGGAGGACGTTGCTGACGTGCCGTTTCACGGTGTCTTCGGCGATCCCCAGGTTGGCTCCGATTTCTTTGTTGGCTTTTCCCTTCGCAATCAGTTCGAGGATCTGGCGCTCTCGAGCGGTGACGGCTGATGTATTTTGGAGATCTCTGAGCCTTTCCGCCACCCCGGGTGGAAGGTAGGTTCCGCCGTCGGAGATGGTGCGAATCGCGGCAATCAGCTCATCTCGCGAGGCGGACTTTTGGAGGTAGCCACTCGCTCCGGCGTCGAGGGCAGCCTGGATTTCGTCCTCGCGCGCGAAGGTGGAGAACATCAAGACTTTCGTCTCGGTAGAGATTTCGGCCAGTTTCTCTACGGCCTGAATGCCGTTCATTTTCGGTAGTTGCAGATCCATCAGCACCACCTTTGGGGCATGGATTGGATAGAGATTGATCGCTTCCTCACCGCTTTCCGCTTCCGCGACGACTTCGATATCCACCTCCAGCTCAATGGAGGCCGCGAGTCCGCTTCGCACCACAAAATGGTCATCTACCAACATCACCGTGATCATCTTTTTATACTTCGTCGAATGGGCTCATTGTGACGATGACGCTGGTTCCCCGTGAATCGCTTTTCCAGATGATTTTTGCGTTCACCTTTCGAGCTCGTTCTCGCATTCCCATACATCCGAAATGCCCCGATTTACCTTTGCTTTCTCGATCGGCGTCAAATCCTTTTCCATCATCAGAAATCAACATTGTTAGGTGATCTTCATCAAGATGGGTTTTGATTTCAATCTTTGTCGCGCCAGCGTGTTTGATGGCGTTGGTTACCGCTTCCCCGGCGATCATTTTCAGGTGATGAACCACCCGGGACGGAAGCGCCATAACCCTTTCGTCCAAAGTGAGAAACACCTCTGGCCCAACCTGCCCCGGAGTTGACGAAGCCAGCTCGCGAAGCGCAGCGGACAGGTCCGCCATTTTCGCAGGCGAATCCCGCAGATCAGCGACGAGGTTTCGCGTCTCGGTCTGGATTCGAGAAACCAGGCTCCGAGAACCGGCGATCAATTTTTGGATCCCGCTGTCGATACTTTGGGCAGCAGCGGTATCCAGCCGGAGGGATAAACCCGCCAGATCCTGCTCAAGGGTATCGTGGAATTCGCGTGCGATCCGCTGGCGCTCCTCAAAAGCCGCTTTTTGCTCGATCCCGCTGCGCAGTTCCCCGGTCTGTCTCTCAACCTGTCTGCGCAGGAGGTAGATCCAAAGACCGGCAAAGAAAGTGACCAAAGTGAGGCCTGCAAGTGCCCGCCCCAGTCTTCGGGCTGTCCACCAGGCGGGCCGTTTTAGGACACGAATATCGCCCGAATTCCGAGCCTGAATTGATACCAAATCCGGAACTGCCCGATACTGGGAGGTGCGGGTTGACTCAACTAGACAAATGCCGGAGATCGACAATTCCATACCAGGCTGGAGGTCGTTCATCAGTTTCGGACCCCGGACCGGAACAGAGGAAGTATCATGGCGGGAAAACAAATCCATTTTGGTATCATGGTCAGTGTGATACACGTTTGCAAGAATGCCTTCCACGGAAATGAGATTTCCATCCCAGTCGCCCGATTTTAATTCTTTCCATGAGATCGGAAGTGGTTTTGGGTCTGATTCAGCAGACACCCGGCTGACGATTTGGGAATCAGCGATCAAGGCGCGAAAACCGCGCATTTCCGGGAAACCGATGATCTCCACCTCGTCGGAAATCTCTACTTCCTGACTTATCTGTCCTAATTCTGCGATAAACGGAATTTCTCCATTTCGAAGGTAGAGTGTATTTCCGCGCTTTGCGGTGACCTGCCCGGTGATACGGGCGAGACTTTCGTTTCGTTTTTCGACTTGAAAGGTGAAAAGTTCCCGAGGAGTCAAAACCGGGATTTCTTCAAAAGTTGGGGCCGTTGAAAGAGTTTCGATCTCCGCCCAGCTCTGAACTCTCAGGTAGGGTTTGACCAACTGCCGCCGCTGATTGATTTCCCCGGCAGCGAGCCCACGGACCAGTACCCGGCTGCCGACGGGGTCAGGGCGATCAGACAGGTTAAATTCATCCAGGCGAACCTCGAGTTTTTGCACGCCCAGAGAGATGACTGCCTGTCCGGCGCTCTCGGCTGTTGGTTCAATGGAGCGAACCACGCCCTCGACTGATACATATTGGTAGTGGTATTTTCCCGAAGTCAGATCTTCGTAAGTCACTGGCAGTGGTGCCGGTAATCCCTGATGTGAGATGACTTCAAAGGTCGTTTCCTCGATTCCCGGAAGGTACAAACCCGTGAGCGACCGGCCCCTAACCCGGACCTGATCACCCACCTGCGGAGCTTTTGCCCCGCCGAGGCGGAAAAAAGTCCCGGCGGTCTGGTCCTGAATAAAGATCGTCGCCGGCGGATCCGCGAAAATGACAGTGCCGGTCAAATCCACCGGCATCCCCGCATCAGCCTCCTCAAACGAAAGCGAGCGGACTTCAAGTGCTGACTTAAATTGCCCGAAGCCGCTGGCCATCAACACCGGAAAGGCAATGATAAACAAAATCCAACTGGAGAAGAATCTCCGGTGGATCAGCTGGAAAGCACAGGGCATGGGCTCAAAACGGGTTCCTCACGAGGACTGGCCGATGCCTCAGATGGCGAGGGCATTCTCTGCGTCACCGAAGCGATCCACTCTCACGCCCATGCGGTCCATGAGGGCGAGGTGAAGTCGACAAAGTTTCCGGTTGGGATCCTTTGACAGATCGTGAACCCGCCCGCCCTGGATCGTGCCGCCGCCGCCGCCCGCTAAGACGACAGGTAGCTGACGGGAATCGTGAGCATTGCCGTCCATCAGACTGCTGGTGAGCAGAATTATGCTGTTGTCGAGGAGGGAGCGCTCACCCTCGTTGGTCGCGGCCATCTTCTGGAGGAACTCGGCCCAGAGTTTGACCTGGAATTCGTTGACCTTCTGATAATGCGCGAGGCGGGTCTCGTCGCCAGCGTGATGGGAAAGCTCGTGGATGCCCGAGGTGACACCCGCGAGACTAGGGAAGCGCATATTCGAAAGATCGTTGTTGAGCATGAAGGTCGCGACCCGGGTCCGGTCCATCTGGAAAGCGAGCAGCATGATGTCAAACATCAGCCGCAGGTGGTCCTCGGAGCTGGCGGGGATACCGGCATCGGGACGCCCAATCGTGGGTGCCTTTACGCTGGGATGCCAGCCCTGGCCACCGGTCTCGGCCTGGCTGATTTTGTCGGCCTGCTCGACGCGCTTTTCGATCTCGCGGACTGAGGTGAGATATTCGTCAAGTTTCTGGCTGTCGCGCACGCTGAGGCGGCTGCGTAGGCCCCGGGCGTCGTCGAGGACGATATCGAGGATGCTCTTGTCGCGCTGACGTTTGCTGCCGTCGTCGAAGAGCTGGTCGAAGGCCTGCTGCGGAAAAATTTCCTTTGGCGCGGGCGTGGTCGGCGTGCTCCACGAGATATAGGCGGAGTAGATCGAGGTAAAGCCCGAGTCGGTTGCGTAGCTGGGTCGCTCGGTACCGAGAACAATGCTGGGGACAGGCGTCTCGCGCCCCACTCTGGCGGCGATGATCTGATCCATCGTCGTGCCGACCTCAACGTCGGTGGTGGTCTTTTTCACCCGCAAACCGGAAAGCACATTCATCTTCGGGTAATGGCCGCCTTCGCCCTCGATCGTAGTCGGATTCCAAAGCCCCTGAAAGACGGATACCTTGTCCTTGAGCGGCACCAGCGGGCGGAGGGAGTTGGCGAACTCGATCCCCTGCGCGCCCATGGTGCCACCCCAGTGGTGGGGATTGACCCCGTTCCCGGTGAAGCAGACCGCAAAGCGACGCGGAGCCTCGCCAGATTTGGCAACTTCGGCTCCAAAAGCCGGGATGGATTCGAACCAGGGGAGCCCGAGGGCAACCCCGGTTCCGCGCAAAAAATGCCGACGGGAAACGTTCATCATCAATTAAAGTATGAGGTTAAATTAAAAGGTAAAAGGTCCGCAAGTCAGGGATTGATGGAGAGGACGGGCGCTTCGCGGCGTCGGTTCATAAACTGGCGGCTGGTCACGATTTCAGAAACGGCAGCAGAAACCCTGCCATCATTGGCGCGGACCGAGGATGCGATTTTATCCAGCAGCTCCCGATCACTCGGGAGAACGCTGCGCCCGAGGGCATAGCCGAGGAGCTTGCGGCTGAAATTTTTGATAAATTGACCGTCATTTTTGGCGAGGTAGCCGCGCAGACCCTCCATGCCTTTGAAGGTGGTTCCGTCGCGCATTTCTCCGGTGTCGTCGATACCCTGGCCAGCCTCGTCGGTGGGGCGGAAACGGCCAATCGGGTCGAAGGACTCAAGGGCAAAACCGAGCGGGTCGATCCGATCATGGCAGACCGAGCAGGCCTGATCCTTGCGATGCTTCATGAGAGCCTCCCGCAGGGAAGCCGGTTTCAGGCCTTTTTCAAGTTCCGGCACGTTGGGCGGAGGGGGCGGCGAAGAATGCCCGAGGACCACCGCGTAGAGATACTCACCCCGGAGGACGGGACTGGTGCGATTCGGGCGCGAGGTCTTGGTCAGGATTGCCCCCATGCCGAGGAGACCGCCGCGATGTTGCTCTTGCAGCTTGACCTCGCGGAAATCGGGACCGTTCACGTTGGGCACTCCGTAGAATTTCGCGAGCCGTTCGTTGAGAAAACTCGTTTCACCGGTGACGACATCCATGACCCGGCGGTCCTCGCGGAAGAGCCGGGCAAAATACTCGACGACCTCACGTTTCATATCAGCGCGGAGTTCGGGAGTCATCTCGGGATACTTCATCGTATCGACGCCGCTGTGCTCCTCAAAAGCGGAAAACTTGAGCCACTGACCGGCAAAATCCTCGGCGAGTGCGGTGGACCGGGGATCTTTCAACAGGCGTTTTGCCTGCGCGGCCAGGACCTCAGGTTTGCTGAGGCTGCCGTCCTCAGCAGCCTTGCGCAGTTCCCAGTCGGGTATGGAGGCCCAGAGGAAATAGCTCATCCGCGAGGCGAGTTCCCAGGTGGAAAGGGGCAAATCTTTGTCGGACGGCTCATTGGTCAGGATTTCCGGGGCGGGCAGAGTCTCGGCTTTGAAGAGGAAATGGGGTGAGACGAGAACCCGCACAATGCCCTCGCGAACGGCGGACTCTCGGTCAAGTCCCTGCTTGAGACGCTCGTGGTAAAATGCGGCGAGAGTCTGTTTTTCTGGATCACTTAACGGTCGGCGCCAGGCCCGTGCGGCGAATTGATGAAAATGCCAGATCATGGCTCCGTCGAACTCTTCTTTCTGCTTGTCGTTGAGTTGTTTCGGGGCTCCGAGACGCCAGTCTTTCTTCATCGCCGCGAGGGTCGCCTTGTCCTTTTCACCGAGAACCTGTCCGAGCTGATCATCGCTGAAATAGTAAACGGTGTAGCCCGGGGAGCCACGATGCAAATTGCGAGCCACTTCCTCAAGCCGCCGCTCAAACATGTCGGGGAAGGCGACTTTCATCACCCCGAACTCACCCATGGTGCTCCTCGCCGCCTCGGTCTGGATCTTCCATATTGTAAGAACTCCGGGAATGATCTTCGTCACATCGCGCGGCGCATTGGTCGTCGCGGTCCACTGGATCGTGGCCTTGTCAACTTCGGGATTCTCAAAGTCGAGCTTGGTGTCAGCCCGTAACGAGACTGCCCCCTGCGGCAGCGGCAAGGTGATGACCTTCGGCGCGGCGACGGCGAGAATATGCGATTCGACCTTTCTTTCCGACTTGGGGTGTTTGCCAAAGAGATTGCGGGTTGTTTCCAGGGAGTCGAGCTTTTTCTTTAACTCATCCAGGTTCGCAGGTGCGGGATTCGCAGCGACCTGCTTTTTCAGCTCACCGATCATTTTCTCAAGCCAGTTGAAGTAATTCACCCCACCTTTCTCCAGCTTCACATCAATTTTGGTGACCAAGGCGATGTCGCCGACATTGCCATCACCAAGATCACCAAAACAAAGATGCACCTGGCTCCTGCCTTTGACACTGGCATCCATGGGATAGGGTCGAATTCCGTCGCTGTCCTGCTGGCGACGCTGGACTCCGCTGCCTGGTTTTTTCGGATTGTTCCAGGAGAGCAGATCACTTTCGATTTGGGTGATACGCTTGGTCACAGTGTCGGGCACTTCTTTCGGCTTGGCCGCGTCGGGCGCGGGCAACTCCCGCCACGGCACCCGAACCAGATCAAGAAAACGCGATTTTGGCACGGGTTTGGTGACTAGATTCCACCAATTTTGCAGGAAAGGCAGCTTCAGCCCGGCCTCTTTCGCAAGGAGTTCAAGCGGCGTTTTAAAATGCTGGTGTTTCCAGCAGGCGAGGAGGTAATCGCCTTCGCGCATGTCATCGAAGTCACCGGGCAGATGGGGTGCCGCTTTCTGCTGATACCAGACATAGAGCCCCTGCTCCGCATGAGCCTTTACCTGCTCGGGCCCGCGCAGTCCGACGCGGTGCTCATGAAAGACGATTCCCGTTCCCGGCATCACCGTGGCGTGGTCGGCGAGTTGACGAGCAGCACTAAAATATTTGTCGAGATCAGCCGGACTCAAGAATAGCACATCACCAATGTTGGCGAAACCCTCCCCTCCCCCCGCCTCGGTCTGGAACTCCTTCGCCAGGCCATAGTTCCGCCCCGCGAGGTCGCGGATGGACCGATCATATTCCGAATTGGTGAGGCGTCGCATGGTCACCGGCCCGGGATCACCCGAGTTGGCAGCGGCCAATTCATCCAGAGCACCATCGATCCAGGTGACGATGGCGTCTTCCTCTTTCTCCGCCAGCGGCTCCGCCTTCGGGGGCGGCATCTCACCACTCTCGATGGTGTCGAGAACTCCGTTCCACAGATCGAATTTCTCGTTCACCTTCGGATCCGTCGCAAGAGCCTTGAGATTGATCCCACCCTTGGTTTCCTTGCCGCCATGACAGCGGTAACATTTGGCCCCAAGCAAAGGCTCGATCTCCTTCCACTCTGGAATGTCGGCGGCTGAAGCCGACAAGACAGCGGCTCCAATCAAGGCCAATAAGCGTGGAATCATGGAGGCATGGAATCGTAGAGTCATGGATAACATTGCAAAAAATAAACGACAGCGCCAACGTTCCAGGAACGGCCTCATCGCGGCGCTTAGCCTTTGCTTCTTCCAGGCCAAAATCAAGAAGAAATCAAATCCCAGAGATGAAGGGACGGGTAACAGTCTCACTATTTGATTGAAAGCAAATTTTGCGAGTCGATGTTCTGATGAAACAAAATTTATCATGGCATACGAAGTGGAAGATTTTCAAAAGCAGGTCATTGAGCGCTCTCATGACGTGCCGGTGGTTGTGGATTTCTGGGCGTCATGGTGCGGGCCTTGTCTGGCTTTTGCTCCGGTCATCGAAAAGGCCGCTTCCGAGGCAAAGGGAAAATGGGAATTGGTGAAGGTGGATTCGGATAAAAATTCCGATCTGGCCGAGCAATATCAGATCCGCAGTCTGCCTACCATCAGGATTTTCAAAAATGGGGAGCAGGTGGCAGAAAACATCGGGGCGATGCCTTTGCCAGGTTTGCTCAAATGGCTGGAGCCGCATCTCGGTGGGCCGGCCCCGGCGGATGGTCGGATCAATGCGATTCGCGCTGCGATTGGTTCGGGTGATTTTGATGGGGCGAGGGCTTTGTTGGAGGAAATCTTGAAAGAGCAGCCCGGCAACGAAGAGGTGAAATTCCTCCGATTGCAGGCGGCAATTACGATGGAGCCCAAAAGTGTTTCGGCTCTGGTCGAGGATTTTGCCTATGGTTCTCCCTATCATGAAAGGGCTTTGTATCTCAAGGAACTGGCTGATTTGATCAATGCCGGGGGCGAGGGGGATTATGGTGATGGGCTAAAACACCTCCAGAAAATCCAATTGCCCGAGGCAGCAGAAAAATGGATCGCTGTCCTGACGAAGGATCAACAACATCCAGGAGCGAAAAAGGCGATGAAATTTCTGTTTCTCTATCTCGGGCGGGAACATCCGGTGACAGAGACCTACCAACGCCGCTTTGCCAGCGTGCTTTTTTCCTGATCAGTTCCTAATTCGGGTTGAATCGCGGTAGAGATGGGCGTCCATTCCTGATATGCCAAAAGAAAGTGAAGAAAATCTCAAAGAGCGCCTCTCCCCGATCCAATACCAGGTAGCCTGCCAGTGCGGGACTGAGCCGGCCTTTCACAACGAATATTGGGACAACAAAAAGCCCGGACTTTACCTGGACATCATCTCGGGAAAGCCACTTTTTTCATCAACGGCAAAGTTCGACAGCGGCACCGGTTGGCCGAGTTTTTTTGAAGCGTTTGATGCGGATGAAATCGTGGAGGTTGTGGATCTAAGTTACGGTATTCGCCGCGTCGAAGTCAGATCCAAAACCGGGGACACCCATCTCGGCCACGTGTTTCCAGATGGCCCGAATCCAACTGGGCTGCGATATTGCATCAACTCTGCGTCGCTTCGATTTGTTGCCGCCGAGAACCTCGCTATTGAGGGGCTTGGTCAGTATGCCGAACTTTTTTAAAAACGGGGATGCGGATTTTATAAAATTTTCAGGGACTAATTTTGGTTGTCATGATATTCTCCCAAAATAATGCAGGAGAATTCCGTTTAAACGATGGAGTAAAAAATGGCAATCCCTAAACAGCAGCAGAGTGGAAGGTTGAGCAGCCCTGAGGAAGGTGGTAATCAAATTCAGCCAGCGTTAAAATTTGAACTGACCCGGCCCCGGGAACTCAGTGGAGTGGAGTTGGACGACTATTTGGCGGCAGGTTGGTATCGCCAGGGGCAGGGGTTGTTTACCACCTATTCCACCATATCGCGGAAGATTCTGATGGCAGCACCCTGGATCCGGGTCGACTCATCCAAGTATTCGCTCAGCAAAAATCTCCGCCGCCTCAAAAGCAAAAACCAAAAAGCGATAACATATCACATCGGGAAAGCAGTTATCACGCCGCACCGCGAGGAAATGTTCCGAAGGTTTCGGACTTATTTTAAGGGGGAATTTTACGAAAGCCTCCAAAGCGCTCTCTTTTGTTACAGCTCCCAGCCTGGCACCATCTATGATTCTTATGAAGTCACCTTTTACCAGAACGGTAAAATGATCGGTTTCAGCTACTTCGATGTCGGTAACAACAGCATCGCCAGTATCATCAATATCTACGCCAGGGAAGCAATGAAATACAGCCTCGGCATGTACTCGATTCTGCTGCAGATCGAGTGGTGCGAGAAGAATGGAAAGCAATTTTACTACCCTGGTTATGCGATGCCGGAAAATCCGCGATTCGATTACAAACTGCGGATTCAAGGCGTGGATTACTTGGAGCAGGCCACCGGGGAGTGGAAGCCATGGGAGGACTTCAAATTAAAAGAAACACCCCTTTATGAATACCGGGATGCGATTGTAAGAGCGAGGGATCGGTTTTATGGTCTTGATTTGGGATGGCGAGTAGGAGTGTATTTGAATCACAGCAATCCCTGCCCGTTGCTGATTGATCAGCAGGGTGCCAAGTTTCTTTCCCACCCGATTTTCTTATCCGGCGATATAAGCGATGAGCCGCACCCTCTCATCGTCGATTACGATTTGGAGGAAAAAGTTTACCGGCTTTTCCGTTGCACTTCTTATCACCGTCAACCCTTTCCGGATAATTCTCAGAAGCACGAAGACATCCTTTTCCCGGTTGATTTTGATTGTGCGGATTTCGGGTGCGTGGCTCTCTTAACTCTGGATCGGTTAATCATCAAGAGTGCTGATCTTTTGAAAATCTACGAGCAAATCAAATACCGCAGTTACCAACCGTGGGAGGAAGATTATTAAAAGACGGAGCTTGTGATTGAAATCAATCAATCACTCTCCGGGCCGACAGGGTTTGTTGTTTTTAAAAAAAATTAAAAAAATGATTGAAAACTTCAAACTAAATTACTACTCTAGTCGTATTGTGATTGCAGCTTTTAGCGTGGTGGTTTCAGGCTGCAATCCTAGTGAGATAGCTGTAACGGGCCTCCATATCCCCTACAGTTTTACCACTTAAAAAGAAGGCGGTTCCTGATGAAGACAGCAGGGGCCGCCTTTCTTTTTGTTATAAATTTCAGGAAGCTCCCTTTGTAAATCTGGCTGATCGATATGCAGATTTTCCAAAAAGAAATCACTGTAAAAACCTCGGGAAAAGGAACTTACGAAATCACTGCCGAGGTGGAAGCTTTTATCCGGAAAAGCGCAGTTTCCTCTGGTCAAATCACCGTTTTTATCAGACACACCAGCGCCAGCTTGGTCATCATGGAAAATGCCGATCCTTCCGCCCGTACCGATCTGCATTTGTTTTTTGATAACTTGGTTCCAGAGAATTTGCCATACCTCGTCCACACTTGCGAAGGGGGCGATGATAGCCCCAGCCATCTGCGGATGGTATTGACCCGAACCAGCGAAGTCATTCCAATAATCGGCGGGAGATCAGCCCTCGGTACCTGGCAGGGGCTTTTCGTTTTCGAACACCGCAGAGCCCCCCATCACCGGCAGGTTTGTTTGTCAATTATCGGAGTTTAAACCGGACTCTATGTCTGAGGGCCGGTGAAAATTGAAAAAATGGGACTTGTTTCATGAACTGGTAAATCGACAGTCAGGACCAATGCTCACTTTCTGGACGATCTTATCAGCCACTGCTCCGGTCTTTATCATTATCGGACTGGGGAGTATCATGCAGCGGCGCGGGTACCTTGGCGAGGAATTGGAGGTTCGACTTATGCGCTTGGTTCTCAATCTCTTTGTTCCCTGCCTGATTTTATCGGTTATCCCCGGTAACCCGAGTCTGGCGACCGCCTCGTCGGCGATCTGGTCGGCGGGGACGGGCTTTGCCCTGGTTCTGGTGGGCTTTGCAATTTCGCTTTTGATTGGGTGGGTCGTCCGACTAAAAAAAGGAGAGGGCCTGCGGACTTTTACCATTTGCACAGGGATTCAAAACTACGGCTACTTACCGATCCCGATTATTGCGGAATTGTTTTCCGAAAAATCCGGACCCATGGGGTTGGTTTTTGTGCACGGAATCGGGGTGGAAATTGCCATGTGGAGTTTTGGTCTGTTGATTTTAACCCGCCGGATGGGTTGGCAGTCCATCATTAACGGGCCCTTTATAGCGGTATGCGTGGCTTTGTTGCTTAATTATACCGGAGTTCATCAATGGATCCCAA
>JBGSJM010000175.1:0-21283 GCA_041742015.1 Verrucomicrobiales bacterium | reverse complement strand
GCGCGGGCGGCGACGGTCTGGCCGCTGGTGGCTTTCAGCCCGGCGGCGGTGAGGAGGGGCTGCAGCTCGGTGCGGGTCTGGGCTTGTTCGGCTTCCTTGCGCTTCTTCACCCGATCGAGGATGCCGCCTTTTTGCTCGGCGATGTAGGCCAGGGCCATGTCCACGCCCTCCTGTTCGAGGATGCGGGCCATTTCTTTGAAGACATTGGTGGTGTCGGCGCGGCCTTCGAGTTCGGTGAAGCTCTGGGCGAGTTCATCGATCCGGGAGATCCGGGAAGTGTGGGCATCGAGCGCGGCTTCGCGGAGTTTCTCGCGCTCGGCGGGCTCAGCCGCGTCTGCCTCAGCGAGATCGCGGTCACGCTTCCGCTCGGAGCCGAGGAGGATTTGTTTGCGGATCCCGGCGGTGGTGATCTTCGACCCGGCGAGGATTTCTTTTTGCCCAACGATGATTTCCTTCACGCCCTCCTGAACGGTGCTGATGTCCCTGCCACTCTCCCTTTTCACCCACCAGATGCTGGCGAGGGTGAGGGCAATGAGGGTGAGGACGACGGCCTGCCAGCGGCGGAAGCCTTTGCGGAGCCCGTCGAGTTCATCCCCCATGCGCTCCACGGCGAGGTCGAGGGCAAGGTCACTTTCAGCGGTGTGGCGGAGGTGGGCCCGGAACTCGGGGCGCTGCTGGTAATCGCGCTGAAGCTGGCGGCGCTCCGCCTGGTAGGCGGCGGGGTTGGGGTGGTCATCCCGGGGGAGATCGAGCTGATCGGGAGGACAGTCCCGCTGGCACTCCGGCCCAACCACGAGGAGCCAGGTTTTCTTTTTTTGCGCATGGGCGTAAAGGAACTCAAACTGGGTGTAGGAGCAGCGGCCAAACTGGGGATCCGGCGCGGCGGGCTCCGCCCCGTAGCCTTCCCCGACGATCTGGATGAGGCCCTGGCAGCTTTTGACCTTGCGGCGCAGCATGCCGCGCAGATCCCCGGGTTCGGTGCCGAAGGTATCCTGCCAGACCGGTTCATAACCTTTGCTGACTAGAATATTGGCAATCCGCTGGCGGGTGCTTCTTAACTCCCGGGTGACAGTGCTGATGAAGATGCGAGGCTTGTTCATGGCGCAAAGGATCAACGAATAGATGGAAAAAAGCTCAGTGATCAAGAGATTAAAGAGGGGAGCGGGGGCTGACAAGATAAATCTGCGGGGGGAAATCAATCAAATCACATTCCCGTAGCGATGGAGGGTCTGGGTGACGGATTGTTCTCGCAACCACCGGGTTAATTCCAACCTTCCGTTGTTTGAAAGTGGCGCATCTATCCAGTTGAGATGGGAATCATAAGCGGCCGCAAGGAGGTGATCGGAGGGCTTGCTGCCAAGGGTGCGCAGTATCTCAACCTGACCGGAAAGCCCGGGCAGGCGGGCCGCCAGTTCATTATCACTTTCGGTGGCACTCGAACTGACGATCAAATTGACGCCGCTGATCCCGGCAGCCATTTCTGCCATCAACTCGCTCTCTCCCCCCGATTCCATGAGCCGTAGCAAGACTCCGCCGACCGGGCGGTAGCGAAACACGTTACTTTCACACTTTAAAGCGCTGGGATCATGTTCCACGGCGAAATGCTGCTCCCAGGCCTGACGATAAGATCGCTCGACTTCTTCCAAGGTGGCTTTCTCCGGATCCCGGAAAGTGCGGAAAAGATTCACATAGTTTGGTCCGCCGGCCTTTGCTCCGGGTCCAATCCGGCTGCATTTCCATCCGCCAAAGGGCTGCCGCTGGACAATGGCTCCGGTGATTCCCCGGTTGATGTATAAATTACCGGCGGCGACACGGTCTTTCCACTCTTTGATCTCAGCTTCGTCCAGCGAGTGGAAACCAGCGGTGAGTCCGTAGGCCACTCCATTTTGGAACTCGATGGCTTCGTGCAAATCATTGGCTTTCATCAAACCCAGAACAGGACCAAAACACTCGGTCTGGTGAAACCACGAGCCGGGGCGGACTCCCAACTTGATGCCCGGGCTCCAGAGACAGGGATCTTCCCGGGAAACTCTGGGCTTTAGCAGCCAGCTCTCGCCTTCGTCGAGAGTGGTGAGGGCACGGAGGAGACTTTCACCCGGAGGCTGGACCAGGGGTGTGATCGTACTTCCCGGCTCGGCAGCCGGTCCTACTCTCAGACTGGAAGCTGCATCTTTCAGCAGATTGAGAAACTTCGCATCTTCATAAACCTCCCTTTCCAGAATCCCGAGGCTGGCTGCGGAACATTTCTGGCCGGAATGTCCAAAGGCCGATTTGACGAGATCAGCAGCCGCCAATTCGCGATCAGCCATTGCCGAAACCACAATGGCATTTTTTCCGCTGGTCTCAGCAAACAGTTTCAGCCCTGGCCGCCAGCTCTGAAAGCGCCGGGCGGTCTCATAAGCCCCGGTTAACACGACGGCGGAGGTTCTCGGATCTTCAATCAAGCGGCGGCCCACTTCCCCATCAGCACAGGCGACAAACTGGAGGACATCCTGCGGAACACCTGCGGTCCAAAGTTGCCGGGCCAGCCACCAGCCAATCACGATACTTTCCGGTGCGGGTTTTAGTATGACGGTATTCCCCACCATCAAAGCGGCGAGAACTCCTCCACAGGGGATCGCAAAGGGAAAATTCCACGGCGGAGTGACCAGAACGGTTCCGAGTGGCTCGGCGATCACGTTTCCCGGGAGATTTCCGCTCTGGGCATAATAGTGGGCAAAGTCGATCGCCTCGGAAATTTCGGAATCAGCCTCAATCGGCGCTTTTTTGCCCTCGGAACGGAGAATGGCAATTGACTCAAACCGTGTCGCCGAGAGTTGTCGACCACAGGCAAGGATAATCCCGGCACGCTCGGCGATTGTGGAGGCGGCCCAGGCTGCGCGCGCCTTTTCCGCACGGTCCAGAGCAGCCTCTATCTCCGGCACACCAGACTGCGGCGGCAGTGAAAGAATGGTCTGAGCATGCTTGAGCTTCTGTCTATTTTCAAGCAGGGTCCAATCCGTATCCGGTTCATTGGAAAAGTGGTTGGTTGGGCGCACGGAAGGGAGGGAACGCTTTGATTGAACATTCACCTGATTCCTGGCCGCCCAGGCGGAGAGGAATGCCCTGCTCTGTTGATCCCATTCCGCCGAACCGGGAGTTAGGGAAAAAAGACTGGCCAGAAAATTCCCCGGGGCTGTATTTTCATCGAGCCGCCGGATCAGATACGCCAGGGCACTCCCAAACTCCTCGCGATAAACAATGGGCGAATACACGAGAAGGCCCTGAGCCGCTTTTCTCACGACCCGGGCCTGAGCCGGAGCCATGCCCTGCAGCATTTCGATCTCAATCAACTTGGCAACCCCGTTTCGCTCCCGGAGAACCATAGCCAGAGCGATATCGAAAAGATTGTGGCTCCCGACGCCAATTTTTACGGCGGCGGCGTTCTCGGGCTGGCAACCGTATTCCAGCATTTGCTTGAAACAGGCATCCGTGTGGTGTTTGCCATCATGAAAGGGCGTGGACCAACCGTGTAACTCAGCCTCGACGGTTTCCATGGCGATATTGGCTCCTTTAACCAACCGGATCTTGATTGGAGCGCCTCCCCGCGAACACCGGGTCCGAGCCCAGTTGGTTAAGCGCTGCTGAATGCTGATCGAATCAGGAAGGTAGGCTTGCAGGGCGATCCCAGCAGAAAAATGGGTAAAAGCATCTTCCGAAAGAACTTCCTGGAAGGCTGCCACTGTCAAATCGAGATCGTGATAGGCCTCCATGTCGAGATTCACGAATTTTCCTCTGGTTGCGGCCACTTGGAAAAGTTTTCGCAACCGGGCTTTAATGACCGCGAGCGATTCCTCCCAGGCGACGAGTTGAATCTGGCTGAAGATCGCGGAAATTTTTACCGATACGTAATCAACATCCTCCCTTTCCAGGAGATTGATGGCCGAATTTAATCTTTTCTCCGCTTCCTTTTCCCCGAGGACTGCTTCGCCGAGTTGGTTTAGATTCACTCTGCTGCCAACACCTTTTTGAGCTGCCAGATAGTTGCTTAGGGCAGGATCTTCGGCCGGGAGAATCACATCCCTGCTCTCGGCTTCAAGTCGCTTTTTCACCGCTGGAATCACCAAGCCCGGAAACACCCCCGACCAGTATTTCCCAAGATCCAACATCATCTGATCACCAATGGAAAATCCGCTGCTCGTGCCAAATCGATCCAATAGACCTATCCACACGTGGGCAACACGAGCAGCATCAGTCGACCGATCAATCCGGTCGGTCATCGCCAGGCTCAATTTCTTTGCCGAGGGATGCCGGATCATTCTCGAAATCCGCTTCATGGCAGCGGATTCAGATGGTGATGTCTCAAGCAAGGATTCCTGGAGCCATGTTGCGGCGAGACGAACGGCTTCATGTGCCGGATCTAAATCTGTCTTCATGAATTTCTCGCCGGTGCCTTATTTAACTTCGAGAACAACGGCTTTCCCAGCAGCGTTTCGGGCATAAATCCGTCCATTGGCAAATGCCGGAGGTGTCCAGCAACGCCCATCCAGAATCTGTCGCCGAATTTTCGGTTTAAATCCATCGGCTGAAGCCGAGCCAATTAGCAACTCTCCGCCTTCGGTCAAGACAATCAGATCTGTTCCTGAAGCGATCACGCTTCCGTATTTGAATTCCTGAGAACTCCATTTTTTGCTGCCGTCCAAGATCGAAATACAGCAAAATTCAACTGGTCGTCCCCGATGCGCTGTACCATCAAAGCCGTAGAGATGGTTATCCAGCAGCACAGAATTTCCCATGTGATTGGACATGGTTGTGGTTTCAAAAATTAGGTTGAGCTTCTCGCCATCAAATTGAAGCAGGGCACACCCCCGATCATAACCAGTCGAGATAAAAAGCTTCCCGTCTCGGGAATCGATCGGAGTGGTGGAGTTGGTTTGAAAGCTGGTTCTCCACTGGTGGAACCCAAGGGTTTTTCCATTTTCAGGGTCGAGAACCACCAGGCCGTCGGTTTTCAAGATGGCCAGATAGTCTTTCGCCCCCAACTGGAACCGCATCGGACTTCCATAAGCTGGTCGATAAGTCTCACTTCTCCAAATTTCCTTTCCGCTGACCTTGTCGTAGGCAAAGGTGGCTCCCGATTCGATAATGACCCAGTCATTGAAGATGTAGGGAGAAGCGCCATAACCCCACTCTGGAGCTCGATACATGGCGGCTTCTTTAAGCATATTTTTCTGCCAAAGCACTTTTCCATCTGCGATCGAATAACAATGAAACTGCCCGTCCTTGCTCATCGCATAAACCCGGTCCTGGTCAATGGTCGGTGTGGCGTTGGGACCACCTTCATGGAGGTTTGGCATCAATTCCGCCGGGTAGGAATGGGTCCATAATACGGCACCGTCTTTTTCTGAAAAACACCAAACCGTTTCTGAGCCATCGTTATACCCCATGGTAAAAACCTTGCCCTGAGCGATTGAAAACGAGGAAAAGCCAATCCCAACTTCGGCCTCCCAGGCGATCTGATCCAAAGACAGCGCATCTGGCAACGTTTCCGCCGATATGCCGTTTTCAGAAGGGCCCAGCCATTTTTGCCAGTCATCCGACTGACTGAGCGTTCCCATAAATAGGCTGACCAAAAGGATTGAAACAAACGCGGTGGTTCGATGCAAATTCATTCGCTACCATGAAGCTGAATCAGGGCTCTGCCACGGGTAATTGTGAAAAAATCAGGACATCGAGGCCTCTTCGCGCGCAGCACAGGCCAATTCAAATGCGCGTGCATCTCCAAATTTGAGCACGGAAAAACGCACCATCCTCCGGATCCCGTTCGAGTCGGTCCAACTGGCCTGCCAAAAATGATATTCATCCCCTTTCGAACTGCGCTGCGAAATCTTGATGACTCCCACGACACCAGATTGATTCCGAGCACCGGGTGCGGCATGAGTGCGAGCGGAACGATGCCCAGGAAGTTCACTTAACCGTTCCAAATGGGCCACCAGTTTGTCGCGATACTGAATGGCGATGGAGAGAGCCCGTTCAGGTCCTCCCCATTCATAATCCGAAAAAAAGCGCCCATGCCGGACGCCTTTTCTCTGAATTCTCACCAGCCAACCATAAGTGCCACTCGTCGCCTGCTCAAGTCTCGATATTCCCCTGAGATTGGATGTTTCGGAACTCACGGCCAACGAGAACATTAGTTTAGAGGAACCGCCAGGATCGAGCGGCGACCATCCTTATAAATCTGAAGCAAGATCACCTCACCTTCAAATTTAGAGACAATCCCTTCCGCAACGGCAGCGGAGCCAACATTCTGCTGATCCACCTGTGTAATGATCTGCCCCGCTTCCAGACCAGCCTCGGCAGCTTTTGATTTTTCATCGACACTGGCGACAAAAACACCGGTAACGGTTTCATCCAATTTAAGTGCAGACCTCAAATTGCCGTCCAATTCCTGGATCTTCACGCCAGCGAGGAAACCGCTCTCGTTCCCTCCATTTTGAGGCGGTTCTACAGGATCCGGGGCGTTGAGCGGATCGTTGTTACGAGGTCTTCGAAGATCCTGACGCCGGGGCTGATTTCTCTGAGCTTGGGTGACTTTTGGAAGCAATTCATCCTTGTCACCAAGAACCACCGAGAATTCACGAGTCTTACCCTCCCGAATGATCTTAAAATCCACCTTCACACCGGGATCTTTGCTGCTTACATCAAGGCGAAGTTGGGCTGAATCCGTGATTGCTTTGCCATCCAGTTCAACAATGACATCACCCTGCTTGATGCCGGCACTTTCCGCCGGGGTGGCCGGGTTGACCCCATTCACATAGGCACCCTCCAAGTTGGAGAGCTTTAGTTCATCACCGTCTTCTTCAGACACATCCCTAAGCTCTATGCCAAGAAATCCTCTTCGCACCGCGCCTCCTCCATCAACCAATTTCTTGACGATGCTCAAAGCCATGTTTGAAGGAATCGCAAACGCGATCCCCAGATTACCTCTCGACAAACCATCCGTTTTAATGGCTGTATTCATTCCAATGAGTCGCCCCTGAGCATCAATTAGCGCTCCCCCGGAGTTCCCCACATTGATGGAGGCATCTGTTTGGATGAAGTTTTCATATCCGCCATTGCCGGTGATCCCCAAGCGCCGACGCCCCAGCGCACTGACAATTCCGTGGGTAACGGTCTGCTCCAAGCCCAGCGGATTCCCCACAGCGAGGACAACGTCTCCAACCTTTACTTTTGAGCTATCCCCAATCTTCATCGGAGTGAGATTTTGAGCTTCGATTTTTATAATCGCTACATCTGTGTCCTTATCCCCCCCAATCAGCTTGGCAACATATTCACGCTTATTGTCTTTGAGCGCCACCGTGATGCGATCAGCCCCTTCAACAACATGATTATTGGTCAGGATATAGCCATCAGCGGAGAGAATCACCCCCGAGCCAAGTCCTGATTGCCCGGGAGCCTGTCCCCCGGGGCCGGGGAGACCGAGAAGACGCCGCAGCATTTCCTCCCTTGGATCAAGCGCATCATCATTTTGCGCCGTCGGATCGCTTTTCGAAAAAATCGTGACCACGGCCGGGGTAGCATTTTCGAGTGCAGGTGCAAAGCTGGCCACAACCCCATTCACTGACTGCACCGCTGAATTGTCAAAAACCATGTTCTTTTCAATTTCCTTAAATTGAAGTTTCTGGCCATAAGCCATTCCCGCAGCCAGCAAAAGACTGGCAACGGTAACAGGAATTGTGTTTCTGAGTTGAAATGATCTCATATTAATTTTCGCGTTGGATTCGTTGATAGGAAAGTGGTTAAATCTCAATTTGTTTTACGAGTTAGAGCGCCGCCATTGTCGCACTTTGTTTAATTTTTTGCAGGAAAGTCTTTTTGATCGCACCACCCATCACCAAAACGACCGCGTTTTCTTATCCGCAGTCGTTCCATGTAGTCAGAGTGAATATTTTTTATGGTGAATCTTAGAATTTGTCTTTAGAACAAGAAGGATTCAATTTGATTATACTCAAAATGAAAAGCATTCTCAAAGATACCGCCTGGGCTGGTGTAGAATTGGAACCCGCGGAACTTTCCCGTTATGCCCGCCACATAACCATCCCGGGAGTCGGCCTTGATGGGCAAACGAAGCTCAAAGCAGCCAGCGTCCTCTGCATCGGCGCGGGCGGCCTCGGCTCTCCAGTCTGCCTTTACCTTGCCGCAGCCGGGGTTGGAACTATAGGGATCATCGATGACGATAAAGTTGAGTTTTCCAATCTTCAAAGGCAAATTATTCATGGTGTGTCTGATGTTGGTAAGTCAAAGATAACTTCGGCTTTTGAATCTCTAAAAGAGATCAATCCCTCGGTTTATGTAAAGACGTACGACCAGCGGTTGAATGCACAAAATGCCAAGGAACTTGCGGCAGATTACGACGTCATCATCGACGGAACCGACAACTTCCCAACCCGCTATTTGAGTAATGATCTGAGCGTTCTAACCGGGAAACCAAACGTCTATGGATCCATCTTTCGGTTCGAAGGTCAGGTCTCGGTTTTTGCCCCCCATTTGGGTGGCCCCTGTTATCGGTGCTTATTCCCAACTCCACCCGAACCGGGCCAGGTTCCCAGTTGCTCGGAGGGTGGGGTTCTTGGAGTCCTCCCCGGTATTATTGGCTGCATGCAGGTCAATGAAGCCATCAAACTGATACTGGGTCTTGGGGACCCTCTCATCGGTCGACTAGTCCACTTTGATGCCCTAAAATTCCGTTTCCGGGAAATCAAACTCCGCAAAGACCCCGAGTGTGCCGTATGTGGAGAGAATCCCACCATCACTACCCTTAAAGAAATCGAATTCTCCTGCGAACTACCCAAAAGCAACATGAACCCACACGAACTCCGCGAAATAGATGTTTATCAATTAAAAGCCCGGATGAACGACAATACACCCTTTATACTCCTGGATGTCAGGGAGCGCCTGGAGGCTCAGATCTGTAAATTACCCGGATCACAACTCATCCCGCTGGGAGACTTGCCAGGATCATTGGCATCTCTGGATCCTTCAGCCGAAACCATCATTCATTGCAAAGCAGGAGGGCGTAGCCTGAAAGCGCTGCAAATCCTCAATCAAGCCGGTTTCACCAATGCCTGTCACGTTGCCGGGGGCATCAATGCGTGGTCCCGGGAAATCGATCCGTCCGTGGCCTTGTATTAACCGTCCCTCATCAGCCTTGTAAGACCTGGATCACCGCGTCTTTCAAGAGGTCATTGGTTGCCAGCGCCTCCCCGGCATCAATCCGCCCTTCATTTCCCTTCCAGTCTCCGAAATAACCACCCGCTTCCCGAATGATCGGGGGAAAAGGACCGCAGTCCCATACTGCCATAACCGGGTCCAGCATCATTTCAATCCGCCCGGTGGCCACCAGCAGATAGCCATAGGCATCGCACCATCCCGCATTGTAGTAAACGGATTGCTGGAGCCGCTTCCACGCATCCCCCTTTCCCGCCCGGTCGATGTAAGCCGTATCAATGTGAGAACAAATCGCCCGGTCGAGTGTGCTCACACTCGAAACATGGCAAGGTCTACCATCCCAAAACGCACCCACCCCAGTCGCCCCCGAGATCATCTCATTCAAAGCCGGAAAATAAGCACAACCGACCTCCACGATTCCATCGATTTCCAATGCGATCAGGACCGCGTAGAGCGGGACTCCGCGCATAAAGGACTTGGTCCCGTCGATTGGGTCAATGATCCATCGAAAGGAGGATGACTCACCCTCCGCATGGGATGCCCCGTACTCTTCCCCAACGATTTGGTGACCGGGAAAGGCCGCTTCGATCCTTGCTCGAATCAACTGCTCAGCCTTCTGATCTGCGATCGTGACCGGTGTATTGTCTCCTTTAAAATCGGGTTTCGCCGCAGCGGTTTGGAAATACTCCAGAGTCAACTGCCCGGCTTCGCGAGCAGTTGCTTCCGCAAATTTTAGGTAATCGGAAAGATCCATCATCATGTGGTCGATTTTTGACTCTTATAACGCCAAAACTTAAAAAACAAGCCATCGATTCAACCGCCCACGTAAATTCGATGGATCTTGCGTTTCGCGCTCACATGTTTGGCACACGGTATCTCCTCGGTGCGAAACCCACATCGGCGCATCGCCTTCATCAACCTCGGTTCGGAGCCAGCGGTCCAAATCGCCAGACGGCCTCCGGGATTTAGCGCCGTTTTGATCAATTCAAGCCCATTGTTGCCGTACAATTGCTCATTCTGTGGTTGAATCAGCCGCGAGGGTCCATCATCCACATCCAGGAGGATCGCATCGTATTTTGGACCCTGGTTGGCGGCAGCAAGGATCAAATCATACACATCCTGAATCACAATTGCACTGCGCGGATCCGAAATAATGTCGTCATTTAATCCATTTAGACACTCCCGGTTCCAGCGCACCACCTCCGGCAACAGCTCCGCGACGATGATTTTCGACTTCGGCCCGGTTAACTCCAGGGCCCGCCTCAGACTGTAGCCCAGACCAAGTCCCCCGATCAAGACCCGAGGTGCCACCATGCCCTTGCAGCCCACTTCGGCGAGCAGTTTTTCCGAATGCGTCATCGTCGTAGTCATGACCGGATGGCGATCCATGTGCAGTTGATACTCACCATCATGCTCGAAAAGCTCAAAGGTAGCGCCGTCAGGTGCGATGGTTTGTGCGACTTTGGTGGTTGGTTTCATGATTGATGTTCTTCAAAATCCAAACTTGAACATAAGAACACCCTAATCAATAGTCAAAAACGAATGGCACGAAAATACACCGTCAGAACACTTCCCACGATACCAAAGTCGGATATCAATTACGCCTCGGATTTAAATGCCCAACAGCTCGCTGCGGTGACCGCCCCTCCTGGACCATCTCTGGTTATCGCCGGGGCTGGCAGTGGTAAAACCCGGACTCTGACCTACCGGGTCGCCTACATTTTGGACAATGGCATCTACGCCTCCAACATCCTCCTGCTCACTTTTACGAACAAAGCCGCCCGCGAAATGTTGGAACGCGTCGAGCAACTCGTCCCCCATAATACCAAAGATATCTGGGGCGGAACTTTTCATTCGATTGGGAACCGCATTTTGAGACGCCACGCTGACGAACTCGGCTTCAGCAGCACCTTTTCCATTCTGGATCGGGAGGATCAAACCGAGCTAATCACCGCCGCCATCGCCTCAGCCAAAATCGACACCAAAGGCCTCAAATTCCCCAAACCAGAAGTCATCGCCGATATTTTTAGCCTCGCCGTGAATACAAGCAGTTCCATCGAAGACCTCATGGAGTGGAAATACCCCTACTTCAAACACTTCGCCGAGCAACTCTACCAAATTCAGGAGAAATACGAACTAAAAAAGCTCACCGTCAATTCCATGGACTTTGACGATCTTCTCACCAAAACCCTCCAGCTTCTTCGGGAAAATCCCGATATCTGCCGATACTACCAAAAACAATTTGAATGGGTCCTCGTCGATGAATACCAGGATACCAATGCGGTTCAATCCGAATTCATCGACCTCCTCGCGGCCCCTCAAAACAATCTCATGGTTGTAGGAGACGATGCCCAATCCATCTACTCCTGGCGGGGAGCCAATTTCCGGAATATCCTGGAATTCCCCAAGCGCTACGAAGGTGCCCGCCAGTTTGTCATCGAAACCAATTACCGTTCCGTTCCCGAAGTCCTCGCTGTGGCCAACGCCGCCATCAAGCCCAATACCGAACAATTTGAAAAAAACCTCGCCCCGGCGCGCCCGGAATGTGGCACCCTTCCCGGACTCGTCCCGCTCCAGGACACCCGCATGCAGGCTGCTTTTGTCGCCCAACGGATTCTCGATCACCTCGACGACGGTATCGAGCCCCATGAAATCGCTGTCCTTTACCGGGCTCACTTTCATTCTATGGAAGTGCAGATGGAACTAACCAACCGGGGCATCCCGTTTACCATCACCAGCGGGTTGCGCTTTTTCGAACAGGCCCACATCAAAGATGTCGCCTCATTCATGAAATTCGCCCACAACCGTAAAGATGAAATTGCCTTTAAGCGGATCGTAAAAACACTTCCCGGAATCGGCCCAGGTTCCGCTGATCGCCTCTGGCATTCCTGGAGCGAGTGCCCGGGTGCTACTGATCCCAAACTCCTCGAATTCTCCGAACACCTCCTCCAGTTTAAGGTTCCCGCCAAAGCCCTGCCCGCCTGGAAACAATTTGCTTACACCATGGACGAACTGCTCGATGGGAAAGGCGGAACTGAGCCCCCCGCCACCATGATTCACTCCATCATGGAAGGCGTCTATGATGAGTATATGCAGGCCAAATTTCCGAATTACGAGGTTCGCCGTCAGGACCTACGCACCCTCGAAACTTTCTCCGAAACCTTCACCAACATTGATGAGTTTCTCACCCAACTCAGCCTGCAAGCCGGGCATGATGCTGTCGACGCCAAAAAAGGGCCCCAGGATGAAGATGTCGTCTGCCTGAGCAGCATTCATCAGGCCAAAGGAATGGAATACAAGGTGGTATTTATTATTTGGTTGGCTGACAGCATGTTCCCCAGCAAAAAAGTACTCGAAAACGATCTGGATGGAAGCGGGTTGGAGGAAGAACGCCGCTTGTTTTACGTGGCCGTCACCCGAGCGAAAGACGAACTTTACCTGACCTACCCCAAGATCTGGCACGGCTCTTACCATGGTGATAGCCGCCAGAATCCTTCCATGTTTCTCAAAGAAATCCCAAAAAAACTAACCGAAATCTGGAAAGTCGGGGCATCGGCATGGTGAAAAACTCCTGCCCTGTTGAGTTTGCATCTGGCTAGTGAAACGGGGCTGAAGCAGGCGAGATTGACTTTTCATTTGATCCTGTCAGAATTTCATGACCAACCAGAAAACACATGACAGGTACCACATCACTTTTCATGACATTTCACCGGCTACTCTTTCTTCTCGCTGCCTTCAGCCTGGTTCCGAATTCCTCCCACGGCCAGGGCCAGCCACTGCTTTATACGGTTCCTTTCAAAGCGGGTGACGAAGGTGCGAAAATCTACCGTATCCCGGCGATCTGGTGGCTGCCAAAAAAGCCGCTGCTGGCCTTTGCGGAACGGCGCATGGAACAACGGCGGATGTTTGGTGATGTTGACATTGTCCTGCGCCGGAGTCTGGACCACGGGCAGAGTTGGGAGCCGCAGCAGGTGGTTGCCAATCTTGATCGCGACACCTGCGGCAATCCCTGTGTGGTCCAAGATGCGTCCAATGGCCGCTTGTGGCTGACCTTTACCCGGAGCCGCAATCAGGACACGGAGGAGGACATCGTCGCCGGCAAAGTGCCCGACACCGGGGTGTGGATCACCCATAGCGACGATGACGGTGCCACCTGGTCCGCACCGCGCGACATTTCCGCCACGGCGCGAAAGGCAAACTGGGGCTGGTATGGGACCGGCCCTGGGCAGGGATTATTTTTTCGCGGCGGCACCTCCCGACCGGACCGGATTTTTATTCCAGCCTATCATACCGAAGATGGTGTGTACCGCACCCACTCGCTTTTTTCCGATGACCATGGCGAGACCTGGCAACTCGGTGCGGATGCGGCTGATCATACCAGCGAGCCCCAGGTCATCGAAATGGACAATCACACGCTGCTGATGAACGCCCGCACCATCTCAGGTCACGGCAAGGAGCGAACCCTTGTCGTGAGCGCGGATCGTGGCAACACCTGGAAACCTGCCACAGGCATGACCGCACTGATCGAAAACAATTGCCAGGGCTGCCTTTACAAATGTTTTCGGAACGGCTCAAATGGCCAATACGACTGGATTTTCAGCCACCCGATCAATTCCGGTCGCACCGGAGTTCACGGCTGGATCAGTGATGACGAGGGCGAATCCTGGCCATCGGCGCAGATGCTCTGGAGTGGACCCAGCGCCTACACCAGCATGATACGGGTCAGGGCGGCATGCTCTTGGAATGCGGTGTCAAAGATGCGTATGAGCAGATCGCCTTTGTGAAATTTGCACCGGAGTGGCTGAAAGCGCGCCAGGCCCCCGCTATTCCGACACCATCTCCAAAATAAAGTTTGCATTGCTGCGCCTGCTTTGATCTTCCCTTTTCCCGATTTTCTGCGCTACAAAAATCTCTGAATGAATCCGAAACTAACGCTTGCAAGTAATCCGGCGGCGCTTTTCTTCTGATGTGACTGGAAATTGTACCCTGTTGTGTCTCCGACTGTACCCTGTACAATCCCTAACCCACTCACAACCTACTGAAAATGAGCGAAAAATTCACTTACAAGGCAGCCGGCGTTGATATCAAGGAAGCGGCCTCTCTGGTTGGCGACATTGGCCAGTTGCGGCGGCGGACCGAGGGCACCCGCAAATTGATGCAATCATTTGGTCTCTTTGCGGCGACCTATGACCTGAGTGGCTACAAGGAGCCGGTCATCATGACAGGCTGTGACGGGGTGGGGACAAAAATCGAAATTCTCCTGGAGATGGATGAACTGGAAATCGCCGGGAAAGACTTGGTGGCGATGAATGTCAATGACATCCTCACAACGGGTGGTGATCCTCTTATGTTTCTTGATTATGTGGGGATTGGGAGGATCGACAAAGAAAAAATCAAACGTCTCATTGTCGGCATGTCCGAGCACCTCGAAAGCTGCGGTTGCATCCTCGCGGGCGGAGAAACGGCGGAGATGCCCGGGATCGTTCCGGATGGGATGATCGAGTTGAGTGGTTTTGCGGTGGGAGCAGCAGAAAAAAAGGACCTGATTGATCCCAGCACCATCTCCGTTGGTGATCGGCTGATCGGTTATGAATCCGATGGTTTTCACGCCAACGGCTGGAGCCTGATCCGGAAAATCCTCAAAGCCTTTCCCGATGAAGTGAGTGAACCGGAGCTGCGAGCGCTGCTGGCACCGACCCGGCTTTATCACGATGCGGTGGCATCCCTGCGCGGGGCCGGGGTTGCGATTCGGGCGATGGCCCACATCACCGGCGGCGGGCTGCCGGAAAATCTGGAGCGACTTCTCGGGGAAAAGGGCGCGGCGATTACGATCCCTCGATGGACTCTGGGGGCGGTCGGAAAAATTCTCCAGCACATTGAGGATCAGGAGTCAGTGAATACCTTTAACATGGGTTGGGGCTGGGTGGCAATCGTCCCAGCGGCAGAGGCCGAAAAAGCGGTCGCATCTCATTCCCGGGCCAGAATCATCGGAGAGGTGACGGACTCTGGTAAAGTGGAGGTTACCTTTTCATAATGAGTGACCACCTTCGACACGAGTGTGGATTGGCCATGGTCCGCCTGAAGCACGATTTGTCCCATTATTATCAAAAATACAATAAAAACTGCCTGTGGGGCTTCCAGAAGCTGTATCTGTTGATGGAAAAACAGCACAACCGCGGTCAGGATGGTATTGGGATTGGTTGTTGCAAACTGAATATGAAGCTTGGGCATCCCTATATCTTCAGGGAGCGCTCTGCCGAGCGGGATTCCCTGATCAAAGTGATGGAGGGCGAGATCCGGCGTTTCAACAAGCTGGTACGCAAGAAGGAGATCAATCGGGATGCAGAGGATTATCCAGAGCAGGTGAAAAAACGCTTCAATTTTGGTGGGGAAGTCTTACTGGGACATCTTCGCTATGGCACGTCCGGAACTTTTAAGGTGGCGGGCTGTCATCCCTTTTTGCGGCGCAGTAACTGGCCTACCAAATCGTTGATGGTGGCGGGTAATTTTAACATGACCAATGCCCGTGATCTCAACCACCACTTGATCAATCGTGGGCAACACCCGGTTTTTGCCACCGATACCCAGACGGTCCTGGAAGAAATCGGGTATCATCTCGATATCGCTCACGACATCATTTATCATCGTGCCAAGGCCCAGGGAGTCGATGGGAAAGCGATCCCGGACGTCATTTCAGACGAGTTGGACATGGGGTCCATCATCGAAAAGTGCGCTGCCATTTGGGATGGCGGCTACACGATTGGCGGGGTGGTGGGAAATGGAGATGCCTTTGTGTTCCGCGATCCCTGCGGGATCCGGCCCTGTCATTATTACGAGGATGACGATGTGATTGCCTTTGCCAGCGAGCGCGCTCCTTTAATGACGGTTTTCAGTTGCGATGCCAGCGACGTAAAAGAACTCCCTGCCGGGCATATCGCCGTGATCAAACACCAATCCAACAGTGCAAAATGCACATTGTCCATCAAACGTTTCTGTGCCCCTCGCGAGGTCCGGCCCTGTTCTTTTGAGAGGATCTATTTCTCACGGGCAAATGATCCCGATATCTATCAGGAGCGCAAAGCGCTCGGAGCCTTGATGTTGGACCAGATCAGGAAGGCAATTGACGATGATCTGGCCAATACGGTCTTTAGTTTTATTCCGAATACTGCGGAGATCGCCTATTATGGGATGATGGATGCGCTTCGGGCCGGGAGACGCCTGCAGGTGCGGGACAGCCTGATCGCAGCTCAGAAAAACGGTACTCTCGACGAAGCTTTGATCGATGAATTGATCATGCGGAACTGGCCCCAGGCCGAAAAAATTGCCCACAAGGACATCAAGCTCCGCACCTTCATCAGCCAGGAAAAAGGCCGCGAACAGATGGTTTCCCACGTTTATGATATTTCCTATGGAGTCGTCAAGGCTGGCGACAACCTGGTGGTGCTGGATGATTCGATCGTCCGGGGGACCACTTTGCAGAAATCAATCCTGAAGATTCTGGCCCGGACTAATCCACGGAAAATTGTGATCGTATCCACCGCTCCGCAGATTCGCTACCCGGATTGTTACGGGATCGACATGTCTGAAATGGGGAAATTCATCGCCTTTCAGGCGGCCCTCAATGTGCTAAAGGCACGCAATCAACAACCTCTGATTGCCAAGGTTCACTGGGCATGTGCCGAAGAACTCAAAAAACCCGACCACGAAATGGTCAATGCCATGCAACCTCTTTACGAAACCCTTAGTGACGATGATATCTCACAAGAAATCAGTCGGTTGGTTCGGCCGGACGGCGTGAGATGGAAAGGAGAGATCGTGGTGATTTTCCAGACCATCGATAACCTCCACAAGGCAATCCCGGTGCACAATGGGGACTGGTATTTTACGGGGAATTACCCAACCCCGGGCGGGAATCGCGTCGCCAATCAATCGCTGGTTTCCTACATGGAAGGTGACAACACCCGGCCCTACGAGATGCTGTTTTAATCATCCCCAATGGAGAATTTCATTTTTCCCCGCTCCACCGTAGTGCGTGCGAAAATTTGCGGTATCACCACGGAACAACAATCACGCGACATCATCAACCTGGGGGTGGATGCTCTGGGATTCAATTTCTGGCCGGGCTCGAAACGCTACCTCGATCCGGCGGGTGCCGAATGGCTGCGCGATCTGGCCGGACTGACCCTGCGGATCGGAGTATTTGTAAACGCTGAAAAATCAATCATCTGCGATTTGCTGGAGAGAAATCTGATCGACTGGGCCCAGCTCCATGGTGATGAAACGCCGGAATTTGTCGATCAACTCCAGCAGGAAAACTGGCATGTGTTTAAAGCCCTGGGTGTAAAAGACCGCGAGAGCCTGGAGAATGCGGCGCGCTACTCCGGTCCCCTGCTGCTTGATGCTCACGCACCGACACTATACGGCGGAAGTGGGACGACCATGGATTGGGCGCTCGGCGCTGAAGCGGTGCAGGAGTTCCCTTATCGGGATGTAATCCTGGCTGGCGGCCTGCACCCGGGAAATCTGGCGGCGGCCATTACCCAGGTTCACCCGGCCGGGGTGGACGTGGCCAGTGGGGTGGAGAGTTCGCCGGGGGTGAAAGATCTGGCGCTTTGCGAGGCATTTGTCCGTGAGGCGGCCCGGCACTCGCGGGAAAGTAAGGCTTGACCTAAATCGGGAATCATAAATTGCCTTTGAAATCCCGGAAGTCACCGCTACAGTCCGCCCATGTTACAGGCAGGCATCGTCGGGCTTCCCAATGTGGGCAAGTCAACTCTTTTTAACGCAGTGACCCGGACCCGCAAGGCGGAGGCTGCCAACTACCCATTTTGCACCATCGATCCAAACCTGGGAATCGTGTCTGTGCCGGATGAGCGTCTCGAAGTGTTGTCCAAAATCTCGGGATCGAAAAAAATCATCCCGACTGCAATCGAGTTTGTCGATATCGCTGGTCTGGTCAAGGGTGCCAGTGACGGGGCAGGCCTTGGAAACAAGTTTCTCGCCAATATTCGCGAAGTCGATGCCATCGTCCAGGTGGTTCGTTGTTTTGAAGACGACGACATCATCCATGAGCTGGGATCGGTTGATCCGCTGAGGGATATCGAGATCATCAATGCCGAATTGATTCTCGCTGACTACGCCACGCTTGAGAAAAGAAGACTTAGTCGCGACAAAAAGGCCCGCACCGGTGACAAGGAAGCCAAAAAAGAAATCGATCTAATCGACAAGCTCCTGCCCCATCTCGATTCCGGCAAGCTGGCCCTGAATTTGGAAATCACCGATGAAGAGAAAAAAATCATGAAAGATTTTTTCCTCCTCACCTCGAAGAAGACGATTTTTGCCTGCAATGTCTCTGAAAACGATCTCGCCAGTGCCACCAGTGATCCGGACAGCCATCCCTTCGTCTCCAAGGTGAAGAAATACGCCGCCGAGGCACATGGTGCCGAAGCCGTTGTCATCTCCGCCCGGATTGAGCAGGAAATGATCGACCTGAGTAAGGAAGAGGCCGCTGAGTTCCTCGCTGACATGGGCGTGACTGATTCCGGCGTCTCCAGCCTCATCAAAGCAGTCTATCATTTGTTGGGTCTCCGAACTTATCTGACCACTGGCGAGCAGGAAACTCGGGCTTGGACAATCCGGGCAGGTGACAAAGCCCCAGCCGCAGCGGGAGTGATTCATGGCGACTTTGAGCGGGGCTTTATCGCCGCTGAAACCATCAGTTACAAAGATATGGTCGAGCTAAAAACCATCGCTGCAGCCCGGGTTGCCGGAAAACTCCGTATCGAAGGCAAGGAATACGAGGTTCAGGATGGCGATGTGATCGAGTTTCGATTCAACGTTTCCAAATAAACATCAACCCGACTCCGGCATAAAAGTCGGCATAACCACTCCGCAAATCGGTTGGACCTCGCCGAGAACCTGAGCGAGGTGAATCTCGCAGTTGCGCCCGCCCATTTTGTAAAGAGCCTGGACCAGAACCGGCTGATCAACCGGGCAGAGGCAGACGACTTTGGTGCCGTGAAACCGGTTGAGCTGATGATAAATCAGTGCTGCAGCTATTTCCGGCGTTCTCGCAACCCCGGGACCGATGAGATGACTTCCCGGATGTTTAACAGAGACGAGAAAACCGTCGATTTCGCCATCGCTGTTGGCTACCACCAGAGTCTTCCAAATCCTCGCCGCATTTTCGACGAAATAGCAGTAGTCCTGTTCCCGCGAAATGCCGCTGACCTCGAATTCGAGATGGCCCATCGCCATAATATCCTGGGGAGCAGCCTCGCGGACCGTGATTCCAGCGATCAAATCTGGTGCTTTGATCCCTTTTTCCGGCACATGAAAGAGGATATCCTGATAAACCGCAAAAGGGGTAAAACCCTTCCGGCTGTAGAGTGAAAAGGAATCGAGATTCATGGCGGATGAAACCAGGCGCAGGGTCTGGCCCTCTTTCTTCGCAAAAGCGATCACAGAATCCATCAAGGCTCCAGCCACTCCAGCTCCGAAATAACTAGGGTGAACATTCATAATCCCCAATGAAATGTGAGTCTCCCTCGGGTGAACGAAACACGAGCCGATGATGGTTTTCCGCTGATTATCTTCGGCAACCATGGCGCAGCCGGGATCAAGTTCTTCGTAAACATCGCAAAACAAGCGACAAACCTGGGGCCCTCCATTAAAAATTTCATACCCCCGATTTGCCTGATACCAACTATTGGTCGACAAATAAATCAAGTCAGCCACGGCATCGAAATCACGCGGCTTCATGGAGCGCAGGTGGAACATGTTTTTTGTTTTAACAAATTTTGAAAGAATTGGCAATACTTCTCCACGTAATTGCAAATCCAACCAGGCTGTTCCATGGTAATGTTCTATGAAAACAAACATTCTATTTCGTACCTTAACCGTTTTAATTGCCATGAGTTTTACAGGATCTCTTTATGCTGAACCGCTTGAAGTCGGAGCTGATGCCCCGAAACTAAAATCAACTGACCATCTAGGTAAAGAGGTGGACCTCGGGGCGGTTTTTGCGAAAGGGACTTCGCTGGTTTATTTTTACCCAAAAGCGGACACTCCCGGTTGTACCCGTCAAGCCTGTAACCTGAGAGACGAATTTGCTGCGGTGCAGGAAGCCGGGATTACGGTTTTCGGAGTCTCAGCCGACACGGTTGAAGATCAAAAAGCCTTTGCCGATAAATTCAAACTCCCCTTCAGTCTCCTGGCAGACAAGGAGGGTGCAGTGATCAAAGCTTTTGGGGTTCCAGCCAGTGCCAAGGGATTTGCTTCCCGACAAAGCTTCCTGATTAGGGATGGAAAAATCATCTGGCGGGATCTCAAAGCCAAGCCTGACACTCAGGCAAAAGATGCCATCGCAGCGGCAAAAGGGTAGATTCAGCAATCCCCCCCCGGATTGTACCCGATTGCACCCTGTTCAGTCGGCCATTGTACCCTGTATGGTCGATCCAGTTTGCCTACCTAAACAAAAGGCTTTTTCACCACTTCAGCCGGGAAGTTTTTCTGTCGAATCCCTACTTCAAGTTTGGTGCCGATTTTTGCAAACTCAAACGGCACATAGGCCATGGCAATTCCCCTACCCAGGGTCGGTGATGAACCTCCACTGCTGAGTTCGCTGATTTTTTCACCCGTTACTGGATTGATCAAATCATATCCATGGCGGGGCGGCGGGGTTTTACCGATCATGGCCAAGCCGACAAGCCGCTCCTTTACTCCGTTTTCTTTTTGCTGATCAAGCACCTTTCGTCCCACAAAGGGGATGTCGGTTTTCAGCTTAACAAAAAATCCTAGCCCAGCCTCCAGGGGAGTGTGAACAGGATCCAGATCATTGCCATTTAGGGGAAAACCTTTTTCCAGCCTCAAAGTATCCCTGGCTCCCAGTCCGCAGGGTCTCGCCCCTGCATCAATAAGCCGCTGAAACCATTCTGCTATTTCAGCGATCGGAGTAAACAACTCAAAGCCATCTTCACCGGTATAACCCGTCCGACAAAGAACGACATCATTAAACCGGGCAATACCATTTCGCGGCGGCAAAGGCTTGGCTATTTCCAATCCTGCCCATAGCGCG
>JBGSJM010000174.1:0-22735 GCA_041742015.1 Verrucomicrobiales bacterium | reverse complement strand
CTTTATCTTTAACAAAACAAAAAATCTTTAAAAAACTAAGTCCCCCTCTCCCTCAGGCCAGACCCAAACTCCAAGCCCTCCCCAACGAACTATCCACTTCCGCCGAACCCTTTTCGACCTTTTCTCTACATGTCAGCGATGTCTCCTTTAAACTGGCTTATGCCGCCCTCATGAAAGGCGAGTGGCCGGATCCAAGCCGGATTCGTCTGGAGGAGTTTGTCAATGCCTTTGACTACGAAGATCCTATCCCCAGCCTGGATGAGCGGGTCTCCTCCACTATCGAACAGGCCATCCACCCCAGCATGCAGCAGCGCAATGTGCTCCGCATCGCCATGCGCACCGCTGCCGCCGGGCGGAACTCCACCACACCTTTAAACTTAACTTTTCTTCTCGATTCATCCGGCTCGATGGAGCGTTTTGACCGGCAGGAAACCCTGCAGAGGGCCTTTTCTCTACTGGCAAAACAACTCAATGAAGGTGACAAAGTTTCGCTCATCAGTTTCGCGAGGCAACCGCGCCTCCTCGCCGAGGCAGTGGCTGGAAATCAGGCGGGTGATTTGGTTAAACTGGTCTCCCAATTACCCAAGGAAGGAGGCACCAATTTAGAGGCGGCCCTGAATCTCGGCTTCGAAAAAGCCAGAGAAAATCGCATGGGGAATTCGCAGGACCGCATCATCCTGCTGACCGATGGCGCGGCCAATCTCGGGGATGCCGACCCTGCTCGGCTTGCCAGCATCATAGAAAAAATGAGGACTGCCGGGATCGCCTTTGATGCCGCCGGGATTGGGGCCGAAGGCCTGAATGATGAAATCCTCGAAGCCCTGACCCGCAAAGGTGACGGTCGCTATTACCTACTAGACCAACCCGATGAGGTGGATTCCAAATTTGCCAAACAAATCGCCGGAGCCCTCCGACCCGCCGCGATGAATGTCAAAGTTCAGATCGAGTTTAATCCTCTGCGGGTCGGTCGCTACCAACTACATGGATTCGAAAAACACCTGCTCAATAAAGAGGATTTCAAAAACGACCAGGTAGATGCCGCTGAACTGTCCGCCGCCGAAGCCGGCGTGGCACTCTATCAATTTGAACCGCTGCCAGATGGCACCGGCGATGTTGGTAGTGTCAGTGTCAGGTTCAGGGATATGGCAAACGGCCAGATGGTCGAGAAACGCTGGCCCATTCCCTATCAGCCATCCATGCCGCGCCTGGAAGAAGCCAGCGCCACGATCCGCCTGGCCACGGTGGCGACTTTGGTGGCCTCCAAACTAAAGGGCGAACCATTGGGCGAACTCAGCACCTGGGAAGAACTGAGCACCCAACTGGGTTCCCTGTCACCGGAAATTTTAAAACGCGAACCCGTTTCGCAACTCAATCAAATGATCCTAAAAGCCGCTGCCATTCAATGAAAAAAGCCCTCCAAAAAAACGCATTGTACCCTGTTGGGTCTCGCATTGTACCCTTTTGGGTCCGGGACTGTACCCTGTTAAGTCAAGTTTTGAACGGAGCGGTTTCGCTCCGACGTAGCGGTGGCTTCCAGCCGCCGTCAGAGGAAAAAACCTTCGCGATAACGGCGGCTGGAAGCCGCCGCTACGTGCATCTGGCCATTTTGGGGCTGTTTCTCTCGACCGTTGGATTCACCCAGGACTCGGCGAAAATAGTCATCGAAACGCAAAAGGAACCTGCCAAGCTACCCCGGATTTGGGCGGCGACGGTCAACTCTACCGTTGCGGTGGGGCGTGAACACATTACCCACGAATCCAAGGTCGATCTGACCGTCATCCAGGGAACAGAAGGCCCGGTCAGCCTGCGGATTTTCGGACCCGCCACGGTCGAAACGGTAGAAAGCCCGGAGGTGACGAGTTGGGCGATCCGGGAGAAAAGCGGTGAACGCCATCTCGAGTTTTCAATAGCGCCGGAAACCACCGCCTTTAGCGCCAAAGTTATCCTTAAATCCCCCAAATACACGGCTCCCTCTGCAATCGACATTCCCCATCTTGGAAAGGGAACTTCCGCTGCTTTTACCAACACCATCCAACTAAACTATATCGATGGCATGGCGGGTACAGCGGTGGGGATGGAACAGTTTTTACCGCTGTCTTCTGATCTGAAAAATGTTTACTACACCGCAATCGGCGGAAAATTTGCACTACAGATCGAACGCGACCACAGTGCACCACCGCCGGTGGCGATGACGGCGGCGAGCCTTACCGGAGTTTACGAAAAGGCCTCTCAAAGCATCCTTTTTACTCTAAAGGGTTTGATTATTGTTACCGAGCCGGATGCCACGTTGAATCTGCTTCGCGGCAAAGCTTCGCTAACGGGTTCGAAAACCCGTTCTACGCAAACCAGCTATTCGATTCGCCTGATTGAGGAGGGTGATTCCCACACCTACCAGTTAAAATTCCCGACTCCGGGCACCTACCCGCTTGATCTGGAATTTGCTGCCCGAATCGAAAATAACAGCGCAGATTTTTCGGTGGCAAGTCGGGGCGTTACCCCAATATCGATCCAAAATCTCGGTAAAGGAATCGAGTTTATTAATCGCGGCTTTCAATTGGAGAAAGAAATATGGAAAGGATTTTTACCAGCCAATGGACAGGTCAATCTCACCTGGAAAGAAGAGGCTGATGCCGGTGGTGGCAAGTTGTTTTTTAATACCCATGGCACAATTGAAACGCGCCTCGGCACGGGTTTGATCAGCCAGACTCACGACATTACCTACCGGGTGCTCCAGGGAGAACTTAAGGAACTGTCGCTCAAGCTCATCGGTGCTGGTGAGGTGATCGCCGTGACTGGTGAAAAAATCCAGTCCTGGAAAGTGGCTGAAAAAGTGCTCCAGATCTCACTAAGCGAGGCCATCCTGAAGGAAGGTATGGTCTCGATCAAAACCCAGACGCCCCTCGACACCCTGCCGACAAAGGCTACGCCGCTGCGGCTGGAACCGGTTGATTCCATCCGCCATGCGGGATTTATCCGTCTGGCCAATGAAGGAAGTGTGCGTTTGGAGCCATCCGGCCTGGTCGGATTGACCCAGTTGGCTCCCGACAAGTTCCCCGGTCCCGCGCTGGAATCCCGGCAGGTTTTTGTCTATCGTTTTCCATCAGCGAACTATCAATTTGAGGTCGGTTGCGATCGGATTCAGCCAGAGGTTCATGTCTCGGAAGTCACTCTCCATAAGGTTTCTGAATCCGACCAGACCCTGCACTCGGCGGTGGAGCTGGATGTCCGCGAGGCACCGATCCGGGAATGGGATATCTCGATTCCGTCTGACTATTCGGTCGTTTCAGTGACCGGAGCCGAAATTGGTGACTACATCATATCGGGAGATAAGAGTAGTCTGAAGGTGATATTCGCCAGCGATGTTTCAGGTAGAAAATTAATCAACCTCCAACTGGAGAAAAATACCGCCGCGACTACCGGAACCTGGGCGCTGCCCAAACTGGCCTTTCCCAATGCCAAGTCCGTGCGGGGCGACCTGGGGCTGGCCGCAGCACCTGGCTTTCGCCTGACGGTCCCGGCAAGCGAACAACTCACCGAGCGACCACTCGCTTCGTTCCCGGGGGATGCTCAGCATCTCCAGCACTACTTCCGGATGCGGGATGCGGACTGGACGGCCTCCGTCTCCACTGAGGTATTGCCCAAGAGCATCCAGGCTGATGTCTTTCATCTCTATTCATTAAGCAATGGAACTGCTTATGGAAGTGTCTTGATCAACTATTTTATTGTTGGTGCGCCCTCCTCTGAATTTAGCGTGACCATACCGGCTGGATTGGAAAATGTAGTGGCCGAGGGCAGGGATCTGCGCAGCCAGAGAGTTGAGCAGAACACACTGAAAGTTTCGCTCCATCAAGCGGTGATGGGTGCCTTTACCCTGTTAGTGACATTTGAGCAGCCTGCTACTGAAAGCTTGTCACCCGGTGGAGTTTTTCCCAGCCAGGTTCAAAGCGAAACCGGCTATGTTCAGATCGTGAGTCCTGACCAGGTAGAGGTTGGCGTCGGCACTGTCGCTGCGGTTCTACTGGAGATGGACCATCTTGAACTGCCGCCGGAATTCCGGCTCCTGAGTGCCTCTCCCAGTCTGGGGATCTGGCAATACAATGCCCGTCCCTTTGATCTACAGTTGAATCTAAAATGGTTGGACCCCGAGCGAACCCTCGATCAAGTCGTGGAGTTTGCGGAGGCTTCGACCTTTATCTCCCGGGAAAATGAAACGGTGACGGATTTGATCTACTATGTGAAGTCCCGCGACAACCGCCCACTTTCGCTAACGCTGCCACCGGGAACGACGATATGGGATGTGCGCACCAACGGTCGCAATGTGGCCTCCCGGAAAACGGGTGACATCACCCAGATCCCCCTACTCCCCACCCAGGGCAACGAGCCATTAACTGAAGTGAGAATGCGGCTGGGCAATGTGATGGAAAAAGGACGAATCCACCTTCCCACTGTGACCGTTCCTGTATTAAAAACCGAATGGCTGGTGACTGGCGAGCACAACGAGGTGATTCAGCTGAAGGGAAAGTATCAAGAGGCTACCGCTCCGGTGCTGCCACCGAGCGGTTTTAACTGGGTGGGAACCCACGGGATGTATCGGCTCTTTGGTATTTTGGTTTGTGTGGGGCTTGGTATCATTCTCCGCTCTGTGAAAGGTCGCCTCCGCTGGCTGGCTCTGCTCCCCCTGGTTGGGGCAGTGGTATTTGGGGTTATGGCGACGCGCTTTGCCTGGCAGCAC
The DNA here is from genome assembly GCA_041742015.1 of Verrucomicrobiales bacterium. Taxonomy (GTDB): domain Bacteria; phylum Verrucomicrobiota; class Verrucomicrobiia; order Verrucomicrobiales; family DEV007; genus Arctic95D-9. The sequence goes on along the minus strand of JBGSJM010000174.1, from coordinate 18,003 downwards.
TATAGCCAGCCGAGTCCGTTGAAAATCAGTTTGCCGATCCTGGCGGCTGGTGAGCCTGTGGTGGTGGAAACGAAATCAGCACCTCTGACCCAGGTGGCATTTTCTTTCACCGGTAGTTTCGTTTGTCTATTGGGCTTGGTTTTGCTGGCAGGTCATTTCAATACTTCGCTACGTCAAAAAATTGAGAAACTCGTCCCAGGTTTACCTATCAAACCTTTCCTGTTGTTTGCGGGGCTGGTTTTGCTGGGCGGCGGTACACTGCTCTTTATCAACGGGGGCGGGTTGTTTTTCGCCTTTCTATCTTTGGCGATTTTCGGTTTCCTGCTGTTGCCGGAATTAATTTCTCTATTCCGTTCATTTGTCAAACCAGCCAATCTCGCCGTGGCGATCATGCTTCTTGGCCCCGCCATCATATCCGCTGAACCTAACAAAGGCTCACTGGCTTTTGATTCACTATATGAAACCTGGAAGATCACCCACACGGACAACCTGCTATCTGCCACGGTTACGGCGGCTCTGTCCGGTAAACGCGGGGATCGCTTTGAGCTGCTCGAAGCCTCCGGAGCGAAGTTGACGGCCTTCGTCGGTGATGGGGTGCTTTTGAAGACTGAGCCTGGTGCGGACGGAGCCCTCAACTACCTGGCGATCATTACCAGCCCGGAGGGTCTGAAGGAACAAAAAATCACTTTTTCCTATCAATTGGATTTGGGCAAGGCTCCCTATCGTTTCAAAATCCCCACGGGCCGAGCCGCCATTCATCAGGTCAACGCTGGCTATGATGTGCTTGGATGGGAGTTTGTCCCCGGAGCAGCCGCACGGATGGTTCAGGCTGACAGCAAGGCTGAAATCCTCCTCCTCCCCATTAAAGAGCATGAGATCACCCTGCGCCCAAAAGAACGGGACCGTGCGGCGGAGCCCTCTGAGTTTTTTGTGGAGAGCCAGCAGGTTTACATTCCCTCACCCGGAGTGATTGACGGAATCCACCAGTTCCAGATCCGCTCGGCTCAAGGCGTGGTCAAAGGCCTAAAGTTCAAAATTCCCACAGGTTGCACCGTCAGCGATGTGCTTGGACCTGTCGCCTCCTGGCAATTTAACCCGGTCGAGCAGATCATGATTGCGATGCTGGAGCCACCGCAGGCAAATGCATTCACCCTGAAAGTCGCCACTCAGAGCGGGCTGTCGGCCTTCCCGACCCAGACCACCCTGGGTCCGCTTTTGATCGAAGGAGCAGCCGGACAGACCGGCATTCTGGGCCTTTCTTTTGGTGGGGATGCCCAGCCGGGCACCATCACCGAGGAAGATCTCTTAATGGTAAACCTGGATGATTTTGATAAATCGCTTCTTCCGGGAGAAGGCACGATTTTGAATCGCGCCTATCGCTTCAAGGAAAAAGGTGGAAAAATCAACCTGGCCCTGAACGAGGTGGCTCCCGAAGTACGGGTGGAACTCAAACAGGTCATTTCCCTGGGGGATGAAAATGTCCTCTGCCAGATCGAATGGATCAGCGATATCTCCCGTGCGGGAATTTTTCAGTTGCATGGCAGCATTCCCAAAGAATTCGAAATCAATTCTCTATCAGGTGAGACGCTCCATCATTGGTCGGACCAGGTCGAGGGCGACAACCGGATCATCACCCTGCATCTCAATGGCAAAACCATGGGACGGGCCTTGTTCGCCCTTTCCATGACCTCCCCAACTCCAAATCGCGATGTCCCCTACCCTTTGCCGCGTTTTACGGTGACGGAAGCCACCCGGCAAAGTGGAGAAATCATTGTCCAAGCCGCCACCGGGATGCGGCTGGTCGTGGCCAACCAGACCAATGTCTCCGAGCTGGATCCCAGAACTCTCGGCGCACAACAAAAGACCGCCCTGGCCTTTCGCCTGCTCCAAAAAGACTGGGCCGTGAACCTCGCCATCGAAACGCTGGCCCCACGAGTCACCGGGGAGATTCTCCACGATATCACGATTCGCGAGGCCCAGGTGCGCACTGCGATTTCCGGGATTTTCGAGATTGAAAATGCTTCGATCCGCACGCTCCAGGTCCGATTGCCGCTCACCACACCCGAAACCATCAGAACTCTGCGTGCCAACGGCAAAGTGGTCAGCGGAATCACGAAAATCGAGGGCGAAGCTGATCTCTGGGAAATCCAACTCAAACGCTGGCTCACCGGGGAACTCCAGGTCCAACTGGAATGGGAGGAGCGCCTCGCTCCCGAGAGTGATCGCTACACCCAAAAACCAGTTATTTTCCCCTCCGTGAAACAGCCCCGCTACCATGTGGCGGTGCGCCCCACCGGCAGGCTGGAGGTGGAACGTGTCTCCGGGGACAAAACCTGGCTGCAGGGTGACTGGAAACTATTGTCCAAATCCCTTCGGGAATCGATCAATCGGATCGCCCCAGCCCTGGCGCTCAAGGCCCGCACCAACCCCGGAGATCTGGAGGTCGCGATCAAGCGCCATACCCTGGCAGATGCCCTGAAACTGCGGATCACCCGTGGGGAATTTCGGACGGTGTTATCTCCACATGGCACCAGACTGACCAGTGTCAATCTGGAAGTGGAAGTCATCCAGCGCAGCCCCCTCACTCTGACGTTACCTGCTGACAGCGAGTTATTTTGCCTGTTTGTAAATCGGGAGGCTGTCCAGCCCGTCCAGCTCGAGCGCAATCACTGGCAATTCCCTGTCTTGCCGGATGCCAACGGTCGCAAAGCCTCCGTCCAGGCAATCTATCTGGAGCCGGGCGACTCAATTTCACCGGCGAAAATGAACGCGCCTCTGGTGAGTGTGCCGATGGAAAACATCATTTGGGAAGTGCTGTCTCCTCCGCATCTAAAAATGTCCCGTCACCGTGGCAATCTGAATTTGCTGGAGGACTCACTGGTAGAGAACCAGGACCGGACCAACTACCTGACCCAGGCCAAATCCCGACGAGATGAGCAATCAGCCCAGGCCGTGGCTCTTCTGGAAAAGGCCAATCAACTGCTCCAGGATGGGAAACAAACCCTGGCCCGCCAGGCCCTCAGCAGTGTGGCCAATCAATCCGGCTTGGATGCCGCGTCCAATGAGGATGCCCGTGTCCAATTGGAGTCTCTACAGACCCAGCAGGCGCTCGTCGGACTCAATACCCGCCGCCAGCGAATCTACCTCGATCGCAGCGCCGAGGAGGCGAGTGGATTTGGCAGCGAACAGCTCAGGGAGAGCGCCGTGAGAAATCCCGTTATTCAAATCGGCGATCTCAATTTCCGTCCCGATGACCTGAGTCAGCTTCTTCAAGGCAACACCAACGACGAAATCAGCGCCCTCCGCAAAATAGCTACTCGCATCGTCCAACAACAGCAGGGCGGTGAAGCCGCCGGGACCGGTCTCGATGTGGTGCCGCCGTATGAGGGCCGGCGCTATCGCTTTAGCCGGGGCGTGCAAGTCTCCGAAAACGATCCTCTGACTCTGGAGTTGAGTTTTTCTCCGATAGCTGGAGTCGGCTTCTGGCGCGGGGCGCTCGTAGGAGTCTTGCTGCTGGCCTTTGCGATGCTGATGAGTTACAGAAAACCTGCGGAAGCCCCCAGAATGAGCTGAGGGATTGTCATGGGGTGGTTTTTAGGTTAATCATCCCGGCAATGAGCAAAAATACCGCTGTTTCTTATCGGCCTGACGTAGATGGTCTCCGGGCACTGGCTGTCCTTCCCGTGCTTTTTTTTCACGCCGAGCTTGGGTTTCCGGGTGGATTTGTGGGGGTCGACATTTTTTTTGTCATCTCGGGATTTTTGATCGGTTCGCTGGTGCTCTCTGAAATTCAAGATGGCACGTTTCGTCTGGTGGATTTTTGGGAGCGTCGCATCCGCCGGATTTTTCCTGCGCTGGCCGTTGTCGTCATCGTCACCTTTATTGCCGGGTCGATTTGGATGGTGCCGCAGCATTTTGCCGAATTGGGACAATCGATCGTTGCCCAGCCGCTTCTGGTCGCAAATTTCTATTTTTGGAAACAGTCCGGCTATTTTGAGACAGCATCAGAGTTTCAGCCGCTTCTTCATACCTGGTCACTGGCGCTTGAGGAGCAGTTCTACCTCCTCTTCCCTCTCGCCATGATCTTTTTCCTGCGAAAGGGTATGGCAAAGGTGTGGGCTGCGATGGTGGTGTTGATGGTGGCTTCGCTCGCCTGGAGTATTTATGGATCTTTCCACTTTCCTGATTTTTCTTTCTTTCTCATTCCGTCCCGCATCTGGGAACTGATTCTCGGAGTGATGCTGGCACTTCTGCCCAAAAGACAGACAGCAAAGCCCTGGTTGGATAATTTGCTCGGCTGGTCGGGTCTCGCTGCGATCGTTTATGCGATTTTTTTCTTTGATGTAAATACCGTCTTCCCAGGTTATGCCGCTGTATTGCCCTGTCTGGGAGCGGCACTCCTCATTTTCTCGAATTCCCCTTCTCCAAACTCGACCGGGCTACTCCTCGGGACAAAGCCACTCGTTTTTATCGGTAAGATTTCGTATTCGCTCTATCTCTGGCACTGGCCCGCTATAGTCTTTTTGAAGTACACTTTTATCTCTGAAGTCTCTTCCTTTCATCTGGTGGGAGCACTGGTTTTTTCTTTTGTCATCGCAGTACTTTCCTGGAAATATATAGAAACTCCTTTTCGAAAGAAATCCTATTGCGGAAAACGGAAGCAGTTGTTTGCGGTAGCAGCGGTTCTCAGTGTTCTATTTATCGTTACTGGAACCATTCTCTATAAAACCGACGGGGTCCCCGGACGATTCCCCGAGTATGTTTCCAAGCACCAGAAAATTCGTTCGCCCTTTGATCACACCGGGGGACTTGCCCAGCTCTCTAAAAATGGAACACTGCCGGTGATCGGTGCGGAGGGAGAATCCGCCCGTGGAAGCATGCTGGTTTGGGGCGACAGTCACATGGGGGCTCTGCTGCCCGTTTTTGACAAACTAGGTAAAGAACACGGAATTAAGATCTATCCCGTACAGACTCCTGGCATTTGTCCGACCGCCGAAACCTATTCGGTCAGCAGTTCCGAAGCAGGCAAAGATCCCGGAACTCCCGTGTTGAAGTATTTGGAGACCAGTCCAATCAAGCAAGTCTTCATGACAGCCCGCTGGGATTTGTATGTTTTCGGCCTGCCGGGCGGGGAAAAGAACTATTTGCTCTGTGATGGTGAGACCCGTTCACGGACGCCGGAGGAAGCCGGTCGCATTTTGGTGAAATACTTGCGGAAAACCGTATCGCGCCTGAACGAAATGGGCATCAAAGTCTATCTGATGCGCGATGTCGGCTTGCAGCCGCGCAGCGTCCCGGAAACCGTGGCCCAGGCAGCCAGTCGGGGGATGGATTTGAATTCTTTTTCGATTCCAGCCTCCCAGGTTCGGGCAAAGGCGGCACCGATGAACGCACTTCTTGATGAAGCCCTCGCCGGGCTCGATGTCACGATTCTCGATCCCATCCCCTCTCTGACCGATGACTCCGGTCGTTACCTCATGGCAAAAGACGGGGTGGCCATCTTTAACGATAGAGACCACTTTTCGCCAGCGGGTACCAATATCATGGTGCCACTCCTCACCCCAGTCTTTGAGTCCGCAATATCGCTGCCAGAGTAGGATATGAGACGGGCATTCAACAGGGTACAGTCCGCCAGTGTACCCTGTTTAATTAGCGATTGCACCCTGTTCAATCAGAGGAAGTCCCCTGTCTAATCACTCCAGGTCGGCGTTGGCTACGCTGCCATAAAAATAAGCCTGCTTCTTTGTCATTTCTTTATTTATCCAGAGTTTTTTTGACTGACATGGGTGATGGAGTGTTGCCCCGCCAAGACTCCATCTCTCCAAGACACCTCATCGATCAAGAGTCCAGTGTCACGAAGTAATCACTGTCCCTGCGGATTTATTTTACTTCCATACCAACTCCCACCTTCGGTCGTAGGGACGGCACCAACTGCGGATGGCTTGATATCAGAGCCAACGACGCTCCTGAAATCCCGCCACCCCTGCCCCCCTGATAGACGCACCCTGTTGGAAAAATTCCTTGCTAGATCGCGGATTTTCCGACATCCTAAATCCAAGACTTCTCGCGGATATCACCTCGAGAGGTCATACGAATAAATACTGTTCTGTTAAGAAATGGCATTTGAACCAAACATCTCAGTCGTTGCCCAGATCGGAGCGGGATTTCTTGCCGTCATGCCGAAGCCGACCACGGGCGAATGGATCGAGGAGGAATTCGCAAACATCTCCGCATTCGGGATTCATCAGGTCGTTTCACTCATGGAACTGGACGAGGCCGCCGACTTTGACCTTCAAGATGAGAGCCAACTCTGTCAGGCAAACGGAATGAGATTTGTTTCGTTTCCAATCTGCGATCGAGGCCTTCCAAGTTCGTTGAACGACTTTGCGCGATTCACTTATCAGCTCTTCAGAGAGATCGAGGCCGGAACGAACTCGGTTGTCCATTGTCTCGCTGGAATTGGTCGGTCCGGGATTGTTTCCGGGGCAGTGCTCGTTCACTCAGGGATGGACGCTGAAGACGCGTTCGAGCAGATTTCACGGGCACGTGGATTGCGAGTTCCCGACACGGAGCAGCAGCACGATTGGCTCATCCGGCATCAGCGCGCGATTAGAACCCAAACACAGAACATGACGGCAGACTCAACGGCTTACAGCCGTGAGTCGCCTTGACGTTCTGCTTGAAATGAGATACGACCATCTAAGAGCAGTTCCGTTATCTGATCGCCCAAAGATGCTCACACCAGCATATTCGAGAACTTATTTGGCAGGCAGGCCACTTCTGGCATTCCTTTTCATCGCCGCTCTCATGGTGACGAACGGAATTTTATGTGTCCTACACATTCAGTCTTGGCTACCACTTCTTCCGGTGACCATCGGCATCGTAGGTGTCTTGATTGTGCATACTTCCATTTGTAGCGGCGTAATATCGTCTAACATTGGAACATATTTCCGAGACACGGAACCGAATCGCTTCTGGATTTCTAACGTAGCTACGGCTGCCGTCTCAATGCTGGCCAATGTTATTCCGTGGTTCAGCTGAACCGCCACCCATGAAGAATGAAGAAGCAGAACACTAAGCCCGTCCACCTTCCGTTTCTGGAACACAAAAGCCAAAAAGCACCGTGAAGTCATCAGAATCAGAGTTTGGCTTTGGCTTGCGACTTGCATTCTGTTACGTTGAGGCCGGAAGTTTTCAACGGGCAGGCACTCAATCGTCCGCCACCCGGGTTTCGCGGCGATGGCGGTGATGCCCCACATCCAGTTGTTGAAGATTATCTGTCAGGTCAGGGAGCCTGATATCAATCAATGCGGGGGTGAGCCGACCGGAACTCGCAGGACATTTTTCGCTCACAAACGAGCCTCGATTGTTCCTGTGGTTTTGGTTAAAGTTTAAAGTTGGTTAAACTGCAATTTGCGTCAGTGAGATTGCGTTTCATGACGATACAATTGCGTTTCACGTCGGTCGAATTGCGTTTCATGCCGATACACTTGCGTTTCATGCCGATACAATAGCGATTCATGCCGATACAATAGCGTTTCACGTCGGTCGGATTGCGTTTCATGACGATACAATAGCGTTTCACGCCGATACAATAGCGTTTCATGCCGATACAATAGCATTTCATGCCGATACAATAGCGTTTCACGCCAATACAATAGCGTTTCACTGCGGTCGGATTGCGTTTCAAACAATATAATTCGCTATTTAATCAGCCAGAAAGGGCATCTGACTTCCAGGAAAGGCAATCCTACCGATTGATAAGGCTATCGCACTGCCAGATAACGGCATCAAATCCTCAGATATTTAACTTTTCTTAACAAAAGTTGCTTGTCAATTGATCGATCGCAGAGAATTTTTGGAATCAAGGGAGTGGTGGATGACAAAATCTCCCGACCAACTCGAATTTAACAAGAAATAACATGGCAAATATAGAAATGACATTTGCGGATCGCCTCCAGCGCGGACGCCAGTTGCAGGCATTTATCGAGGACTTTGATCCGGCTTTTGAACCGGGGCAGGATGAGATTATGCCCGTGGATTTCGACACGTTTTTGACCGAACTCGCCGCCCTGAATAAGGCGGTCACAGACACGGAGGCAGATTGGCGGACCACTGCGCCGGAGCGGGTCCAATTGATCAAGGATATCAAGTCCCGTGCCCTGCGGGCCATGGCGAGAGTGAAGAGTGACCGAAAGTGGGCGGTCAAACTGGATGCGGTGAAGCAGACTTACGACAATCTCCGTGGCTATCGCACGCCCTCTGTGAAGAATCCACCGGCAGAGGGGACCGCCAGTGCGCGGCGTTCTGCAACCACGGCGCAAAGCTGCGCGGATATCAAGAACCAGGCCGACCGCTTCATCGCTTCGCTGAAAAATCTCTCCGGCTACGACACAGGCGCGGCAGCGGACCTGACGATCGCGAAGCTGACGGAGCTGAGTGAGGCTTTGGCCACGATCAACAAAACCATCGCGGACCTGGAAGCTGCTCTGTCGGGTGCCCGCGCCAGCCGCAAAAACGGCTACAATGGGTTGCTCGGTCTGCACGAGAGAATGATGTCCATCAAGGAGGCGACCAAATCCCAATACGGACAGGCGAGCATCCAATACGGACAGGTAAAGGGGATCAGGGTCTGATTGTCGTGTCCTAAATCCCGGGTTTACGCAAGTCCGCCGCACCTTCCATCGTGACAAGAGAAACAATTGGCCCTAAATAAAGGATGGACCGTTTTTGGTTTCCATTCCATGAAAACGCGAGGTATCCGGACTTTGGTTGCTTTGACTGGCCTGTTCTGCATTGGGGTTACGGGGGCACGTGCGGAGGAATCGGTGGAAGCGACCCTGAAAAAACTGGACCTTCAGCGCGGCATCGTCTGCGTGGCGGGGCATTCACCCGAATTTGTTGTTTCACTGGCCCGGGCCAGCGAATGGCAGATCCTGGCATTAACCGAGGGTGATTCGCGCGAGAGCTTCGAAATGGCGGAGGCAGCCGGTCTGCTCGGGACCCGGATTTTTGTGAGTCCTTTCCAGGATGGCCGCTTCCCGCTGGCGGACAATGTCGCAGATGCCCTGGTGCTGGCTGGACCGGTGGAGGAGAGCGAGGCTTTGCGGGTTTTGCGCCCGCTCGGTCAAGCCTGGCGGGACGGCCATATCTGGCTGACCAAAAAGGTCCCACCGGGATATGAGGACTGGTCTCACCCCTTTCACGGACCGGACAATAACCCGCAGTCAAAGGATCAGCACGCTCGGGGGAATTTTCGCACTCAGTTCATCGCTGAACCCAAGTTTTCGCCGATGCCGGAACAGAGCGTGATCGGAGGAGGTCGGATTTATAAGGCGATGGGCCACATCGCCCACAAGGCAAATCAGAATGTGCATCTCAACACCCTGCTGTGTATCAATGCCTACAACGGCATCATCCTATGGAAACGTCCGCTCCCGGAGGGCTTTATGATTCACCGGAACACGATGATCGCCACTGATGATGCGCTCTACCTGGGTGATCACGAAAGCTGCAAGGTGATCGACGGCATCACCGGCGAGATCCGGAAGGAAATCCGGGTGGCAGCAGATGTTTCAGATGGGCCGGTCTGGAAGTGGATGGGGATGCGCGAGGGCATCCTCTACGCCCTGGTGGGGAATGCCGAGGTGAAGGTGGAAACGATGAAATCAGTGCGGCGCGGCCTGGGACACTGGCCCTGGGAGGTGTGGAAAGGTCATGAGTATGCAGATCCCGAGTTGTCTTTTGGCTACGGACGCACCCTGGTGGCGATTGACCTGAAAACTGGAGAAAGGCTCTGGCACCACCGCAGTCCAGATTTTTTGGATGCCCGGGCCGTGACCATAAATTCAAAAGGCCAGATCTTTTGTTATGCGCCGGAGAAATTCCTCGCCGCGATTGATGCAAAAACCGGGCTCCTCTTATGGCGAAATGATAGCCCGGAATTGCTTGCCGCCCTCGGGCCAAACGCAAAGGCACAGCACTACATGACCGGCTATGCCACGACAAGTTATCTGAAATGTGACAATGAGCGCCTCTATTTTGCCGGTCCCCAGCGGGAGCAAATGGTAGTGGCCTCAACCGAAGACGGTCGCCTGCTCTGGTCGCATGAGGAGGGCAATCTCCAGCTCGTCCTGCGTGATGACGCGGTTTGGGCGGCTGGTCCCCAGAAAACTTTTGGTAGGAAACTGGAGTATAATTCTGGAAAGGTGCTGGAGGAGTTTCCCGCCCGCCGCGCCTGCACCCGCGCCACCGGGGGAGTTGACAGCATCTTTTTCCGGGCGAGCGGCGGCACGGTCCGGGTGTTTACGGAGACAAACACGGCCCATCACATCGCCCCGATGCGTCCGCCCTGCCAGGATGGTGTCTTAATTTCAAATGGGCATCTCTACTGGGGGCCCTGGATGTGCGGATGTCAGTTGTCGTTGTATGGAAACATCGGCCTGGCTCCTTTGGGTGATGAGAAGAATCCAGACCCTGCAGTAGCTTTTGCGACAGCGCGGACGGTTTATCCACCAAACGCTGCGGCTGGGATCTCCACGGACTCCTCCACCAAAAAATCAAGCCCTGCGGCCACACCGTTTCCTGAGGTGGTCAGGGAGTTGTGGCGGGCTGAGGTGGGACGGGGCGATAATCTGGCGACGGCACCAGTGACAGCGGGTGGAAAGGTTTTTGCGGCCAATCGTGCCGGGGTGGTTCAGGCGCTGGATGCCAGCACTGGCAAACCAATCTGGAAAGCCTACACCAGCGGGCCGGTCTATTTTCCCCCGGTGGTGGCGGATGAGATGGTATTTGTCGGCTCAGCGGATGGTCGGGTCTATGCCCTGGATGCGGACAGCGGCCAGGTGCGATGGACTTTCCGGGTCGGGCCAAAGGATCAGTTGATCCCGGTGTTTGGAAAATTGATTTCCTCCTGGCCACTCTCCGGCGGTGTCGTGGTGCAGGATGGTACGGTATATGCCGCTGGTGGCATCACCCACTACGATGGCACCTGGGTGGTGGCGCTGGATGCCCGGACCGGCGATCTCAAGGCGCACAACACCACTTCTGGAACCATCACCAGCGAAGTGGACAATGGGATTTCGTTGCAGGGCGAGTTGAAAATCGTCGATGATGAGCTGCGTTTTCTTGGCGGTGGGGTTTACGAGTGGGCGCGTTATGATTTGAAGACTCTGGCCAGTCGGAATGAGCCCCGCGTGCAGTTGCATTCCGATTTCCGCACCGCGTTTTATCCCTACTATCCGGAATACGGCAAATATGTCAGTCTGGAACATGTCTGTGCGGACGGGCGGATCCTCAATCATGATGCCAATTATGAAGGCCTCTACTTCACCAATCTTTCCCTACGTGAGCCGGGTGGCCCGGGAGTAAAGAAAGATGCTGCCGGTGAATTTATCCGCTCCCAGCTCAATCGCCGGGCCGATGCACCCGGCCTGCCCGCCACGGTTTGGGAGGATAAGACAAAACGAAGATTTACCAGCTTCATCGTGTCCCCGAAAAGCGATCAACTGCTTGCGGCGGGACATATCGACGAAAAACCGAAAGAAGCTTTTCTGGCGCTGGTAAATGTCGCAGATGGAATCGACCTCTGGATGAAAAAGCTTCCTTCCATCGTGGTAAAAAACGGCACAGCGCTCGACGAAGCCGGGCGGGTTTTTGCGGTACTGGAAAACGGAGAGATGTGGTGTTACGGAAAGTGAGCCCGCAATCTTTTTTACCAAAGCAAAAAAGCGATGGCTTTTCAGCCACCGCTTTTTAGTTATTTTTTTTGGGGAGGGGGTTTTTGAAATTAGTTGGAGCTTACCACGAAGGCTTCGGGATAACCCGTGGTGATGAGCTTTTCCTTGGTGTCCTGGGCGGTTCGAAACGAAGTAAAATCACCGACCCGAACCAGATATAGTGGGCGGCCTTTGGACTGGCTGACCAATACGCCGGTTTTCCCATAGTTTGCTTTTAACTGTTCAGCGATCCGTTTGGCGCTTTCCTCTTTGGAAAACGCACCAATTTGAATCTCGTAGTTGTTCGCTTTTTTCTCGATGGGCTTTTCCACAGCGGCTTTTACAGGTGCTGGAACAGTTGCGGGCTGAGCGCTGGGCGTTGAGAGCGACTGAGGTGGCGTCTGCGTCGCATTGGCCAAAGCCGTGTCTTTCGGGTAGGCTGCGGTGCCGGTTGACTGACGATAAGCAATCAGATCGGCCATTTTGATGATTATTTTGTCACCAGGGAATACACCACTTTTGGTTTCAACCAGTTGACCATCGTTCCGACCGAGTTCCACTTCCCAACGAATATAGTTTTCGGGATCTTTATCATTTTGGGCAAGGACAAAGGTTTTTCCATTTTCAACAAAAATGGCCTGAATCGGAATGGCGACGACTGATTTACCCGCTACGGTTTGATCCTCAACTGTCATTATGGAATAACCCAATTGCTCAAGCAGGTTACCTTCTGGATGATGGCCATTGGCCGGTTGATCGATGGTGGCGGCTGGGTGCTCGTGGTTATCTGCGGCAAGTGCCGGGTAAGTGCCGAGTGCCAGTAAGATTGGTAGTAATTTGTGGATTCGCATTTCGTTTTGACGAGCCCAAATCTTCTCTATGAAAGAAATTATCTTTTTGTCTGAAAATTGGAGAATTGGAGTGGTGGAGGACTCTCGACTCTCTCTACTCCCCGGCAAAATTAAACTGGCATCTCGATCACTTCGAGGATTTTCAGGGCGTTGGTCGTAGTGGCCACGCCGGTCCGGATCTTGTAGTCAAAGGTCATTTTGGGTTTGCCCTGGGAATCCCGCTCAAAGTGTTCCCGAAAATGAATCAAATCCGCATTTTGGGTGATTTCGCGGGTTTCAGCGAGGGCCAGATCGTGGGTGGTCACTGCTCCCATGGCCTGGTTTCGGGTCAAATTGGCAATGACCCGCTGCACGATTTCACGGCGCTCCACGGTGTTGGTCCCCTGCAGGATTTCATCCAACAAAAAAAGCACGGTGCGATCTTTTTTGTGTTCTGCCATGGTGAGATTGACAATGTGTTTGATGCGCTGCAACTCGGCCATAAAAAAAGAAATCCCATCAACCAAAGAGTCCTGCACTCCCATGCTGGTGGCGATGGTTAAAGGTGGGGCGAGGTGAGCGTTGGCGCATACGGGCGCTCCAGACTGGGCCAGGATCGTGTTCAGTCCCAGGGTGCGGAGCAGGGTGCTTTTGCCAGCCATGTTCGACCCGGTCACCAGCAGAAAGCGACCTCCGGGGCCGAGGGTCACATCGTTGGTGACGCGGGATTTTTCATGGATGAGGGGATGGCCGAGGGCTTTGGACTCCAGTTTGCCCCCTTTTTTGAGCACGGTGGGGCGGACCCATTCGGGCTCATCAAAATACAAACTGGAAAGGCTGACGAGGGCCTCGATCTCTCCGAGGGCTTCGAACCAGGTTGAGTATTGCGCTTGATAGGCTGCCTGCCAGGCTTCGAGTTTTTGGACAATCTGGAGATCAAAAGCTGAAAACAGGTTCAGAAACGGATGAACCACCGATCCACGGGCGGACGCACTGGTGGCGATGCCGTTGAGTTTTTCCATCGCCTCGCTGGCCTCTTTGATCTTTGGAAGGAGGAGTTTGAGTTCACCTTTTTGCACGGGGCAGGTTTTTAGAAATTCGAATATTTCAGAGTAACTACGAATTTTCCGATCTTCCTCGGCCAGATCCTTGAGGGAAGTTTCGATAGCGAGGCGATGTTTACGAGCCAACCAGGCGTGAGTTCCCAGAGCGACCAAAACAAAGGGAAGCGGGGCCAGGAGTGCGGTCAACCCAATGGACAGCAAAGTCATCCACGGAGCATAACTCAGGTATTTCGAAAGCCGAGGGTGCTCGCATAGCCAGGATTTTTTCTCCAGCCAGCGGGGAATAATGACGGCCTTGTCAACCGCCAGGGTTTCCCCAGTGACGGCCAGATTTTGCCTCCACTCCAAATGGGTGCTGAGGGCCCGTGCAGAAGCCTGGCGCTGCGCCAAAACTTCGGCCGAGGCTGGATGGATCAACCAATTTGCCAGGGTGGCTCGGCCCTGGGGAGTTCTCTGGGTGGAGAGAAGTTGAAAAAGCGAAGCGGGGCCAAAAAGATTGAGATCCTGCGACTCAGGCAGTTCACACAGCTCTGGAGGTGCCACCGGTACGGGAAACTCGCTCCATTTCCGATTTAGCCGATGAATGGCATGCTGATTAATTTCCCGGAGAAGACGCTGCCTGTTTTCCTCCTTTATTACGGTCCGGTGCCTGCTCACTAAAATGCCAAAGAGGATCAAGCCAATCAAACTGAGGACATAAAGCACCGCCATGAACGGAACAGACAACCCGCCAACCGCTGCGGTGATACCCAGAGCCATGGCCCCGAGGAAAGCGCCGAGGCGGAAGTTGGAAAGTTTGTCTGACTGCCGGGTGAATCTGGCTTCGCGGGCGGAAAATTCGGCAACTCGGGATTGATACAAATCGCTGCGGGACATGGGAGAGTTGAGAGAGAGATGGAGTGGTGGATCGATGGAGTGATGAGCTTTAACTATCAACTAACTATCGCGTTTCAATGAATTCCCCGCTCCGATTTTTTGATGAATTCTGCAATGGCCCGGGTTTCAGGGGTGGGATTGGGCATCGCTTCGATGAGTTTGACGGCTTCGGATGTATTTTTTTTCTGGCGATAAAGAATCTTGTAAGCCTGCTTGATCGAGGTCACTGCCTCCTCTGAAAAACCTCGCCGCTGCAGGCCAACGGAGTTGTGGGCGCGCACTTTGGCGGGATTGCCGTCAGCCATCATAAAAGGGGGGATGTCTTTGACGATTTTCGAGCAACCCCCGGTAATCGCGTGATCACCGATCCGACAGAACTGGTGAACTGCGGTGAGACCACCAATGATCGCATAGTTCCCAATCGTAACATGTCCGGCGATGGTTCCGTTGTTGGAAAAAATCACGTGATCACCCACCACACTATCGTGGCCGATGTGACTGTAGGCGAGAAAGTTGCAATCACTCCCCACCAGGGTGAAGTTGCCCGGGGACGTCGCCCGGTTCACCGTGCAAAACTCGCGAAAGGTATTGCGCGCGCCCAGTTTCAAATAAGTTGGCTCCTGGGAGTATTTTAAATCCTGGGACTGCTGGCCGATCGAGGCATAAGCGTAGAATCGGTTCTCCGAACCGATCTCACAGGGGCCATCGATAGTGACGTGATTCTGCAACCAGGAGCGATCACCGATCTTGGCCCCGGCGTAAATCACGCAATAGGGACCAACTTTCACGTCCGTCCCCAATTCAGCTTTGGGATCAACGATGGCGGTGGGATGGATTTCGGTGCCCATTTTTCGGTTCTCTAGCTTTCGATAACCGCAAATTTCAACTCCGCTTCGGAAGTCACCTCGCCATTAACAAGACAGCGACACTCGGCCGAGGCGATGCTCCGGCGGATTTTGAGCAGTTTGGATTCGATAAAGAGAGTGTCTCCGGGCATGACCGGTTTGCGAAATTTCACTTTGTCGGCACTCATAAAGTAACCCACTTTGCCCCGGTGTTCCGGCATCCGCAGGAGGATGATGCTTCCCACCTGAGCCATCGCCTCGATTTGCAACACCCCCGGCATGACGGGGTGGCCGGGGAAGTGCCCTTGGAAATAGGGTTCGTTGATGGTGACCTGCTTGACGCCGGTGCAGCCCATATCGCCGTCAAATCCCACGATCCGGTCCACCATGAGGAACGGATACCGATGCGGCAGGATCGACTGGACTTCCACCGTATTAAGCACGCTTTCACCGTAGGGAATGTTGGGCGGGATCATTGCCCGGGTGGTCTGGAGCTTCTGATCGATGATGCGGGCCATATCGGTGTTTGGTCCATGGCCCGGTTTCACCGCGATAATATGACCGTTGATCCGTTTGCCGCAAAGCATCAAATCTCCGAGGATATCGAGTATCTTGTGGCGGGCAAATTCATCCGGGAAGCGCAGCGCTTCCTTGCTCATCACCGAATTGCCCTTGATAAGTCCTTTTTGAAGAAGGGGTTCAACTTCCTCGTAGTAAACGAAGGTACGAGCCGGAGCGATCTCTTTCTCGTAAATTTCAGGAGTGATTTCGGTCGAAAAATACTGGGTCATGCGACCATCTGGACCCACCTGGGTGCAGGAAACCCGCAGGCCCTTGTCCGGCACGATGGTGATGAGTGATCCCCTCCCATTGTCCATGTGGATGGGTTCGCGAACTTCGAAAACCGAGCGATACTCCTCCTGCTCAACGATGCCGACCCGCTTGATACACTCCACAAAAGGGAAGGACGAACCATCAGCGATGGGCGGCTCGTTGGCATCCATATCAATCTGGGCATTGTCAACCCCCATGCCGACCAGAGCGGAAATCACGTGTTCCACGGTGTGAACTTTGACGGATCCCTCCGCCAGGGTGGTGGCCCGCTCCACGGTTTGGACCTTTGACACGTGGGCATTGATAAACGGTTGATCAGGAAGGTCAACCCTCCGGAAACGAATCCCGTGCCCTGCCGGAGCAGGCTTCATGGTTAGAGTTACTTGCGCCCCGGTGTGGAGCGAAGTTCCGGTCATTTTGGACGAGGCGCCAAGAGTTTTCTGTCTAGCTGCAGACATAATAGTTCGTATTTTAAAGGTTTCACCTCTAGCGCAATCGACGTGATTAGGCAAGGGGAGAGTCTTGGAGGGTTGGCGCGTGGTGTTTCACCCCGGGAAAAATCCCGTCCGATTTCGGCAACCACTTTCGTCCCAGCCTCACTTTGGGATGGGTCACTGACACCTGGTTGATTGGCGTGGCGATTCCACCGCCAGTTTTTCGCGCAATGTCGCAGCCAGTTTTTTGCCTTCCGACCCGAGGGTGACGGTTTCCCCGAAATCATCATCCCCCCAGGCCGCCTGGAGCTGGCTGATTTCCGCCTCGACGCTGTCAAAATCCACCACGATCGGGGTGACTTCGGGAGGCACCAACGCACCCGGTCTCAGCAGCATGAAGACCCGCTCCCCGCCGACCCGCTCGATGCTTCGCTGAATTTCCCAATCGATGTTGCCGCTCGAATCCGCGTTGTCGATGATGACGAAATCCGCCTCCCCGAGGACCGCGAGCACACAGTCCTGCCAGGTGTCGTCGGTACAGCGAAGCGCTTCCAGTTCGCGGCGGTTGGTCTGGCTTTGTTTGATCCTCCTGAGCCTCCGAGAGATCACTGCGGGATCGCCGTGATGAGTCGCCATGGTCGCAGTGACCATTACCACTAGGTCGCCAATGACCTTGAACATGAAAACATAGCCGACCAGCCCTACGGCGCAGACGAGAAATTCCGGCAAGCTCCCGTCGACAAATCCGAGAACCCAGAGCATCGCCCAGAGCCAGAGGGGAGTTCCGAGAATGATCAGCAGGATCGAAAGAGGATTTTGGAGGCTCCTTCCGACACTCTGGGAACCGACGAGACTTCGGTCCCTGATCGTTACCGGGATCGCAACTCCTTGGCACGCTTCCGTGATGACCGCCCAGATCCACCGGTTACGATTCCCGACGGCCTGATTCGGTGTGGAAAACCGCCGACACCACAGCACCAGGATCCCTTTGTTACGGCGGCGGAACAGCATTCCGACAAGGGGCAGCAGCCCCAGGAGAAACATCCCCCCGAGAACCGGCCAGAGCCAGCCTCCGCCGTCAAAAAAGCCGCTTTCCCAGAGGAACCAGAGCCCCGCCAGGATCGCCCCCGCAAGCCCCAGAACAACAACCCGGGCGATCCAGAGACGTCGATCTACCATATTTTTGGGGTTAAAGATGCTTTCATTGGCTGTCTTTTCGATTCCTGTTCACCAAAAAAGAGCTGATTTTTTAGTGAAAGCAAGGTTTTCGGCACCGATTTCTGTTTGTTTTGGAAAGATTCATAACTTGTTGACGTGGGGGATTCCCCCACGTCAATCGGGAGTCGTCTATCGCCATGGGGGATTCCCCCACGTCAATCGGGAGTCGTCTTCCGCCGTGGGGG
>JBGSJM010000173.1:0-9733 GCA_041742015.1 Verrucomicrobiales bacterium | reverse complement strand
GGTTTGGATGACTAAAACAAAAATACCCTGTCAGTCATCGACTTAACAGGGTACAATGTCAGACTCAACAGGGTACAATGTCAGACTCAACAGGGTACAATCAGTGATTCAACAGGGTACGATCAATGTTGGAAGCGGGCTATAACCGGGTTATTCCTTCGGCTTGTGCGCGTCGTGACAGGCTTTGCAATTGCTGGCTTTTTTCAAAGCAGCAATTGAATCAGCGTCTTTGGCAGCACTGGCGACTTTTCCGGCAGCGGCAATCAGGGCAGTTACTTTCTCATCGTAGGCCGCCTGATCACCAACCGGAGCTTTGGTTCCTTTCAGGGTAGCGATGAGTTCTGACAGGGCTTTGATCTCTTCGTCAGTCGCTTTCCCTTCCAGAGTTTTGGCAATTGGGCTGGTCTTACCTTTCATACCTTCTTTCATCACTTTTTCGATGATCTCATGGTTATCATCAGCTTGAATAAAGGTTCCAAGGGCGAAAATGGCTAGAATTGAGACAATTAATTTCATAGGCCGAATTTCTAGCCAAATTTTGTCGGGTAGGCAAGCATCTAATTATGTCTTTTTGATTTTGACCTGGCGCATCTAGGTCTAGATCGGAACAAAATTATTTAGATTTAGACAAGAGGATTAGTCTCGGCATCTTGGTTG
This sequence comes from Verrucomicrobiales bacterium, assembly GCA_041742015.1. Lineage (GTDB taxonomy): Bacteria > Verrucomicrobiota > Verrucomicrobiia > Verrucomicrobiales > DEV007 > Arctic95D-9. Next base: position 9,076 of record JBGSJM010000173.1, on the reverse strand, counting down.
CAGCAAATGATGAAATCTGCCGATATACAAACTGGACCCGCCAGAGATTCTTTTATTCCGTATCTTTTGGATGACCTGCTGGAAATGTGTCTCTCCGATGGTCCATTGAGTCCAGAAGAGGGGGGCGCTTTCCGGGAATTCGCATCCTTTTTCTCGGCCTGTGGAAATTTTCGTTCGCACCGGGAGTTGGGAAGTCTCGATAAAGATTATGCGTACTTTAATCCAGATTCAGAGATGAGGTTGGCGGCCTGCAGTCCGCAGGATCTGGCCGCAGCGGGTGGGCGGGTGGTCGCAGCTTTCCGCACGGTGGCACTTGGTGCCAATTATCGAGAGATGACGAGGGAGGAGATGATAAAATCTTTCGAATCCATGTGCCTGATCAAAATGAAAACGGCAGTTGATTTGGATGAATTTGATCAAGTCGAGTGTTTTGTGAGAGGCAACGATCTACGGACGCATAAGGTGCGGAATTGGAAGTTACAAGAGGTGAAAACGGAGATAGAGGTGTGGCGCCGAGTTCTCCTTCTCATGAAGTTCAAAAAGGACGAGGATCTCACTGAAATTCAACTGAAACGGAGACGCAAAGCGAAGCTTCCCTGTCAGGCCGGGAGAATCTATCTGTACCAATACAAGGAAGTTCCCAAAGCTGATTTGGAGATTCTTTTCCCAAATGTGCGAGTCAGTATGAACCTAAAAGACCGAATCATGATCGGGGTCCCGGCTCTCGTGGCGGCAGTGCTGACCACCCTGAAAGTTGGGATCAAGATCGCCTTTGTCGCCGGGGTGATCGCCTGGGTCTTTTTTGGGAAGCAGATGTTTGATTTTGATCCGCAGAATGGAAATGATGCGATGAAAGTCGCAGTTACCGTGCTGGGATTGCTGGTGGCTTTTGGTGGGCTGGTTTTTAAGCAATATCTCTCCGTAAAAAACAAACGGATCACCTTTTTAAAAGAAGTGACCGAGCATCTTTTTTTCCGAAATATTGCGATGAACAAAGCAGTGCTGACTCGGATCATAGAGGACGCTGAGGGGGAGGACTGCAAAGAGGCCCTCCTGGTTTACTATCATCTCTTAATTCACCGGGGTGCTCCGTTAAACCGGATGCAACTCGACGAGAAGATTCAACAATGGATGAGTGATAAGTTCAACACCCTGATTGATTTTGACATCAATGGACCGATCGAAAAACTGAAGCAATTCACCGGTCAAACCAACTTAGGGGAATCCATGGCGCTGTTAACCGAAGATGTGGATGGCGGTCTTCACATTCCCTCGCTGAAAGAGGCCGGGGAGATCATGGACTATTATTGGGATACCGCATTTTCCCATCGCAAATGACCAAGCCGACAAGTCGGTTATTGCCTCTATTTGTCGAGATCTTCTTCGTCCTCGATCATGAGTTCCTTTTTCACGTCGGGGCGTTTGTAGAGTTTTTCGTTTTCGGTATTCACGTTTCTGCCTGAAGCGCGAAGGTTGTTTCGCAGATCGGTAATGGCTGAAGGGGATTTGGGCGGTGTATTGATGGCGGTGCGGACAAAGCCCGAAAAGGTGACGATGGAGTCGCTAAAGGGGCGGGTTCGTTCGTCGAGTAGTGGGCGGACTCTGTTCAGGGCACTGATGGTTTGCGCAAAGCTGTCTTTTCCAAGGCTGTCTTGAACTTCAAAATTCCCTTCTTTTAGTGCGTTGATCAAAGGCGCGGCGTTTCGATCGATCGCCTGAATGGAACCCGCCAGGGTGAGTCCGGTGGGTTGTCTACCCATACCCTTGAGCAACAAATATTTGGCGGAAAGGTGATTAGGCATCACCTTTAAAATGGAGCGAAGTTTGTCCTGAATCGCCTGATTGGAGAGGAGATTCAGGCCGCCAGTCTTATTGACCACCTTTTGAACTTCCGCAAAGCTTTCGATTGCCTGCTTGATTTCCGGAGGCCGGGATTCATGGGTTTTGGCTACCGGCAGAGCTTGATCGAAGGTTTCGATTTCGATAATCTGGATTTTGGCAAGGTTAACAGGACCTTCGAGAATCAACATATCCTGGATGACCATTTCATTTTCGGATGGGATCGCCACCAATTCGCAGTTTCGGGCGATGGCCCCGCGGATTTTTCCATCAATTCCGCCGACACCCTCGACGACACCCTTCTCGCTCATGGCTCCGGTGACGGCGAAGGATGGGGAATATTCGTGTCCTTTTAAAAGTGATTCGAGCAGGAGGGTGCAGGCGACTCCAGCGGATGGACCGTCTTTTGGGATGTATTGTTCTTCAAAGCTGAGTTCCACTTCGATCCCTTCGGGGAGGGTGCCATGGCGGGATTTGAGAAAATCCTTGGTCTTCTCGATCGCTTCGGTCATGGTGGAACCAACTTTTTGGTTGAAGTGGACTGCCATCGTTCCTCCATTTTGAATTTTTCCTAAAACGGTAGCGTTCATCTGTGATGCCTGCCCGGCAAACTGGCTTCCCGAGAGTTCCTGAACGAGCAGGCCTTTGATGAGAGCTTGATTTTTTGAAAGGCCAGCAAAGTTGGACCCAGAACTGGTAGTTCCAAGACTTAGTTTGGAAAAATCGACTTTATAGATACCTTTGAGCGACTCTCTCATCAGGTCATCATTTTTAACCATGGCATCATCATCATCATCCGACCTACTCTGGTTGAATTGGCCATCCCAATTCGCCGAAATTTTTTCAATGATGAAAATTTTTTCAAGCTGGTAGGCGGCTTCGAATTTGGTGGGGTCAATCGTTATTACCAGATCAAGGATATGAGCGCCAGCAACTTTACCATTCGGGGAGTTAAACGTAGTGGCAGCTCTGGTCAATTCATCCAGTAGAAAGTTTGGAGCCGAAAAGTCTTCATAGAGCCTTTTTCTTTTGGCTTCCATGTGATCCCCGATGGATACGTTTTCGGGCCGTGGGTCGGCTGGTACGGCATTCCCTAAGTATCCGATAAGTTTGCCCACTTTTAGTGCTGCGTCCTGGCTAAGTTTGGAACTGGATTCGGAACGGTAATACCTTAGTCCGAAGAAAACCATCTGGGCATCCTCGATCGACAGTTCTCTGAGGACCGATGTAATAGATGTTGACTGCTGGGCGAGGGTGGGATTCGTCAAAGCAATTAATGCGACAAAGAAGATTGGCAGATTGGTCAGGGCTTTCATGTCGTGCTGATTACATCATTCTTTCGCGGATGGCCACATTTCGGGAGATCTCGTTTAAAGCTTCTTTGAGTCGTTGTTTTACACGATTACGTTCTGCTGATGTTTCAGAACCTACGCGACCACTGGTTTCAAAAGAAAAAGTGGCATCAGTCAGTTCTTTTAAGCCGGGATCCAAACGGGTACGAAAACGTTGTAATTTTTTGAATGTGTCAGGATCAAGGTGTGCGCCGGAATCGATTTCATCCTCTTCGAGAGCTGGCTTGAGGGCTGTAAAGATTAGATCAAATGATTCGTTGAGGCTCAGGTAGGCTGGATATTGATTTTGGGATGCCCGTTTCAATTGAATGGCAGAAAGATGATGGGGAGCCAACTCCAAAACAAAATTTAGGCGTTTCACAACGTGGCTGTTGGTTATGAATTTTGCGCCGTCGGGTTGATTTAGGACATTTTGGATTTCAGTGAAGGCTTGAATGGCGCTGGCCAGATTTTGCGATTTTGCGATCTGGGCAATATCGAGAGCTTCGTTGAGAGTATCGACCTTGAAAAGTTGGGTTTTAAAGAACAATCCGGGGCCTTCCAGCAGCAGGATATCATCAGCGGAATAGGAATCTTTGGCGGGGATGACGATGGTGTGGTGCAGGCGATCAGGACTGGCGAGGAGGCGTTTTTTTAAATCGTTGGTTGGTTTGATGGAACCATCAGCATGTACATCTCCGCAGAAGGCAACCTTTTTGTCTATCTGGAGATGCTTTGCTACTGCTCCAGTCAAAACAGCGCAAGCCAGAGCCGCAGCGGGGCCTTCTTCTTTTTCTGTGGTTTGATCAGCCTGAAAAATTATCCGTCGACCAACCAATCCTTCCGAATTTTTCATGGCGAGAAACTTTAGGGATTCCCGATAAGCGGAGAGGAAGTAATCGGATTTCAGGTTTCCCGGCGAAAATTCGAAGTTGGTCCCGGAAATTACCTCGCTGGAGATTTTAAGATTTGTGCAGCCTTTCATGGTTAGAAGACCACAGGAATTTCCTGCTGATGTGCCCTTAATTGCCTGATCGGAGTCTGTGGCAAATCGACCGGGTCCGGTGTTTGGGATTGATTTGGAAGTGGAGGTATCGAAACCGGTGTCAAAAACTGGAGCCAGCGCTTCAATCAGAAATTCGATGTAGTCTCCTGTGCCGGGAATCTCTTGTAAGTTGAGCAGTTGAGGGGAGAGAAAGGCTTTGACCATCTCTTTTTTAATTGGGGCCGTTTCGGTCGGTTTTTGGCCGTGCTTAAATTGATACTCCGTGATAAAAGCTCTTCGGTTGAGCGGAGATAATCGCCGGGCTGCGGCGAGGATGCGTGCCCTGTTTTCGTCAGGAATGTCCGATATGCTGGCAATGTCGGTAAGACTTTCGACGAGGCTGGTAAAGCTGCTCTCCGAACTCCTTGCGCTCTCGGGGAAGGGGACGCCATTGTAGTTGTAGGGCTCAAATCCCTGACCAACAGTGGTGGCAACAACAAATAGAAGCGCCCACAAGGGCTGGTGGATCGTCATCGCATTCAATTTGTGATTTTTTTGACTCTTTGTCCATTCAAATCTGTATCCTTTCATTTCGAATTTTCGGGATGGAATGGAGCAGTGCTCTGGCACATTCACTTTTGGGATTCTGGAAGACTTCCCCCGCATCGCCAAGTTCTACCAAGCAGCCTTTCTCCATCACTGCGATTCGGTCGGCGATGTATCGCACAACGGCGAGATCGTGGGTGATGAAAATCATGGTCAGGTTCAAATCTTCCCGGAGATGACGCAGCAAATTGAGGATCTGGGCCTGGATCGAGACATCCAGCGCCGAGACGGGTTCGTCGGCGATGATCAGCTTGGGTTCGGTGGCGAGGGCGCGGGCAATCGCGATCCTCTGGCGTTGACCACCAGAAAACTCATGAGGGTACTTGCGAATGAAACGCGGGTCGAGCCCAACTTTTTTCATCAATTGAGCAACTGCATCGATCAATTCATCACGTTTGTGTCGGAGTTCAGGATGGCGGGTGAGGATGGCTTCTGAAATCGCAGAGAAAATCGTCATGCGTGGGTTTAGGGACGCGTAGGGATCTTGAAAGATCATCTGGAAATCGCGCCTGCGTCTGCGGATCTCAGAGGGTGAAAGCTGGGCGAGTGCTTCGCCCTCCAGCACGACTCCTCCTTCCGTTGGAGGGAGCAATTGCATAACCAGGCGGGATAACGTTGATTTACCACATCCCGATTCGCCGACTAATCCGAGGATTTCGCCTTTTTCAATGGAAAGACTCACGTGATCAACAGCAGTAATCGTCTCCGGCTGACTAAAAATGCCGGTGCGCCGGGTGAATCGCCTGGTCAAATTTTCCAACTCAAGATACGCCATAAGTTTTTTAATATTAAAAAGTTACGCAGCCATGGCATTTTTGTACCCAGTGTCCCGGTGTGGCTTCCACGAGGGTGGGTTGCTTGCCGACTTGAGTGTTTTTTTTGCCTGCAAATTCGCAACGCGGAGCAAAGGCGCAACCAGTGATGGGTTGGCTCAAATCCGGCGGTAAACCCGGTATGGTATAGAGATCCTGTCCTTTGGGCTGGAGCGCGGGGATCGATTTCAGCAAAGCCTGGGTGTAGGGGTGCCTGGGTTTGGCAAAAATGGATTTCACGGATGCACTCTCCACAAAACGCCCGGCATACATCACGTTGACGCGGTCACAGACCTCCGAAACCACCGCCAGATCGTGAGTAATAAAGATGACGGCGGTGCCCAGATCCTGTTGACGGGTCTTGATCAAGTCCAAAACTTGTCTCTGGAGGGTTACATCCAGAGCGGTGGTTGGCTCATCTGCGATGATGATTTCCGGTCGGCAAATCATGGCCATTGCGATCATGACGCGTTGTCTCATCCCACCGGAAAACTGGTGCGGGTAGCTGTTGATGCGCGATTTAGGGTTTTCTATACCGACGGCATCCAGTTCGGCGATGGCTTTTTCGAGGGCTTCGGTCTTTCCCATGCCAAGGTGGAGTTGGAGCGGCTCGATCAGTTGGGTGGAAATTCGCAAGTAGGGGTTTAGCGAAGTCATCGGGTCCTGAAAGATCATGCCGATTCGCCGGCCCCGTATGGTGCGCATCTCCTTTTCGGAAAGTTTCAGTAGATCTTGCCCGTCGAAAGTTGCCCTACCGCCTTCGATGCGTCCTGGCGGTTGAGGGATAAGCTGGAGTAGAGAATAACAGGTCACAGATTTGCCGGAACCTGATTCCCCCACGATGCCAACGGTCTCGCCCTTTTTGACATCAAAAGACACCCCATCCACTGCTCTAACCACCCCGTCGCGGGTGTGAAAGTAAGTTTTCAGATTTCGGACTTCTAGCAATGGCATGGTGTCAAGTTAGACTCTGCTTTTGGTGATTGGCAAACAGCGGATTTCACTTTCTGTAAAAGCGGGCCATAACAGGGTACAATCGCTGACACAACAGGGTGCAATTTATAGATTTGTGATATCAAAATTATAGAAACGCTGTTTTTTTTGATTTCCATCAACGTTTTTCTTTTATTTGAGATGAATTGTTGATAAGGTATCTTTAAAATGAGGAGAAAGTTATGCTGAAACTGCAAATTCCTGTGAATTCGAGGGGTGAATTGTTTGAATTTGCCTTATCGACAGAAAAGGTAACCATTGGAAGGCGACATGATAACGATGTGCGTATCAAGGAGAGATATATCTCAGCCTATCACGCTGAATTTTTCCGTGAGCCCAATGGTATGGTGTTCATTAGAGATCAGGATTCCAGCAATGGCACCTTTCTCAATGGCAGCAGAGTCACTGAGCCTGTGATCGTTAAAAAGGGTGATTTGTTGAAGTTCGGATCCCTCCAATGCCGCATTGAGGACGCGAAGGTTTCGTCTCCCGCAGTGGTTTCGGACCCGGGTCAAGATTTTGCGATACAGGTGGCTGCAAAATCCGTAGACGCTCCGAAACAGATTTTGGCCGATCAAAACGATGGTAGGTGGCAGTCAAATGTTCAGTCCAACGGGCCTCGAATCGTTGCGATTATACCAGATTCCTCTGATGAGGTGGAGCGGCTGAAAAAGGAGTTGGATCAAAATAAGCTGGAATTGAACCGGGCTAAAGAGGCTTTGGAAAAAATCGCCGTTCAAATGGCGCTGATGCAGCAAAAAAAGGCAGATGAAGATGCTGTCAAACTGAAGAAGATTTCTGAGCTTGAGGATCAGGTGCGGAACCGGGATGAAGTCAATGAGACGCTGGACCATCAACTGCAACTCGCCACGAATCGGCTTGAACAGATTGAGGATGAGTTGTTGAAACACAAAACCGAACTCTCGTCCGAAATCAAAGCCGCGATGCAAAGGCTTTCGTCTACGAAAAATGACAATGTCCTGCTCAAGGGAACCTTGGAAGCGCTGGAGGCTGAACGAAACAAACATCGAGATCTGGCTGTTAATCTCTTCAGAAAATTGGAACAAACCAGGGAGGGGTTTTCATCGGTCATCCATATAAAGAATCACTCGCTCCAAAAGTCTGGACAGATTCAATCTGAAATGGAGGCGCAGCATGAAGCCGCACTATTCAGGTTAAATCAACTGGAAGAGGAGTTGTCCTCACTGCGCTGCGAATTCACTGAAATGGAGAGTGATTACCGAGATCGGCTCGTCAGGACCAGTGCAGCACTGGAGAAGTCGAAGCATGGGGAGCGGCAGTTGGTGGAGGACCTTAAGTTGGCCAATGAAGAATTGAAGAAACAAAAGGCGGTCTTCGTCAAACTTGACGCTGCTTTTCAGGCGGTTGAAGCCGAAAAACAGGCTGCTGAGGATGACTGGAAAGCCCGATATTTTGAGCTTAACAGGGTCAACGAGAAACTTCTCGTTCAGTCTGGAGATATTAAGACCCTGGAATCTATTCTTTCGGATACTACCTCTCAGGTCAAAAAGCTGAGTCTTGACAAATCAGTCTTGGAAAAAGAAACTCGCGACCTCAAGCGTGAAAAAGAGTCTCTTGTTGCTGAAACCCGCAAGGTTTCCGAGGAAAGGCAACTCAGCGTCGCATCGATCTCTCAGGTGAGGGAGGAAAGTCTTAAAGCTTCAAGCAAACTTGATTTGATCTTGCAAAGACTGGATGAATCGGAAAAAAAGGTCTCTTATTTGAGAAATTTGGAAGCGGAATTGGAGAAGTCAGTGCTTCGTGCCCAGCGTAGTGCCCTAAGCCGTAAAGGTATTTATCGTGAGGACGATGAGGAGCAAAATGCCATCTGGTCGGAAGCTGAGCAGTTAATATGCCGCGAGTTGATCGAGCGGATGGAGTTGCTGGAGGATTTGTTGCGGCGGTATCAGCAAAACTGGTTGTTCCCAAAGGTCGCTGAGCAGCTTAATTTACTGAGGGACAGTTTTATGGTCCTGCTTAAGAATCACTCGGTTGATCGGTTTGACCTGGAGCCGGGTACGGAACTTTCCGTTGATTCCCGGAAGAAGATCCAGCTTATTAGTGTGGATGATGTGGAAGATCCCAAGTTGAAGAAACTTTCCCTCGTGCAGGCTGGGGATGGGAAGCGCACCCGGGTACTGCAGACCCTGCGTCCCGGCTATATTTACAGCAAAGGGGGGCTGGATGTCATTATTCGAAAGGCTGAAGTGATTGTGGCTTGATTAGGGTGATTTTCTGGAGATTCTAATCGCAAATCTTTAATCAGATTTCTGACTTACAGAGTATTCTAATCATGGCGTCTCCTTCATCTCAATTTGTGGGTATCGATCTGGGTACCAGCACTTCGGCACTGGCGTATATCCGGAGGGATGGGAATCCTGAAATTGTTCCCAATTCCGACGGAGAACGTTTGATGCCATCAGTGGTCTATTTCGATCAGTTTGATGGGATTAAATTGGTGGGTTCCACGGCTCGGGATGGTGGTGATC
>JBGSJM010000172.1:0-8326 GCA_041742015.1 Verrucomicrobiales bacterium | reverse complement strand
GGATGGCAAGCTGACCGAAAATGAGGTTCCACAGGGTTGGGAAAGAATTAGCAAAGCAGATCGCGACAAAGATGGTGCAGTTACCAAGGAGGAGATGGCGGCTGCCAGAACTTTTATGGAAAGAAACGATGGACCTATGAGAAAAGTCGAAGGCTGGGGGAATGGCCCAGATGGTGGTCCGGGAGCAGTTTTTGAAAAATATGACGGCGACAAAGATGGAAAATTAAACAAAGAAGACGTTCCTGCTGAGCTTTGGGTAAGGTTATCCCGGGCCGATGATGACGCAGATGGCCGAGTGAGCAAAGAGGAGTTGGCGAAGGTCTATCAAAAAATGCAGGCCTTGAATCCTGTGAAAAAAAAAGATGCTCCCAAAGGCCCCGCAGCCGTGAAAAACGAAGGTTGATTTTGTCATTTGTTGCTTCAAATCCAACAGGGTACAATCGCCGATTATACCCTGTTTGATCGGCTTTTTTAGGTTTCTGGTGGTTTCTTTTCTTGCTCCTGGGTACATATTTTGGGTTATGTCTCTTCTGATCAAAAACGGGGAAATTATTACAGCAGAAAGTCGGCAGGTCGCTGATGTTTATTGTGAAGGCGAAACCATAACCCAGATTGGGAAAGACCTCGATTTGCGGGCGGATGAAATAATCGATGCCAGCGGAAAATATGTTTTCCCGGGATTTATTGACCCGCATGTTCACATCTATCTTCCGTTTATGGGAACTTTTGCCAAGGATACTTATGCCAGTGCAAGCCGTGCTGCTCTGGTAGGGGGGACAACAACTCTGATTGAAATGTGTTGCCCTTCCCGGTCGGAGGAACCGATCGCAGCCTTTCAGTTATGGAAATCGAAAGCTGAAGGATTTTCCGCCTGCGACTACACCTTCCACATGGGCGTAACCGGTTTTGATGCTCTGCGTGCCCAACAGCTTCGAAAGATTGTGAAGGAGGAGGGGATCACCTCTTTTAAGGTTTTTCTAGCTTATCGAGGAGCTTTCGGGATTGATGATAGGGAATTGTATCAGACTCTTAGTCTCGCCAAAGAATTGGGAGTGGTGGTCACTGCGCATTGCGAAAATGCCGATCTAGTAGCGGAAGCCCAGGCCAAATTGATAGGTGAAGGCAAAATTGGTCCCGAGTGGCATGAACCTTCCCGCCCAATGACAGTTGAAGCGGCAGGCTGCTCGCATTTGATGAGTTTTGCGGAAATGACTGGGGCGGAAGTTTATGTGGTTCACACCTCTTGTAAGCCGGCCGTAGAGGCTATCGCTGCGGCCAGAAAGCGGGGTGTCAAAGCCTCCATCGAAACTGTGATTCCCTATCTGGTTCTGGATGACAGCTACGCGAAGCTCCCTGATTTTGAAGGTGCCAAATATGTGATGTCTCCTCCGATTCGCTCCAAAAACCAGGGACAATTCCTTTGGAAGAAACTGGCAGATGGCACCATATCGACGGTGGGAACGGACCATGCTCCCTTTGATTTTTATACCCAGAAGCACATGGGGCACCCTGATAAAGACAAGGCGGTGGATGCCAGTTTTAAAACGACCAACCAATCTTCTGATTTTACAAAAATTCCAAATGGTATACCATCTGTCGAGGACCGAATTAATCTGCTCTATACCTATGGGGTTACAACCGGCAAGATTGACTTGCAGACCTTTGTTGCTGTGGCGTCAACCAATGCCGCGAAACAGTTTGGCCTGCACCCTAGAAAGGGTAATATCTCCATCGGGGGGGACGGGGATTTGGTGGTTTATGATCCGGATTATCGCGGTATCATTTCGGCCAGAACCCACCTGATGGCGACCGATTACAATGGTTTCGAGGGCTTCGAAATCAAAGGCCGCCCTTCGGTTGTGACAGTTCGCGGCAAAATAGCCGCTCGTGACGGTCAATTTGTTGGTGAGATTGGACGCGGAAAATTTCTGCGCCGAGTTTCGAAGGGCTGATTGGGAAAATCTCGCCTATCCTTCTTCTTTTTTGGGTAGATTTAGCTTTGGCAGAACTTTCTTGGCCGGAAGCGAAAGTTTTGGGACACCACCACTTTCTTCTTTTTTCAAGGACGGCAACGTCAATTTCGGAGCCGGAGCGCCGGAGCTTTGAGTTTGAGGAGTTACTGAACCAAGGGAAGGGAGTTTTAGGGGGGGGGCTCCCGGCGAAGCCAGTTTTACGGGAGGCGTTCCTGGTTGAGTGAGTTTGGCGAGAGGTGGTGACACCGTTTTTTGGGCAAGGGCTGGAATAGTCGGGGCAGACGGAGTTGCTGCAGATGGGGGGGCGAGTTTGGCTATTTGCGGAGAGGCCAGCTTTACGGTGGGGCTGGCGGTTGGCTGTACCAGTTTTACGGTTGCGCTGCCCACGTTTCCTTCGTGTGCAGGGGTTGGAGCTGATAAAGGAAGCGAAGTGGATGGCTTCTTAATGGTGAGTCCGACCTTTTTTACCGGCGCAGTGAGGTGTTGAACTGTCGGTTTTTTGGGAATCTCTTTGGCTCGTTCAATTGCTTCGATTTCAGCTTTGACGTCGATGGTTGCATTTTCTGCAGCGACAACAATATAGGCGGGAAGAGTCTCACCGAACAAAACCGAATCGTGATGATGGAGGGCAACTTTGCCGTTCTTGACGGGAGATTCATTTACCTTGGTGCCGTTGGTTGATCCCATATCGGTGATTTCATAACCGGAAGGAGTTGCCGTGAATTGACAGTGAGAAGTTGAAACTTCACGCACTAAGAGTTGAATATCATTATCTGGACTGCGGCCCAGAGTGACACACTCCTTGTTCAAACGAAAAGAAACAGGTTCCCGGTCGGGAAACGCGACTAGCAAATGATAGGTATCAGCCATGATCACAAAGGTAACCGGAAGCATTCATACTTGTCAATTCAGTTTGCGACTGAGTTAATTGCCAACCATTCACCAACGGAATCAATAAAATCTTTGTTGTCGGGTTCCCGGAGTGGCTCATGCCGAAGTCCTTTTAGTGATAAAAAAGTCTTCTTTTCCGACGAAATGGTATTAAACATCTCGATGGCGTATTCCGGCGGGCAGATCGTGTCATCATCTCCCTGGGTAACAAGAACGGAAACTGAGGAATTTATCTGAGTTGCCGCTTGGGCCACCCTGGGTTCCCAAATGATCAAATCTCTGGCAAAACGCGCAGAGATTCTGGAGTGGCAATTCTGGAATTGTTTGGCAACCAAGACAGGATTAAGACAATTTACATGGTAACAACGTGATGGGCGAACCCCGGTTGGGAGTGTCAGTTTCGGAGCACAATGGGCCAGAGACTTTGCCAATTTTATTTTTAGCTTTGACTGGCGATGGGTTGGCACCAACAAGGGGGCACTAAGCCAGAGCCACTTCAGAGGAATGTATTGGAGGTATCGGCTCCAGAAGGCAAGCGTTATAAATGCTCCGGTCGAATGAGCATAGATAGCTACGGGAGGCTGGTCAAGTGACTCGACGATCTCCCGCAAAAGTTTCACAGCATTTTTCATACCTGGAATATCTCCGCGCTTTCCAGATGATTTTCCGTTTCCCGGCCAGTCGAAACCTTCAACCAGATAGCCCTGCTGGCAAAAAAGTTCCATAGCTTTTTCATGGCAACCAATATGGTCCCCCAGACCATGTAGAACCAGCACGGTTCCCAGCCCCTTGTCTTTATCGGGCAAGGCCGTTACCCGATGGATTTTAGAGTCGGTAACTCTTGAGAGAAAGGTTGCGTAACTAATGGTCATTCATGAAGAAGTTGGATTGTCACCCCGAACAAAGCAGAATTCCAGTTGCAGATTCACTCTCACGATGTTTATTCCTTGGCATTGCAGGCCATTTACTTTCTAACCTTGCGCGATTAACTCAGTGGTAGAGTATCACCTTGACATGGTGGGAGTCACTGGTTCAAATCCAGTATCGCGCACTTTATTTTGAACAGCTAAAATATCCCATTTATCGAAGTTTTTAATTTTTGGTTATTAATAATAAAATTGGCACGAAAATTTAGGGTGGTGAACTGAAATTTGTCAATTTAGTCGTTAACTTACTGTAAATAGGAGGAAATTCAGGGAGATAGGTATAATTGGCAATTCAACAAACGAATATTCTTGGCTTGACGCACGTTCTTTGCCTATAGTAAGAGTTAGACTTCGTCTCCGAAACACCGAAAAAAAATGACTCTGGGCTTTTATGGCAACGCAAAGATAATTGTTGCGAGATGTTCGCATCGATTTCTAGTGATCTGTCTTTTTTTGCCTTTTTTTGCTTTGGCTCAGGAAAATTCAGATCCCACTGCCATTTGGTATCGTGCATTCCTGACTTACGAGAGTTCTTTGGAATTAGAGAAGTCAGGAAAATTCCTTGAGGCTTTGAACAAGTGTAATGAAGCCAAAGCTCTCTACGATGGTCTGGCTTACAATTTTCCTGATTTCCAGCCGGATATTGTGCGGTTTAAACAACAGATTGTGGCGGATACTAGGCTGCGAATTATTGACAGTAATCAGCGTCACCGAAAAGGAGAACAAGTTCAGGCGATGAATGGAAAGCCCCGGCTTCCGGGTCCATCAGGAACTCTTCCCCCTCAGAAGGAACTTCCCAATATCGAGGTCCCCGGCAATCAGGGAACGAGCTATGACGAAACACCCATATCCGAAGAGAATTCGCTGCCAAGCTGGAATCATAATCCGAGGGTAACCAGGCAGGCTCATGATTTGTTAAATGAAGCAAAAATCGAAAGCTCACAGAAAGACTCAATTATTGAGCAATTAAAAAAGGAAAATGAGATGCTCAAATCAGAGCGGGATGCTAGTGAAGCCCGCTTTCAACAAACTCAAAAAGAGCTTGTGAAAGTCAAACAAGAGCACGCCAAACTTACTCAGCAAATTGAACAGCTTGAGAGATCTCCTCAAAATCAAAGCGCCCAGCAAACAATCCAAGAATATCGCGATATCGCCAAAAAGGCGATGGAAGTGGCCAAATCCCAAACCGAGAAAAGCAGCCAGCTTTTGAGTCAACTGCGAGCTGCCGAGAACAGAATCGCAGTTCAGGCCGCTAGGATTCAGGAACTTGAGGAGGAAAAGGAAAATCTGGCGAAAATCATACAAGGGAAAGGCGTGGGTGCCGAAGCACTTCAAGATTTGGTTGATCAAAATCAGCGTCTTTCAAAGCGTTTGGATTTAGCTGAAAAGTATGCCCTTCGTGCCGCCAATGATTTGGAAAACAAAGAACAGGATCTCGTATTACTAAGATCTGAAATCCAAAAGGTTCGAGGAGAAAGGGAAACGCTGATCGCTGAAAATATTAAACACCAGCAACAGATCGAAGGCCTTCAGAAAAAGCTTGAGATGCTTTCAGATGGTCTTTCGGACGAAGACAAAAATGCCCTAACCATGGCTCCGGAACAGAAAGCAGAGAATGAACTATTGCGCTCCATTGTCCTTAAACAACTCATGAGGCAAGCTCAACTCAAGCAGGCCAAGGAATTGCTCCTGCGACAGCTCGACCGTCTGGGTGTCAGGTCGGAGAGTCTTTTCGAAAATGTCGAGCATATGACTCGCGGCACACAGCTGACCGCCGAAGAGATGAATCTTTTTAAATCTCCCGCATTTCAGGAACTGATGCAGGTAGCCTCGGTGGATGGATCTGGTAGTATCGTTTATAACACTCTGTCTGCTCCAGCGAGTGCATCAAATCGAACCGTGATTGAAGGCCAAAAAGTGAATGTTGAGTTGGCCCAACTTGACAAGGTGGCTCGACTTGATTTTAAAGAGGGGCGCCTGGCAGAGGCAGAGGATGGGTTCCTAAAATACCTTCATTATCGGCCCAGAAATGTGCAGTGCCTTTGTAATCTTGGTATCCTCAAGATTCAGCTTCAAAATTACGGTGAGGCGGAGCAATATTTGCAGCGCGCCATTGCCTTGGACAAGAATTCTGGGACTGCACAGTATTTGTTGGGTAGAACCTACTTTTTTCAAAACCGTTTTGACGAAGCCCTCAATCACCTGGAACAGGGAATTCAGTTGCAACCGAATAATGCTACTGCCCACAATTGCGTTGGAGTCATCGCCAGCCAAAAAGGATGGACCACACGAGCAGAGAAGGCTTTTGGTAAAGCTGTGGAGATTGAACCAAAATTCGGGGATGCTCACTTTAATCTCGCAGTTCTCCTGTCGAGTCAGGGGCGAGCACGCTTCGAATTGGCAAAAGACCATTACTTCAAAGCTCTTGAGTTGGGTATTCCCCGGGATGGGAATTTGGAGCAAATTCTCAAGAAAACTGCCCAAGGAATCGAAGTTGGGATGCGGTAAAGCTTATCTTCTTAAAACGGACTCAGAAAAATCTGAGAATTCGTGGGGTTTTCATTTACTTTACTTTTTACTCCAATGAGCACCTTGGCACCTTTAGAAACTCGGCTCTACCAAATCGCTTCCCGTGACAGACCCTTTGTGTTTAGAAGTGGCGAAACGCTAGGGCACGCCAATCTCGCCTATGAAACATTGGGGACCCTGAATCGTGATAAATCAAACGCGATTCTTGTGTTTCATGCCTTTTCGGGTAGCCAACATGCTGCCGGATATTGTCCAGTAAATTCGGAATCCAAATATTGGACCAACGAGTGCCATTTTGGCTGGTGGGAATTGTTTATTGGCTCAGGAAAAGCGATTGATACGGATCGCTTTTTCGTTGTTTGTGCCAATTATATTGGCGGCTGCTATGGTTCCACCGGACCATCCTCCATTGATCCCGAGACTGGGAAACCTTATGGCAGTCGGTTCCCTCATGTCTGTGTAAATGACATTGTGCGGAGCCAGGCGATTCTACTTGATTTTCTGGGAATCCAAAAGCTCCATGCCGTGATCGGGCCATCAACTGGTGGTCTTGCCTGTATTAATTTTGCGACGACTTTTCCAGAGCGAACCAGTCGGGTGATTCCTATCGCCACAGGGATGAGGACTACGGTATTGAACCGGATCATCCTGCTCGAACAAATCCTGGCCATAGAAAATGATCCCCATTTTAGAGGCGGCGATTATTACGACAAGGGTGCCGCACCTAGTACTGGGCTTAGTTTAGCCAGGATGATGAGTCATAAAACCTTTGTTCATCTTGATGCAATTGAACGACGAGCCCGGCAGGACGTGGTAAGTGAAAAGGACCGGCTCTCATGGTACCAGCCAAACAATCATGTTGAGAGCTATATGTTGCATCAAGGAAGGAAATTTACTGATCGATTCGATGCTAATACTTATCTCAGAATTTGCGAAATGTGGAGCACCTACGATCCGGTTGAACAGAGTAAAGCATCCGATATTAAGTCGCTTTTTACCAGAAGCCGGGAGGCAGGGCATCGTTATCTTATTTTCAGCATTGATGAGGATTATTGCTTTTACCCTGAGGAACAAGCGGCATTGGTCAAAGGACTTAAAAAGGCTGATGTCGATCATATGTTCATAACTGTTCACTCAGAAAAAGGACATGATTCTTTTCTTCTTGAGCCTGAGCTTTATTTGCCTCATATTCAGTTTGTCTTAAGCTAAAAAAAAACGGTTGAGACGACTTCATCCAGAGCCAGAGTTGTTAGCCCCGGCGGGTAATTTTGAGTGTGCTCGTGCTGCTGTGGCCAATGGGGCTAATGCCGTATATTTTGGTTTATCTGCTTTTAATGCGAGGATGCGGGCCGAAAATTTTACGATGGAGGCTCTTCCTGATTTGATGGCTTATCTCCATGCCCATGGGGTGAAAGGATACGTCACCTTTAACACCCTGATTTTCACGAGCGAATTGGATGTCGCAGCACGTCAGTTGTTGGCACTCTACGAAGCAGGTGCTGATGCTATTATCGTTCAAGATATGGGATTGGCTCGCATGGCTCGAGAAATGGTTCCTGACCTTGGTCTCCACGCCTCTACTCAGATGACGATCACTTCGCCGGAAGGGCTCGAATTGGTTGACCAAGCGTTTCATCTCGACAAAGCGGTAATTGCCCGGGAAAACTCCTTAAAAGAAATCCAACTGTTCAAAACAAACCAGGGTGATGCAGTTCCTATTGAGACCTTTGTACATGGTGCGCTCTGTGTTGCTTATTCCGGGCAATGCCTCACCAGTGAATCCCTTGGGCAGCGAAGCGCCAATCGGGGGGAATGCGCTCAGGCTTGCCGTATGACCTACGACCTGATCGTTGACGGAGAGTTCCGGGATCTGGGAGACAAGCGCTATTTGCTATCTCCTCAGGATCTTGCCGGGGTGGATCTGATTCCGCAACTAATTGAGAAAGGAGTCAGTAGTTTTAAGATAGAAGGGCGTCTCAAATCTCCAGAATATGTCGCGGCTGTCAC
>JBGSJM010000171.1:0-5491 GCA_041742015.1 Verrucomicrobiales bacterium | reverse complement strand
GAGCAATTAGACCCTCAGAGCGAGCAATTAGACCCTCGGAGAGAGCAATTAGACCCTCGGAGCCAGCAATTAGACCCTCGGAGCGAGCAATTAGACCCTCGGAGCCAGCAATTAGACCCTCGGAGCGAGCAATTAGACCCTCGGAGGGAGTAAATAGACCCTCCGAACTAGCATTGGGGCAAGGCTCGCTGGCGTCTCCGCTTTTGGATATCTAGCCTCTAGCTCTTTCCAATCCGATGCGGCAGCGCTTTGGGCTCGAAATCTCGCACGGAACTCAAAATGCTCGCCAGGGTTCGTCGTAATTGCTGTCCTGAGCTGGTCGGCTGGTTGATTCTCGCATCGGGGATCATAATCAAGAGACAAACCTTCACCACACCAAGTTCACTTCAGGCCGGGCTTTTTTGAATGCGGCAACCCCGGCGTCGGTCAGGTTGGGTTTATTTAGGGTGAGATTTTTCAGTTTCTTCATGGGCACAAACTTCATCAAACCTGTATCAGTCACCTGAAAGTATGGCCCAGCCTTGAAATCGACCAGACCCGGCACCCCATCGAGGCCATTTAACAGGGCTTCAGTAGCTCCGCCCGTGCACTGAATCGTTGTCAGCTTCCGAAAGTCCTTCAGCAGGGAAAGGCTGTCGTCGGCAATTGTGTAGTCGAGGTCAATTCTAGTTAACTGGGGTTGTGTTGATGCTAGAACCGCAACCACCGACGCAAGGGATTCTCCCGGAGTGATATTAAAGCTCATCGACTGAGGTTTCACCGTGAGTTGTGCTAGACCTTCGGGTGTTATTTTGTTGTTTGCAATGCCAAGGAGGCTAAGCTTGGACAGCTTGTTTAGATGTGGGATACAGGCATCGGTGATGGAGCACTCGTTAATTTGAACGCTTGTAAGGGTCTTGCAATTTGCGAGTAAGGCCACTGCCTCATCCGTGATGCCCGTTTTTAAAGAACAGAACCTAGTCAACGAGCGGATTTGGGCGAGTTGCTGTAGCGCGGCTCCCGTAAATTGGCTGTTATGACTGACCTCCACGCTGGTCAAATTGGGAAATGTTCCGATCACGCTTAATTCCTCATCGGTAAGCTCCAGATAAACAATCACCAGGGTTTTCACGTTTTCTAGGCCCGCCAGCGCCTTCAGGCCCTCGCCTGTTACAGGTCCCGTGGTTTTTCTCCCATCAAGTATGATTTCCAGAAGCTGAAATCGCCCCTTCGGTATTCCCGCAGCGGAAGGGAGAGTGACTTTCTGCTTCCCACCTTCCTGAATCACCATACTGCCCCCGACACTCAGCAACCACTCCGCAGCGGCGCGGTCATCACCTTTGGCCCCAGTCGTTTTATTGGTGTTTGCCATCTTTGAATCAGTGGCAGGCGGTGGTGGGGCATCTGTCCCTGCGATCGGTAGCGAGCCAGTGGCCAGCGACTCCCGGTAGGCCTTGACCTCCATCGCATCTTCGATTCGGTCGCTCCGGGTCAGATGAATTTCCAGATCCTTGAGTTTGCCCGTGTAATCGGGCAGCATGGCGTTGTGATTGGCGGTGCGCTGCGCTTCGATCTTGGTGAGCTGCTCCCGGTAGATGCCGCGGAGCTTTTTTAAGGACTCTGGAATCCCGGCATCGTCATCAGGGATGGGGAGTTTCTCGGTGAGGCGTTTCTGCTCAGCGCGGATGGCGAGCACCTCATCGAGATGACCCGCCTGTTTGGCAGCGGTGGCTGCATTGGTGAGCGCGGCGATGAATTTCGTATCCAGAGCTGCTTTTTCGGCCACATGTGGCACGATGACCGCCTTTTCATACTGCTGCTGCACGGTGATCAACTCCGGTGGCGGCGCGGCGCTTAAGGTAGCGGCAAGCGCGAGAAGAATGGAGCAATAGAGTGATGGAGCAATGAAGGATCGCGTGGTTGGGCAATGAAGTTCCTTTTTCATCAAATCTGAGTCACTGATGGTGATGGAGGTAGCCGACAATTTCAAATCATTTATTCCGTTTTTCCCCGAAAAACAAGCAGCCGTTTATCGGATACGGGATCGAAGTCGATTCGACACGACGGCTGATCTACAGCGCTTCGAGCATCCGTTGCAGGAGTCCACTTCCGATTTATGGTTCCCAATGCCAAAATCGAAGAATCGGCCACCTCATGATAGCAACTACGACGAACCCTGGAAATCGTTTATCATTAATCATTTTTATGCCTTTTTGACCTTTTATTTCCCAAAAATGGCGGATGTGATCGATTGGTCGGTGCCGCCAGTGTTTGATTTCACCGAAGTGAGCCAGTTCCTCGGCAAAGCGAAACGGCGCAACAAATTTATCGACGTAGTCGTGCAGGTCACGCTCTTGACGGGTGAAAAACAGATCATCCTGCTGCACTTCGAAGTCCAGACCAAGTACGGCAAAAAACTGGGGCGTCGCCTTTACCTGCTGACTTGCGGATTGCAGTGGCAATTCCCGGATTTTAAGATCGCTTCACTAGTGGTCAGGACCGATCTCCACCAAAAGTGGCAGCCGCTTGAGTATGCCTTTGCCGCAGGTGGGTTCTCCTCCCAATTTACCTTCCCGACCTGTAAAATTTCCGAGCGGCTTGCGACGGATTGGAGTGAAGATTTTTCACTACCAGCCATGGTGGCGCGGGCTCAGATTGAGGCGCTGAAGACGACATCCGATGCCGAGGCCCGCTATGAAGCCAAAAAGCGCCTCATACGGATGCTTTATGAGCGCCATTACGAACGGGATGAAGTACTCGACATCCTCCGTTACCTTGACTGGATGATGCATTTGAGCGATGATTTGGAGAGAAAGTTGCGCGGGGAAATCCGCACCTTCAAATCAGAGAAATTTCCAGAGATGACAAAATACGTAACCAGTTGGGAGAGATTTGCCAAGCAGGAAGGCCTGGCAGAAGGCCTCGAAAAAGGCCTTGAAGAGGGTCTTGAAAAAGGCCTCGAAAAGGGTCGCGAAGAAAAAGTGGAATTGGCGATCCGGCTTTTGCAGAAACGCTTTGGCAAGCTTACCCATGCGATTCAGGCTCAGATAGCGGCTCTTTCAGCGAAACTCCTCGACGAGCTTTTCGACGCTGTTCTTGAGTTTGCTTCGAAAGAAGAGATTGGTGAGTGGTTGAAGGCGAGATCTTAGTAGGGATAATCTCAAATCATTTTTCCCAATTTTACTGGAATCTACTGCGTCACGACAACTTCCACGTCCGGACGGGTTTTCTTGAAAACGTCAATTCAGCGGGCTTGATGTTCGGGCAACGGGACAATCCCAGCGTCTTCAGAGTGGGGATCGCTGCGAGATGTTGGAGGCATGCACCAGTGATGTTGTTGCCGCGATCGACAAAGAACACTTCAAGGCTCTGACTCGCTTTCAGCGCGAGGAATGACTCCTCGTTAACCTTGTTGGTCATGTAGCATTTAAGTGTTGTGAGGGTGGGTATGCGGGCAGCCCCGGCAAAAGTCTCCGTGGTGCAGGCGTTCATTTCCATGTCCACCTTGTCGAGCGCAGTAAAAGCAGCAAGTCCAGCCACATCATCCTCCGTGAATTTCTCTTCTTTGCAGGTGAGCTTGAAGGATTTGATGCCGGGGAGCGCTGTAGCGATCTGTTGAAACTCGGCCTTGGCCTTCTTTGGGGTCGGTGTCCAGCCCAAACTGACCAGTTGCGTAAGGGAACCGAGTTTTGACAAACCCGCAACCGTAGTTTTGGTGAGCCCCAGCTTCAGTGTTTTTAATCCAGTCAACTTGGCCAGCTCTGGGAGATCCTTGTCGGTGACCAAGCTGTTTTCCAACAAGATTTCGACCAAATTGGGCAGAGTTGATATGGCGGCGACTCCTCTTGAATCAATGTTGCAATCGTCGAGCGTTAGGCGGGTAAGGTCCGGCAATTCTTTCAGCAGACCAAGTCGTTCGCCAGTGAATTTGGCCTTGTTCTGCTGGATATAGACGTGATTCAACTTCGGCATGGAGGCGAATACCTCGGTATCCGCGTCTGTAATCGGCATATTATAGAGGTAAAGCTCCCGCGTATTCTGAAGTCCAGCGATTGGATCGAGGTTTTTGTAAGGCTTTTCCGGGGGTTTACTGAACTGGACGTGGAGTTGATGAATCTCTATCGCCCCCTCGGGAAGTTTTGGTGCGCCCCAGGCGGTTTTCACATCCTGGCCGTCAATCTTTACCTGAAACCAGTAGCTGCAACCCAGGCTCATCACCCATTCCGCCACTTTGCGGTCCTCTGAAGGAGGGAAAGTCCGACCGGTCCTGGCATCAGCACCGACGGAAACAACGGGCGTCGCAGGTGAAGGCACGACAGCAGCGGCGGGGATTAGGGTGAGCGATTCCCGATAGGCTTTGACCTCCATCGCGTCTTCGATTCGGTCGGCCCGGGTCAGGTGGATTTCCAGATCCTTGAGTTTGCCCGTGTAATCGGGCAGCAGGGCGGTGTGATTGGCGGTGCGCTGCGCTTCGATCTTGGTGAGTTGCTCCCGGTAAATGCCGCGGAGCTTTTTCAAGGGCTCTGGAATCCCGGCATCGTCATCAGGGATGGGGAGTTTCTCGGTGAGTCGTTTCTGTTCAGCCCGGATGGCGAGCACCTCGTCCAGATGACCCGCCTGTTTGGCGGCGGTGGATGCATTGGTGAGCGCGGCGATGAATTTCGTATCTAGAGCTGCTTTTTCGGTCACATGCGGCCCGAGGACTGCCTTTTCATACTGCTGCTGCACGGTGATCAACTCCGGGGGTGGCGCGGCGCTCAGGGGGGCGGCAAGCGCGAGAAGAATGGAGCAATAGAGTGATGGAGCAATGAAGGATCGCGTGGTTGGGCAATAAGGTTCCTTTTTCATCAAATCTGAGTCACTGATGGTGATGGAGGTAGCCGACAATTTCAAATCATTTCCCTTGATTGGGGGCACCTTTTTTGCGGTTCCGGGCCAAATCGAACGGATCTCACGCCCACTTCGCTCAAGACGCTAGGACGGAAAGTTTTTTAAGAGAAAGTTAAAGTGCTTCCTCTACCCCGCTTTGCGTCTTCGCGTCTTTGCGTGAGCTCTGATCAACAGAAAAAAATGAAGTCAGCCTCGTAATTCGAAAAACTTCAGCAAAACACCGCTATCCTGCTTTCTTAAAGGCTCTCTCTTCGCCATAGAGCTTGAGGCCGCACCTGCGTTTGAAGCGAAAATTCTTTTAGCCGTCGATAGTCCGCACACCCATGAGCCGGTCGCATCGTTGCGCGGAAGGCACTAGTAACTGGAGCCTGACGCTTCCTCTGAAAATCACAGACATTGACAATCCTGGTTCATCTCCCACCTTTTCTCATGAATGTTTCCGTGACCAAAGAACTCGAACGCATCGTCAAGCAGAAATCGAATACTATACCCTGTATGGTCGTGGATTGTACAGAGGTCGACGCAAAAAAGGCATTATTGGATGGGAATTCTCACCAAAAAAGCCTCAAGTCGGATTGGGCAAGTTCGGCAACGCCTGTCGTGGCGGTGGCGTCCCGCCGCC
>JBGSJM010000170.1:0-6363 GCA_041742015.1 Verrucomicrobiales bacterium | reverse complement strand
GATGCCCATCACGATGATTTTTTGTATCATCGGAGCAGCGTCAATTTCGGCTTTCCCGCTGTTTAGTGGATTTGTCAGCAAGTCGCTCGTAATGAATGCCGCAGCACATGAAGGTCATAAAATTGTCTGGCTGTTGTTGTTGTTTGCCGCAGCAGGTGTTTTCCACCACGCCGGGATCAAGATTCCATTTTTCGCCTTTTTCGCCCATGATTCCGGGATTCGCTGCAAGGAAGCGCCTCAAAACATGCTGGTGGCAATGGGAATAGCTGCGGCCCTTTGCATTTTTAACGGTTCCTTTCCAAACACCTGGCTCTATCCCCACCTACCCCATCCTGTGGCCGCAGTGGACCAACCCTATACCTTTACCCACATTGTCACCCAAACCCAACTCCTGTTTTTTTCCGCCCTCGCCTTTGTAGGTTTAATGCTGCTTAAGATTTATCCTCCTGAATTAGCCTCAACCAACCTGGATGTTGATTGGTTCTATCGCAAAGGTTTTGGGTGCTTTTACCGGGTAATGGATAAAACCTTGAATGGGATAAATTCCCTGGCCCATCGGTGGTTTGTAAAAGGTGTGGTCGGTCGATTCAGTTCCTTTTTAGGCTGTGCACCTTCACGGATATTTTTCTGGACCAGTGTACCCTACTGGACTGCAAAAGGAGCAACTCGCGAAGATATTCAGAAAAACAAAGAATTGCTATATTCTAAAACCAGCCAGGGCGCTTTTCCCATTGGAGTTACTGCCTTTCTGGCAGTCCTGCTCATGGGCCTTATTTACGCGATGGCACTATTTGCTTGGGACAAATCATAAGCCCAGGAGATTGAACATACCCCTCACACTCAACAGGGTATTGTCGCCAATTGAACAGGGTACTGTCGACTATTGAATAGAGACTCTTTTCAGCGAACCTCAACTCGATTACCACCATTCTGAGCACTTTTGTAGATCGCGTTGATCAAAGCTACAGCACGGCGAGCCTCTTTTCCATCAACCTTGGGCGGTCGTCCATGCTTGATTGCATCTACCACGTCTTCGAAATTTTTTTGGTGACTGCTGAAATTGATTGCCGAGGGATCGTTTGCCCCCATACCAACTTTTCCTTCGCTGGTTAGCATTAGGGTGCTTTTGATTGCCTCGTCGAGCGGATACTTTTCTGCAAAATCCCAAACTCGAAAGCTTTCGTCCACCAAAAAGACGGAGCCCTTTTGCCCGCAAACATGCACTTCAGCAGGATGCCCGGTTGAAGACCAGCAGGCTGTCGACGCCTCAAGAACTCCACGCGCCCCATTTTTGAATTCAAGAACAGCGACAATAGTATCCTCCACCTCGATGTTTTCGTGAATGAGACAGGTGGCCGAGGCTGACACTGCAACCACATCTCCGGCAACGTAAATCAATTGATCAATTGTGTGAATCCCCTGATTCATCAGGGCCCCCCCCCCATCAAGCGCCCAAGTCCCTCGCCAGGCTCCCGAATCATAATAAGCCTGACTCCGGTACCACTTTACATAAGCTCCACAGAGGGTTAATTGCCCGAAGCGCCCCTGATCAGCAGCACTTTTTAATGCTTGAACCGCTGGCGCAAAGCGGCGGTTAAAAATACCGGAAAGAGTGACTCCGTTCCCCTCACACGCGGCAATCATTTGATCTATCCGATCAGTCGTAATCTCGAGGGGTTTCTCACAAACCACATGTTTTTTTGCCCTTGCGGCTGCCAGGGCAGGCTCAAGGTGTGCTCCACTGGGTGTGGCGATGGTAACGATTTCGAGTTCTGGATCGGCTAGAAACGCATCAAGGTCGGTATATCCTTTTCCACCATGTTCTGCAACCAATGCCTCAACCGCATCCGCTCGTCGACCGTAGAAAGAATGCAAATGACCGTCTGCCATCGAGTTTATTGCCTTGGCGTGGAACTTAGCAATCATACCCGCACCGATAATACCGAATCTCATAACTGTTTCTTTTTTAAAGCTTGCCTCTGCGATGGACTATTTGACGACCAAAGATTGTCAATCTTAAACACTCCGCACGGATGGTCAAGGTTTCGGCGAAGACGCATCTAAGGTTGCTGGGGCAACAGAATGATGTTCCATTTCTCGAATTGTGACAACCCTTTCAGTCATCATTCCAACCTTTAACGAGGTCACCACTCTGGAAAAAACGCTTAAAGCTTTGGGAAACAGACATGAAACACTGATCGTTGATGGAGGCAGTACGGATGGCACAGAATCCACTATCCATGGGAGATGTTCCTTCATTCAACATCCCACGAAAGGCAGGGCCGCCCAAATGAATTGCGGAGCCGCACTCGCCCAGGGAGATGTATTTTTATTCCTCCACGCGGATACCTTGATTCCGAAGGCTACCATCGACAACTTGCTCACATCTCTCGATTCTAACCCCGAAATGCTAGGCGGAGCGTGTTACCGGTTCTTCGATTCTCGATCCCCCTTTCTAAGAGCCACCTGCCACCTGGCAAATATTCGTTCGAAGTATTTCGGAATTTTTTTGGGTGATCAGGGAATGTTTGTCCGCCGGGAGACTTTTCAGCTTTTAAACGGGTTTGACCCGACCCTGCCCTACGGAGAAGACCTGGACTTCTCTATCCGGATGAATCGCATCGGCAAGACTATTGCCGTAAAACCTCCCGTATTATCCTCAGCCCGGCGTTTTGAAAATCGCGGAATTATTCGGCAAACCATGTCCGATCTGCACCTCGCTCGGCAGATTTTGCGGCGGCACCGTTGAATCGAAGTCTCTGAAAAATTCTAGAAATTACGCTCATAGATAAATAATATAATTAGTTAAGAAATATTGATTATTTTCCTTGATTATTTTTTTATAAAATTTATTATCCATATAGATTTTTGTAACTACCATGAAAAGACTAATTGTTGTTGTAAATGATTTGGAAAGCTCCGGGAAAACTTGTGTCTCTCGAGCCATCTACCACCACCTTGCCTCTATTTGCGATGTAAACACCTATTTGGTGACCTCTGACGAGGAAAACATCGACGAAGAAATGGGAATGGGATATTGGGACCTCGAAGAAGGTTTGTCACCCCGCGCTATCATCAAATTACTTAATAAGTATGACGCAATCGTCGCCGACATTCACACTGGCGGAGCACGCACTTGGGCTGATTTTTGTGAAAGCACCGAACTGGACAACCTCCTTTCTGAAAACGGTGCCGAAATGACTCTTGTTATCCCCAATACCGGAGGCACCCGATGCAATGAGGAAATCTTTGATCTCGTTGAGCTATTCAGCGACTCCGCTGATTACCTAATCACTCACCTTGCGATGCATGATCGGGATGAGATCAAATGGAAAGGAAGCGATGCCGAGAAAATGATTCGATATCTGGGGTGCATTGACATCAAGTTCCCGGCGATTTCTGAAGCCCTTGAAACCGCGCTCGAAAGCACTGGACTCGAATTGGGTTCGGCTCTGCTTCAAATTTCTTCATTGCCACGTTTCGCTGAAGTGCAGATTTCACAGTGGTTGGAGAAAGCATCAAGCCGCCTTGATGCTGCGAGCGAATACATCCTGGCCGACAACTCGGAAATAGCTTTGGAATATTAGGTCGAAGAAAACTTTCCCTTACCCCTACTAGTGCTGCCAATAAAAACCTCCCCCGAAAGGCGGGAGGTTTTTTATTGCTTGAATTTCTGCCAGACAGCCTGGTAATGGAGCATCCTATTAGGCAACTCAAAAGATTGGCTCTGAACCAGCGAAAAACCTTCTCGTCCTAGTTCCGCGATGTTCTGGAAGAAGGTCTCTCCCGATTGGGCGATTCGATACCTCCATTGAAAATCTGAATTTGGCGGAGTTTTTTCGAAGACAATCCGATACTCCTGGCGATTTTCAGCCCAGCGACCTTCCACTGAAACAATCCAATACCCCCGCTCCCAGAAGGAAATTGGGTGTCCCTGATTAAGAGCCAGGATGTAGTCGTTCAATTCTGTGGGTGTCATCCAATCAGTGAATTTTTCAACGGCCATTGCGGCAATAAGGGGCAATCCCTCTCTTGAAACCAGTGGTGGCTGAATGAGCTTCGCCATTGGAACTTGCCTGCCTTCGCCACCCGTTTTTGGGATTAAATCAGGGTATGCTACCAATGGATCAATCAGCGGGGGGGGAGCCAGCGCTGAGTCAAAATCTATCTTTATTTTGGGAGGGGCCGTGATGACCGCTTCGGTTTTGGCAACAGCCTCCGGTATAGCCCTACCAACAACCATTTTTCTTGTGGTGGGACGAGTTTTTGTAACCAACCAAAAACAAACCAAGACCACCAACCCCATCAGCACCGGCAGCAAGATCGTATGTTTATGCTCGGCGTTTCGATAAGACTCAGTGAAATTGAAAATATTGTACTTCGGACTCACAATCAGACACAAGACGAATCAACCGATTCAATATTCCCTAATTTCTCTGATGAGACAAGGCAAAGCAGCTGGCATAGCCCTCTTGATTCCAACCAGATCGCTGGAAATAATGATTGGTTCAAAACTCAGCACTTGAGTTATCTCCCCTCCGTGTCATCTTTAAACGGTTCATCCGACCGTATGCCGGGGTGGTGGAATTGGTAGACACGCTTGACTTAGGATCAAGTGCCTTTGGTGTGCAGGTTCGAGTCCTGTCCTCGGTATCTCATTTGAAAACAGATCTTAACTGAGACTTAATCCAGTTTTTCTTCAAACCATCGCAAGAAAAGCGTCATGTCCGAATTTTATTATCAAAAGTCATTCCCACTTAGCGAAGATCCCACTGAATATGTCCGGCTCACCACCGATTTCGTCGGAACCACTAAGTTTCAGGGACAGGAAATCTTGCAGGTAAAGCCTGAAGCTCTGACCTTTTTGACCAATGAGGCGATCAAGGCTATTTCTTTTAAACTGAGGACCTCCCATCTGAAGCAAGTAGCCTCGATCCTGGATGATGACACCGCCAGTGACAATGATCGAATGGTTGCATTGACTTTGCTGAGAAATGCCGAAATCGCGGCCCGCGGGATTCTTCCGGGCTGTCAGGATACGGGAACCGCCATCATTATTGGAAAAAAGGGGCAGAATGTTTGGACAGGTGGGGGTGACGAGGAGGCTATCGCCAAAGGTGTTTGGAAAACCTACCAGGAGGAGAATCTCCGCTATTCCCAATTGGCTCCTTTATCTCTCTTTGAAGAGATAAACACAAAAAGTAACCTCCCCTGCCAGACAGATATCTACGCGACGGAAGGATCTCAGTATCAGTTTCTTTTTATGACCAAAGGCGGAGGATCTGCCAACAAAACTTTCCTTTACCAAGAAACCAAGGCGCTCCTCAACCGGGACCGGTTGATTGCTTTTTGCGTCGAAAAAATGAGGGCAATCGGAACTTCCGCCTGTCCTCCTTATCACCTCGCCTGGGTATTTGGCGGCACCAGTGCCGAAGCAACGTTGAAAACGGTAAAACTGGCTTCTGCTCGATACTTGGACGAGCTGCCTACAACAGGAAATGTACATGGGGTCGCCTTCCGGGACCTCGAAATGGAGGCAGTTCTCCTCGAAAAAGCGCGGGAGATTGGCATTGGCGCACAATTCGGTGGAAAATATTTTGCTCATGACATCCGGGTTATCCGCCTGCCCCGGCACGGAGCAAGCTGTCCCGTAGGGCTGGGGGTAAGCTGTTCCGCAGATCGCCAGGCTAAAGCTCGAATCACCAGAGATGGCATATTTTTGGAAAAGCTTGAGGATAATCCCGGGCAGTTTATTCCAGAGAAATGGAAAGACCACAAGTTCCATGGGGTAAAAATCAATCTAAATGCCGGAATGACATCAATACGGGAGACACTCTCGAAATATCCGGTCACCACCGCTCTGGAGTTGACCGGAACAATCATTGTTGCTAGGGACATCGCCCATGCGAAGCTCCGGGAAATCATTGATCAGGGAAGGGAACTGCCCCAGTATTTCAAGGACTATCCGATTTATTATGCCGGACCGGCGAAAACTCCTGATGGGATGGCGAGTGGTTCTTTCGGCCCGACCACGGCAGGCCGAATGGATTCGTATGTCGATCTATTTCAATCCCAAGGTGGCTCCATGGTAATGATTGCAAAAGGAAATCGCAGCCAGCAAGTTACCGATGCCTGTAAAAAATATGGCGGCTTTTATCTGGGCTCGATCGGGGGACCCGCAGCGATCCTCGCCCAAAATCACATCCAAAAAATCGAAGTGCTCGATTTTCCCGAACTGGGCATGGAAGCGGTCTGGAAAATCGAAGTGGTGGACTTTCCCGCCTTTATTTTAGTTGATGATAAAGGCAATGACTTTTTCACCAATCTCAGTCGATGCCCGGTGACATAAAAATTATTGAGTTG
>JBGSJM010000169.1:0-8152 GCA_041742015.1 Verrucomicrobiales bacterium | reverse complement strand
GGCGATAGACGACTCCCGATTGACGTGGGGGAAACCCCCATGGCGATAGACGACTCCCGATTGACGTGGGGGAATCCCCCATGGCGATAGACGACTCCCGATTGACGTGGGGGAACCCCCCATAGTGATCGAACAGGGTACAATCAACCATCAAACAGGGTACAATCACGGATTGAACCCTCTTTAATTAAGAGTCAATTCCAGCCGGATTAATAGATATCGGGCTCATTAACATCTCTACCGTCGGCATGGAGGAATCTAAAATCACAGCCCTCTGGGGCCTGGGTGATTTCATCGGCATAGAGTTTGCCGTAGCCCCGCGAAAATTTCCTTGGACGCGGCTTCCATTCTTTTCGGCGGGCGGCCAGTTCCTCATCACTCACGTGGAGATGGAGGCGACGACCTTTGACATCCAGCTCGATCAGATCGCCGTCTCGAACCAGGGCTAGCGGGCCACCGATGGAGCTTTCGGGAGAAATGTGCAGGACACAGGCTCCGTAGCTGGTGCCGCTCATCCTCGCATCGGAAATACGCAGCATGTCGCGAACCCCCGCTTCCAGAAGATAGGTAGGGATGGGCAGCATCCCCCATTCCGGTATGCCCGGGGCACCCAGGGGGCCGGCATTTTGAAGGACAATGACATGATCTGCGGTCAGATTCAAAGAGCGGTCATTAAGTCGATTTTTCATATCACCATAGTCCGCAAAGACCACAGCAGGTCCCTTGTGCTGAAGGAGGCGCTGATCGGCTGCGGTGGGCTTGATGACACAGCCATCCGGCGAGAGATTGCCCCGGAGAATAAAAGTTCCGCCTGTTTTGGCCACGGGATTATCCAGGGTTCGAATCACATCGCTATCAAAGACTTCCGCTCCCTCCAGATTTTCGCCGAGGGTCTTTCCATTTACGGTCATGCAGTCGAGGTGGAGGTGTTTTTCGACCTGCTTGAGGAGGGCAAGAATCCCACCCGCATCGTAAAACTCCTCCATGACATATTCGCCGGAAGGCCGGACGTTGGCGATCACCGAGAGTTGCTGGGAAATTTTGTCAAACAAATCAAGATCGAGTTTGATTCCGGCCCTGCCAGCCATGGCGATGAGGTGAATGATGGCATTGGTTGATCCGCCGAGAGCCATGTCGGTGACAATGGCATTGTGAAAGGCTTTTTCGGTGAGCAGGTCGCGGGGTTTGACCTTGTCCCAGGCCAGTTCCACGATTTGCCGCCCACAGGCTGAAGCCATCCGCGCATGGGTGGAGTGAACCGCCGGGATCGAGGTTGATCCGGGCAGGCAGAGCCCCATCGCCTCGGCCAGGGCGGTCATGGTCGAGGCCGTCCCCATCGTCATACAATGGCCCGGGGATCTCGCGATACTGTCCTCGAGTTCATTCCAGCCATCGTCACAAAGATTCCCGGCCTGTCTTTCCGCCCAGTAGCGCCACATATCGGTTCCTGAGCCGATTTTTTCGCCCCGCCAGCAGCCCTTCATCATCGGTCCGGCCGGGAAGAAAATCGACGGGATATTGGCCGAGGTCGCCCCCATGATCAAGGCCGGCACGGTCTTGTCACAACCGCCCATCAGCACAGTCCCATCGATGGGATAACACCGCAGGGTTTCCTCTACCTCGAGGGCGAGGAGATTGCGATAATACATGCTGG
Organism: Verrucomicrobiales bacterium; assembly: GCA_041742015.1. GTDB lineage: Bacteria > Verrucomicrobiota > Verrucomicrobiia > Verrucomicrobiales > DEV007 > Arctic95D-9. The sequence continues at coordinate 6,498 of JBGSJM010000169.1, read as the reverse complement.
TGGGTTTCATGAAGCTCTCTGAGAGCGACATGACGGGTATTTCCAGGGGGAAACCACCCGCCTGCCAGACCCCCCGTTTCACTTCCGCAGCCCGCTCGCGAAAATGGGTGTGGCAGTTATTCACCTCCGACCAGGTGTTGAGGATGCCGATCACTGGTTTGTTGCGGAAATCATCCGTGTCAAACCCCATCTGTTTCAGACGGGAACGGTGGCCAAAGCTACGCTGATCGTCAGGTGCAAACCAACGGGCACTGCGCAAGGTGGATGGGTCTCGATCGGGCAAGGATAGCGATCTTAGATTTGCTGTTCCCGAAGCCAGTCAACGACGGCTTTGCACATGACATCGAGGGCGGGACCGGAGAATACGTGATCGCCTCCCGGAATTTCCACGTAGTGTTTTGGCTCGAAGCACTTGGCATAAAGTTCCCGCCCTTCCTGCACGGGAACCAAGTCATCAGCATCTCCGTGAACGATTAACCAGGAACTTTCGATCTTTTCGGTTTTTCCGATGACGGTTTTTATTTTCAGCATGTCGTCCACAAATTCCTGGGAAAGAGGACATTTTTTATCTCCCCACATAAAGCCTTTCCCAGGTGTTTCACTGCCAAATTCAGTTTCGCAGAATCGCTTGGTATCGACCATCCCAGCGAGACAGACGAGAAGTTCAATGCGCTCATCCTTGGTCGTAGCGAGGATACCGACGGCAGCTCCCATGCTGTGACCGATGTAGCAAATTTTGTGATAACCAGCTTCTTCGGCAGCGTTGACAATGGCTCGAAGATCTTTGATCTGCTTGGTGATGGTGGACTTTGCAAAATCCCCCTCGGAGTTGCCGTTTCCTGAGAAGGAAAAGCGGAGCGCTCCATAACCTGCCGCCGCAATGGCATCTGCCAGGGCGATGGCCCAAGGCCGGTCTTTGTTGCCAGTTACACCGTGCCCGATGATGACGAGTAGTGATGTGTCGGTAGGGTCTCCGTGAAAGTCGTAATCGAGCCTTTCTTTGGAACTGTTAATAATCGTTACTTCCATTTGGAAATTTGAAGGTAAGTGGTGGTGTGATTTATTGTTTTTGCTCAGTTGGTGGCCAATTCAGTATCGTACACTCGAACTTCTTTGAACCATTTGGAAAATTTTTCGACGAACAGGGAATGATCGGGATGAATCTGATATGCATTATGCTGTTCCACATCCAGAAACTCGAGGAAAAGGGCATAATCGTAGGAGTTCTGGGTCACCGGACGAACGGGCGTTTGCGCCGCTTTCCCGAAATACCCTTTTTTGATCACGCTAATCTTTGTTAGCGCCTGAAGACCTCCTTCAAATGATAACTTCTCTGTGTCGTTGAGGGAATCATCGAGCCAGAAAAATACGTTATGCCGAACCATTTTGGAGATTAGTAGGAAAGATTTATTTTTGCAACTCTGAGGCCGTTTTTTATTTCAAAACTAAAACGTCGATCAGATAACAGGCGATCATGAGCAGCCCGAGGACAACGCTCGAAATGATCCCGGCTCCGCCTCCCAACACGGTTCCCATGGTGGAGTTGCCCGCCTCTTTGATCTTTTTCTGCCCGAAAATTAATTCGAAGATAAAAACGCCGATGAGGGGACCAATGATAAGTCCGGGCAGGGAAAAAAACATGCCAATGATGCCCCCGAGAATCGCCCCGAAAATCCCCCATTTACTGGAGCCAAACCATTTGGCCCCAATCGCTCCGCTGAGGTTTTGCAGGACGATGGAGGCAATGTAAAGCACCGCAATTAAGATCAGGGAAATCAGCGAAAGGCCACTTTCATTAAAACCCAGGGCGAAATAGTGGAGGCAGCAGCCGGCAAGAATGAAGGTAGTCCCTGGCAGAAATGGGAGCATGGTGCCCAGAAAGCCCAAGACCATCAAAAGGATCGAGCAGGTCCAAATCACCCAGTGGCCCCAGCCCCGGATGGATTGAAGGATGCGGTCGAAGAGCGAGCCCAAAAAACCGCCAATGGTATCGGAAAGATTTCCGAAGAAATCTTTGATCGTATCCAGAAATTCAAAGGCTGCGAAAATAATCTGTGGGTCGTCACTCATTACTAAAAGAAATTCCTCGGTGGTGCCATGGTAGTGGGTGGCCGGCAAATCCGGTTGATACATTGGTCAAAGCTCTCTTTGTTACTGAGGATACCGATCTCAACCCGGAGAAAATAGATCGGGATATCCATCCGGGCAAGGCGGGGAAATCGCACGGCGTCTTTTTCCGTGGTGATAATACAATCAACACCCTTTTTCACGCATTCGTTGATGAATTCAATGATTTCCTGTTGGGTAAAGCGGTGGTGGTCCATAAACCGGCAGGTGACTTCGATGGTGGCCCCGAGTTTGGTGACGCCGTGCTCAAAACTCTCTGGCACGGCGATGGCGCTCACGGTGCCGACCCGGGCTCCGCGCAAAGTGTCGAGAGGAAGGGCCTGGCGGGTCTCGATGTGCTGGAGGTATTGGGGACAGTGCTCGCACTCGATGATTTCTGCGGTGCGGTTCAGGGTCCGGATTTTTTCCACCAATTCGTCATTGGGTTCGCCATTGCATTTGGTGATGAAGATATAGGAGGCCCGCTTCAGGTTTTTGGCGGGTTCCCGAAGAGTTCCCCGGGGGAGAAGGCGTCCGGTGCCAAAGGGCTGCCAGCGATCGATGAGCACGATATCGAGCCGGTGTTTGAGGCGCAGGTATTGGAGACCATCATCCAGGAGCAGGGTGTCGCAATTGAGTTCAGAGATGGCGTGTTTCCCGGATTTTACCCGGTCTTTATCAACCACGACCGGTACGTCTTTCAAATTTGCGGCCAGCATATAGGGCTCGTCCCCGGCAGTTCTGGAATCGAGCAGGAGGGATTTCCCGTCTGATACGACGCGGGGCGGGTCGATTTCATTTTTTCCCTGGAGCTTTCCGATCAGTCGCTTCAGGAAAGGTTGTTTGACCGATTTGTAGCCCCGGCTGAGGATCGCGACCCGGCGTCCGCCGTCCTTCAGGGAGCGGGCAAATTTTTCGACAACCGGAGTTTTTCCGGTACCGCCGACGGTCAAATTGCCGATACTGACGACGAGGCAGCCCAGATTCCGCTCGCGAAGCACGCGGTTTCGGTAAAGCCAGAGTCGCAGATCGACCAGTTTGCCGTATAATTTCGAGAGCGCCACCAGGAAAAGGCGAAACAGACCGGCTCGAAATCCTCGACGTTTGTCGAGAATCACGTCAATCGTAAACTGTTCGAATTTTTCAAGTGCCCGGCCCATCAGCGAAATACATAGAAACGGGCATCGAGCCCGGGGGAGGGAACAGATCGTGGAAGGAACCACGGGCTGCAACTGAGAATTCTGTTTCAATTGCAATCTCTGGGAAATTAAGCATCGTTAACGATTATGGAACGTATCGATGGAAGAGCAGCTGATCAAATTCGCCCGATTAATTTTCACCTGGATTTCGCTGGAAATGCCCACGGCAGTGTCCTGGTGAGTTTTGGCGACACCCAGGTGATCTGCGCGGCGATGCTTTCTGACGGGGTCCCGCGCTGGATGATGCAACAAAATGTTCCCGGTGGCTGGCTCACTGCGGAGTATAGCATGCTCCCTTATTCCACCCTGGAGCGCAAACCGAGGGATATCAGTCGGGGCGTCATCGATGGGCGCAGCTCGGAGATCCAGCGCCTCGTGGGCCGCTCCCTCCGGGCGGTAGTGGATTTGAAGGCGCTCGGGCAACGCACCCTATGGGTCGATTGTGATGTTCTCCGGGCCGATGGTGGGACTCGCACCGCATCTATTACCGGTGCCTGTCTGGCGGCAGAAATGGCTTTTTTGCGGTTTATCGAGGCTGGGATGTTGAAAAAATCTCCAATGAGCCAGCTCGCTGCTGCCATCAGTGCCGGGGTCTGGCAAAAAAGCTGCATCCTCGATCTCAACTATCCGGAAGATCACGGGGCGACGGTTGATTTTAACTATGCCATGACTGAAAGCCTCGAAATGATCGAGATGCAAGGCAGTGGCGAGGAAGCGGTTTTCAGCGAGGAACAAATGCTTGAGATGCTGATCCTGGGCAAAAAGGGAATCACCGAGGTAATTGGCCACCAGCGGGAAGCTCTGAAACGCTTCGATCCATCCAGCAATGCAGGGATTCTGGACCGGATTCGGAAAGGGAGGAAGTAGCCATTGTACCCTGTTGGGTCGCTGATCGTACCCTTTTGGGTCTCAAAGGACTATCCTGATTACAGTTTTTTGATGAAGATATTGCGGAACTGCACGGGATCATTGTGCCCGGCAAATCCGAAGTGGCCCTTGGTCAGCGCGGCTCCCGGGTGAGCGCTTTTGGCCATCACTTCGGCCATGTCCACCTTGCCCAGGTCGCAGTCGAGAATGGTCTCGCCATTGAGTACGACTTTAATGGTGCTGCCCTTTACGGTGACTTCCTGCACATTCCATTCACCTGCTGGCTTCAAGTGCCCACGTTTTGCAGCGGCCATTCCGTAGGCAGATCCGTGGTATTGGCGCGGATCGAGTTTGGCATATTTTGGTGCATTATCGTCGAGAACCTGCAACTCGCACATGCCAACATAAGCCGTGTCGCCCTGTCCCGGATAGCGAATCGCCAGGCCGTTGTTGCTGCCCGCCGGGATCTTGATCTCCAGCCGGACGACAAAATCAGTATATTCCTCCTCGGTGTGAATGGTTCCGCCCTTGCCCGCTTTACAAGCAATCGTGCCATCAATTATCTCGTAGTTGTCGACGGGGCCTTTCCAACCGGTGAAGTCCTTGCCGTTAAAGATCGAAACAAATCCATCTTCTTCAGCGAAGGCAACGGTTGCGAATAAGGTGAGGTAGAGCAGGAGTAGGTTGGTCAGGTGCGTGTTGGTTTGGCGTAGGTGAAGGAGTTCTTTTTTCAAGCGCTCTTTGCCGGGAGCTTTTGTCGAATTCAAAACCGGGTGTAGGGTGGGCGTCGGCTTATATATTCCCATGGCTACTGTTTTTAGATTTCCGATTTGTTCCTGGCAATGCGGCAAGGATACGGTCACCGTGCGGGTGATCGATGACGGCTATGATGATGTGGTGGTTACCTGCCGGACGGTCAAAGATGCGGTCGCGCAGATCAAAGAATATTTCGGGTATCTTTCCAAGACCGATTCCTGGAGGTTGTTCGCCCCTGACTTTTTTGACTCAGAGCTGCGGATGCTGAGGTTCTCCCTCCTGCCTGAATACATTGAGAGCGGACGGCGTTATCCCTGCCTGGACCCGATGCAGTTTCGAATGCCTTGCATCATCGGGAAGCGGGAAAACGATACTCCGGTGGGTTGTTTGCCATCGCTGGGGATCTTTTTTGACTACCATCGGGATGACAGCTACGAAAAGCTGGCCATCCATATTGCGCAGCGGGTTTTGTCAGGTAAAAATCCTCAGGAACTCTCTCGCTATTTGAATCCCGGGCCTGTGGAATTGGAACAAATCACGATCTCGGTGAAGGAGCCGAATAGCAAGCAGCAGTCCCAACGCGATTTAAAGCCGCTTTCGGATATTGCGGATCACATCGGTTCCGAAGCCTTTCGGAAACGGACCAACACTTGGGAAAGGGAGGATGAGGTGTTGCGGTTAGCCCGACTGCTCAACGAGGAGAACGCCTCGGTATGTATCGTAGGGCCATCTGGTTGCGGCAAAACCTCGATCCTTATCGAAGCTGCACGCAAGGTCGAGCGAATCCTGGAGACCAACAGCGAACGGCGGAGGTTTTGGATGACAAGCGGAGGTCGCCTTATCGCTGGGATGCGCTGGCTGGGGCAGTGGGAGGAACGGCTCGAGGAGGTGATCCGGCAAATGGCCCAGATTGAGGGAGTTCTTTGTCTGGAAAGCCTTTCGGAACTAACCAGACTCGGCGGAACTGAGATCGAAAGCAGCCTGGCGGCCTTTTTTCTGCCGTATTTGAAACATGGGGAGTTAAGAGTGGTGGTCGAGGCAACTCCGGAGGAATTTGATGCCTGTCAGAGACTACTTCCCTCCCTGACCGATCAGTTTCAGGTTCTAAAGCTAGATTCTTTTAACACCGCAAAATCCAAGCAGATTTTGAAGCTGGCCGCAGAAAGCTTCTCGCGAAATGACAAGGTGATCTTTAGCCCAATGGCCTCTGCCCGCGTATATGGCCTATTCCAGCGTTTTCAACCCTATGTGGCCTTTCCCGGAAAAGTGATCGAATTTATGTCCGGTGTAGTTGATAAGGCGATTGAGGATCGGGTCAATGAAATTTCGATTGATCGAATTGAGGACTTTTTTTCCAAGTATTCCGGATTGCCTGAATTTCTAACCTACAGTGACATTCCCTTCGATCCTGAGGAGATGCAGGACTTTTTCTCGGAGCGAGTCATTGCCCAGCCAGCCGCCATCACAACAATCATCCGAATCGTGGCGAAATTCGCGACGGGTTTAAATGACCCAAATCGACCCATCGGAGTTCTGCTTTTCTGCGGACCTACCGGGGTGGGGAAGACTC
>JBGSJM010000168.1:0-13141 GCA_041742015.1 Verrucomicrobiales bacterium | reverse complement strand
GCTATCAAGGATACGCCTTTAATCCCGAGCCGATCTGGACAGACGCGATCGCTTCTCAGGGCGCTCCAGTCGTTCACAATGGCCGCATTTATTCCTGGGGTTACCGCGGGAAGGGACCGGATCTCGTCGAAGTGGTGCAGGCCCGCGAAGAAAAAAGCGGCAAAGTCATTTGGGAGCGGACCACTCACGATTTTATGTCCGATACGGTTTATGATCGCTACACGATCGGTTCGGTGACGGTCGATCCCGAAACGGAAAACATCATTGCGGCGACCGCCCACGGTCTCGTGACCTGCTACTCGAAGGCGGGTGACATCTTGTGGGAAGTGTCCGCGATGGAAAGATTCGGGCGACTCACTTTCCCGAACGCGCGAGCAGGTGCTCCTGTGATCGACGGCAACATAGTCATCATACACGCTGTGACGAGCTACTGGGGAGCGGACGGCCCGGCAAAAGACCGCTTCCTCGCCCTGGACAAAAAAACTGGTGAACATGTCTGGTCTTCGACCCCTGGAGTGGGAGCGCCCTTCCTCAAGGATTCCTCCTTCAGTACCCCGCTTCTGGCGACCGTGCAGGGTAAACGGGTCTTCTATGCGGGCACGGGCTGCGGCAACGTCGTTTGTGTAAATGCAAAGGATGGAACCCCTCTCTGGCGCTATCAGGCCACTATTGGGGGTGTTAATGCCTCGCCCGTGATTTTCGGTGACGTTATTTTTTCGATCCACGGCACTGAGAACCTTGACTCTACCGAAATGGGACGTGCTTTCGCATTGAAACTGCCTGCCGATCTGAACAAAGTGGATGGCAAGGTCGACCCGGCTGAAGGGGGTGGTCCATTACTCGCTCCCACCGTCGAGGCTTGGCGGCAGCCCATGGAGATGTTCACCAGCTCGCCCGTGCTGCACGATGGTAAAATCTATCAAATGCTTAAAATTGGTGTCCTCGTGTGTTTCGACGCAGCGACGGGAAAGGTCCTTTGGGAGGAGAAGCTTGTCAACTCGCAGCTCCATGCCTCGCCTCTCTTTGCCGACGGTCGTCTTTATCTGCCGACGCAACCAGGTGATTTTTTCGTGGTCAACGTCACTGGTGACAAGCCCGTCATCGAGCACACCATCAAGCTTGAGGGCAACGCCATAGGTTCTCCTGCACTCTGCAACGGCCGGGTTTATGTTCACACCACCGAGAAACTCTACGCCTTCGAAATCAAAAACACCGGCATTGAGTATGGTGAAGCACCAGCGAATCCCCATCCCGAGCCAGGCGAACCAGCGAAACTCATGACCATTCCCGCCGATGTTCTCCTCACTGCCGGGGATTCGGCGAAGGTGCGGGTATTTGTGGCCGATGCGAACGGCAATAAGATCCGGCCTCTAGGTGACGACGAAGTAACTACTTGGGAGACTTTTATCCCCCCGACTGCGAGGGTAAAATCAACCATGGATGCCAGCTTCGTGGGTAATACCATCACCACGACCGCCTCAGCGAAAGACTCGGCCGGTGCTTGGAAGGTTACCTCGGGCGGGCTTTCTGGAATTTTGCGCGGGCGCGTCGCTCCGAAGATTCCCTTCACCGTCGATTTCGAGGACGCGAAGATTGGCGAGGACGGGTATGCATTTCCTCCGCTCTCTTGGATTGGCGCACGCCTGAAGTTTGACATCCGCGAGTTGGAAGGCAACAAGGTGCTTACGAAGACGCTTGATCGCGTCATTTTCCAGCGTTCGCTCACTTTTATCGGATCGCCCGACTCTTCGGGATACACCGTACAGGCCGACATGATGACGGACGGAACCCGGCGCATCAAATCAACCGTCGGTCTCATTAACCAGCGCTACATCATCTCCTTGATGGGCAACGCGGGAGTGCTTGAGATCAGCTCGAATCAGGAACGCATCGCCGTGACCGCACCCTTCCCGATTGCCGCGAACAAATGGTACACGCTGAAGACGAGAGTCGATGTAGCCAAGGATGGCAGTGGCGTCGTCCGCGCCAAAGCCTGGGTCAAGGGCGAGCCCGAGCCCGAGGCCTGGACCCTTGAGTTTAATCACAAAGACGCCCACAAGGAAGGTTGTCCCGGCATCTTCGGCTTCTCGCCGCAAAGTATGAAGAGTGTCTATGTTGACAACCTCTCAGTTGTGCCAAATGAGAAATAATACCTCGAATTCCTCTGAATTTTTTGTAGTGTAAAATAGATTTTCATGAAAAGAACCATCCTCACAATCATCGCCGGGCTCGCCCTAGTATCATATCCGATCCACGCGGATGAAACCAAGACCCCCAAACCAACTCCGACAGGTGCTGAAGGCGGCGGCGACTGGCCGACTTGGGGGGTGGATGGCACTCGCAACATGGTCTCGCCAGCCAAAGGAATTTCATTTGACTTTGCGCCTGGCGAAATTGACAAGGATGGCAAAGTTGAAGGTGCCAAGGGCCTGAAATGGGCCACCGAAATGGGCTCGCAATCCTACGGCACCACGACGGTGAAGGACGGTCGTGTCTTCATCGGCACCAATAATGAAAAACCCCGTGATCCCGCGATCAAGGGCGACCACAGCATCGTGATGTGCTTCGACGAGAAGTCAGGTGAGTTTCTTTGGCAATTGGCCGTTCCCAAACTGGACGCCGGAAAAGTTAACGACTGGGAATATCTCGGTATTTGTTCCTCAGTCGTTGTCGATGGCAAATACGGTTATGTCGTCACGAATCGCTGCGAACTCCTTTGCCTCGATGTGTATGGCATGAGTGACGGCAATGATGGACCCTTTACCGATGAGGGCAAATACCTCGCTGGTGGTCTTGAGAAAGTAGGTTCGGTGGAGGCTCTGCCTCTCGGCAATAAAGCGGCCGACATTGTGTGGGGTTACGACATGCGTACGGAACTCGGTGTCTTCCCGCATAACGTTACCTCAAGCACTATTGTTTTGACCGACAAACATGTCTGGGTCAGCACCTCAAACGGGGTCGACTGGTCGCACATTAATATTCCGAATCCCACAGCTCCGACCTTCGTCGCCCTTGACCGCGAGACTGGTGAACTGGCTGCCGAGGAAGCTGAGGGCATCAGCGAACGCACCATGCACTGCAACTGGTCTTCACCTACCCATGGTATGCTCGCAGGCAAGGATACCGTCATCTTCGGTGGGGGTGATGGTATAGCTTACGGTTTTGACGCCAATGAGTTAACCGTTGAAAAAGATGGAGGAGAGGAGTTCAGTGTCATGAACACGCTCTGGAAGGTTGATTCCTGCCCCATCGAATACAGATTCCTCATTAGAGCGAAATCAAAAGACTACGACAAATCCCTGAAGGAGAAGATAGCGGCCTTGCCGAATGTTGGGTCGGTTTCTGCGAACGATGTTGATGAAAATGGCGATAAGAATCCTGATCGAATCGAATACACGATTTCTCACAAGAATCCGAAGGTAAAACAGGATCTGGAATTGCTTAGGGATTCAATCAAGGGAATCGATGGAATCGCTGATTCGGGTATCGAGCCGATTAAATACGCGACCTATCCTGGTCCGTCGGAGATCATCTCCTCTCCGGTGATTTACAACAACAAGCTTTATGTCGTGATCGGTCAGGATCCCGAACACGGTGAAGGCGTCGGTGCGATCACCTGCATCGATCCCTCAAAGGGCGACGGTGAAAAAGCCATCGTCTGGCAGTTCAAAGAGATTGGTCGTTCCATCTCCACACCCTCCATCCACGAAGGTCTTATATATGTCGGTGACTATTCTGGACGAATCTTCTGCCTAGATGCTGAAACCGGCGAGAAATACTGGGAGCACGACACCTACTCCCACATTTGGAGTTCGACCATGATTGTCGATGGCAAAATTCTCCTGGGCAACGAAGACGGCGAACTCGTCATTCTCAAGACAGGAAAAAAATATGAAGAGCCAACCACGATAAGTTTCCCGTCTCCGATCTACTCGACTTGCGTCGTCGCCAACGGTACGCTCTACATAATGACCCAAACCCACCTTTACGCTTTTGGTAAACCCTGAAGATCAGAACTATGGTCTGGAATTTTCCTCAAAAGACGAAATTTCCAGTTGGTTGAAGGAAAACGGGAAATAAGCCCTGATTTCCAAACTCTGGCCCATTACCTCCCGCCAGCCGCGTTAGTCAAAGAAATCAGGATCGTTATCCGGACCAGTCAGCAGTTGAAACGTAATCGGAAAATGGTCGCTGAAGGTTAGTCGCCACTCCGCAAACAGTTCCGGTTTGCCGAGCAGACCGCCCCCCGGTTTGTTGATGGTGGCGGTTGGTTTGGCGAGCAGATTGTAGGCCGATTGATTCAGCCAGACATGGTCGATCAGGCTGCTGAGCCGGGCGTCCATTCTCGTAAACTTCATCTCGGGAGCGGTTAAATCAGTATATCCTTTAAATTTCAAATGCTCAACCAAAGCCGGGCTGGTCAGTGATGCTCCATCTGGACCTACTCGAGCGGGATTGTCATTGTAGTCGCCGAGAATGACTATGGCGGGTTCAGAGACGGCCTGGCTGGCCAGATCCCGCTGGATTTGATACTCAATTAGCGTCATCGCAATCAGATGATTTTCATCCCGATCCTGACCGGAGGCCAGATGGACGTTGACGAGGACAAAGTCCATTCCGCCAGAGCCATCTGGCAAAATGGTTTCGAAATATGCCACCAGCGGTTTTCGCTCAAAGAGTTCCTTTCCGGCGAGGATTTGATTTCCCACTGACATTTCAAAAACCCGCTGGAGGCGGACCTTTTTTTGATTCCAGAGAAAGCCGAGATTTACGTTTTTTTCGTCATCCTCGGGCGGGGTGACCTCCACCTGCGGGATGAAATAAGCCCATTTCGATGGATTACCCTTTTGTTGCTCCAGGTAGTTCACTACCTCATTCAGCGGGGCGCAGAGCGAGCGCCCCAGTCTTTGGCTTGTGATACCCAATTCCTGAAGGGCAATGATATCCGATCCGAGATCATTCTGGATAAAAGTGGCAATCGCCTGCAACTGCTGAGTGGTTCGCGGCGGCAGTTCGTTGAAACGTTCCGGGATTGATCCGCGTCCAAAACCACCGTAGCCAGAACCAAAACCCCGCCCCGGCGATCCGAAATGTTCCAAATTCCAGGAGGTGATGTTGATTGTACCCTGTTGGGTCGCAGATTGTACCCCGTTGGGTCCGGCATGGTACCCTGTTGAATCAGGATTATCAGCCGATTGGGCGGAGAATTGCCCAGTTAAAAGGATGATCAAACAGGTGGAAAAACGAGTCATTTTTTAGGATGGGCGAGATTCCAGGCACAAATCAAGGCTTTGACTGCGGCCTGTTCGATGGAGGAATCCAGTCCGCAGCCCCAGATGAGTTGGTCGCCGCAGGTGATTTGCACGTAAGCGGCAGAATCAGCATCCGACCCGCCGCGGAGGGCGTGACTGCGGTAATCCGTGACTTTAAAATCTTTAAATCCAAGCGCATCCATACAATGAACCAGCGAGTTGATCGGTCCGTTGCCGGAGCCCTTGCCGGTGTGAGTCTTGTCTCCGATTTGGAAGGTGGCCTGGCAATCCCAGTTGGTGTGATCGACGTAAAATTTCTTCAATTTCAACGGGCTTTCGATATTGACAAAGTGCTGGAAGAAAAGATCGCGAATCTCCTGATTGAGCAACTCCCTGCCTTGTTCATCCGCCACCCCGGAAATGAGGCGACCCACCTGGGGGTGCATGGTTTTCGGCAGGTCAAAGCCGTGGTCCTGATCCAGGACATAAGCGACGCCGCCCTTGCCGCTCTGGCTGTTGATGCGGATGATGGCTTCGTAACTGCGGCCGATATCGAGCGGATCGATCGTCAAATAGGGCACTCCCCAGATCAGGTCGATTCCTTCTGTTTCTACTTCGCTTTTCCGGCGGTCGAGGCCTTTCTTTATCGCGTCCTGGTGGCTGCCTGAAAAGGCGGTAAAGACCAGTTCCCCGGCGTAGGGCAGTCGCTCAGGCACGGCGAGATGGGTGCATTCTTCGTAAGTATTTCGAATCATGGACAGGTCCGAAAAATCGAGGCCGGTGTTGATGCCGTGGCTGTTCATATTTAAAGCTACGGTCACGATGTCGAGATTTCCGGTACGCTCCCCATTTCCGAAGAGGGTGCCCTCGACGCGATCCGCTCCGGCCAGTAAACCCAGCTCAGTGGCAGCGATCCCGGTGCCGCGGTCATTGTGGGTGTGAAGGCTGATGATGACATTTTCGCGATGATTCACGTGGCGACAAAACCACTCGATCTGGTCGGCATGGACATTTGGCGTCGCCCACTCCACGGTGGCGGGCAGGTTTAGGATGATCTTACGGTCGGGACTTGGTGCCCAGATCTCACTGACGGCGTTGCAGACCTCCAGGGAAAAATCCAACTCCGTGTCAGAAAAGCTTTCCGGGGAGTACTGCAAATCGATCCGGGTGCCGGGCAGGGTTGGCACCAGTTCCTTGATGAGGCGGGTGGCATCGAGAGCGATTTTTTTGATCTTTTCGCGACTGGCATTGCCGAAAGTGATTCTACGCTGCAGCGGTGAAGTGGAGTTATAGACGTGTACGATGGCCTGCCGGACGCCGACCAGGCTCTCGAAGGTGCGCTGGATCAACTCCTCCCTAGCCTGGACCAGAACCTGGACTGTTACATCCTCTGGAATGCGGTTTTGATCCACCAGGGCGCGAAGGAAGTTGAACTCGGTATTGGCGGCGGAGGGAAAACCCACTTCGATTTGTTTAAACCCAATCTGGACGAGGAGATCAAAAAATTTAAGCTTGTCCGCCACGCTCATGGGCACAGGGAGGGCCTGATTCCCATCGCGCAGATCAACGCTGCACCAAAGCGGAGCGCGGGTGATGGTCTGGTCCGGCCAGGTCCGATCCGGCAAGGCCACCACCGGAAAGGGTCGGTATTTTTTGATGGATTCTGGTTTCATAATGAATGGTAATCTTAAGAGCAAGATTTACGAGGATATAATATTTGCAAAAGGCCTGACTGCTTTCTAGTTTATCTTAATGGATCGGAAATTCTTATGGGCAGCTTTTTTTCTAACTCTGATTGGCAGTGTTTTTGTGGCCAGAGCGGTTATTTTCGATATGAGAGACCAGGCCAGTTCCATGGATGCGGAGATGGCAAAATCTCCCTTGGGAGAGCTTTGGTTCAAGAGTCTGGAACTGGAGAAAGAGGCGTCCAAAAACCTGAAGGCATCCAACCCCGCCGGGGCGGTGGCGGCTTTGGACGCTGCGCTCGCGAACATCGCAAAGATCAAGGCCGAGAATCCCAATTTTTTTCCCCAGTGGGTTGAAGAACGCGGGAACTCGTTGAAGGAACTGCGACTATTAATCGAGTTGGTAAAAGCAATCCCGGCAAACGGCGAGACGGAAGTTACTCCTTATGCTTCTGCCAAAAAACTGCCCAACCAGCCGGAAAGAGAACCTCTCAATCTTAAACCACCAACGAGCGCTCTCAATGATCGAATTTCTTCCGAACCTGTGCCGGAGGTGTCGACCAAGAAGCCTGCGGGCACTGTCAAGTCGAAGGAGGAGTCTATGAAGAGGACTCAGCCTGAAAATACCTCACCTCCCAATAATCATGGCGCAGTAAAGACGCCACCAGTTGCGCCTGTCGCAGTTAAGGCTCCACCAGTTGCGCCCACCGCTGTTAAGCCCCCACCAGTTGCGCCTGTCGCTGTTAAGTCTCCACCAGTTGCGCCCACCGCTGTTAAACCTCCGCCAGTTGCGTCTGCCGCTGTTAAGCCTCCACCAGTTGCGCCTGTCGCTGTAAAGCCCCCACCAGTTGCGCCCGTCCCTGTGAAGCCCACTCCAGTTGCACCTGCTGTTGTGAAAACGCCGCCAGTGGCGCCCGCCCCTGTAAAGCCCCCACCTGTGGCTGAAGTGGTTTTCAAGATGGAAGATCCGGGAAGCGATCCCTCTTCGATTTGGTATCGGGCGTGGAATGCGGCGAAGGCAGCGGATACATTCAAAGCACAGGGGAAATTGGAGATGGCGGCCGATAAGTACCAGGAATCAAAAATCTGTTATGAAATTTTGAATCGCGATTTTCCCGACTTCCAAAGCCAGCATATTAAGAGTGGACCTGGATTGCTGGATAAGAAGCTAAAGCAAATCGGTTCAAAAAAATAGCGGCTCTGGGATTGGCGGTCGAAACTCTTTTAGCTTTTCGGTTTCATATTCAAAATTCCCGTCGATAATTCGCCGACCAAATGAGCGACTCAAATCGAATTGACCGGTGCTTTACCGACCTCAAAACCAGGGGCAAATCTGCCTTTGTGGCGTATGTCTGTGCCGGGGATCCGGACATGACCCAGTCCCTGGAAATCATGAAAGCCCTGGAATCTGCCGGGGTGGACATTATCGAAATGGGGGTGCCTTTTTCTGATCCCATGGCTGATGGGGTGGTTAATCAATTGGCGGCGCACCGGGCTCTGGAAGCGGGAGCCAGCTTTCCAAAAGTGCTTGATTTGATCCGCCAATTTCGGGAAACATCCGAAGTGCCAGTGGTGCTTTTCACCTATCTGAACCCGGTTTACACTTATGGGTTCAGCCGTTTTCACCAGGACTCTGCCGCCGCTGGTGTGGATGGGGTGCTGCTGCTGGATTTGCCGCCGGAGGAACTGGCCCGGAACCGTGACATCACCGAAACATCCGAGCTAAAACACATCCGGCTGATTGCTCCGACCACGCCGGCGGAGCGGATTCCGCACTTGGCAGCATCTGCCGAGGGATTTATCTACTATGTCTCCCGGGAGGGGGTAACTGGCGCTCAAAGCAGTCTCGCCACCGGGATCGCTGAAAATGTGGCCAACATCCAGAAACACACCAAAGTCCCCGTGGTGGTGGGATTTGGGATTAGCACCCCGGAACAATCTGCCGCCGTGGCGAAGATCGCCTCCGGTGTTGTTGTGGGGAGTGCGATCGTGCAAATCGTGGCCCAGAACGCCACTTGTGGTGATGTTGCCGCGAAGGTTGGAGCTTTTGTCAAACCGCTTGTCGATGCCGCCAAGTCAGTCTAATTTGCAACCCAACCACACAAACAGAGCATGCCGAAATTTTGGAAAATGAACGGGGCTGGCAACGACTTTGTTGTCATCGATAACCGCGATCATTCACTCAATCTCTCCAGGGATCAGATCGCTCTGCTCTGCCAGCGGCAGCGCGGGGTCGGCGCTGATGGGCTGCTGGCGGTGGAGCCTGCCGAAGCGGGGGCGGATTACCGGATGCGCTACTACAATGCGGATGGAGGTGAAGCAGAGATGTGCGGAAATGGAGCCCGGTGTTTTGCCCGTTTTGTGAACTTTCTGAACAACGGAAAGCTGAAGCAAACCACGTTTGAAACCATCGCCGGAGTGATCGGGGCGGATTTTGTGGGAGACCGGGTCAAAATCGCCCTGAGCCCGCCGTTTAACAAAGTTTTAAACACCACACTGGACCTCGCCGGAGAGTCCCACCTCGTGCATGCCGTAAATACCGGCGTGCCCCATGCGGTGATCTTTGTGGCAGATCTCGACGCGGTTGACATCCGCCGCATCGGCGCTGCGACCCGTTATCACAAGCACTTTGCTCCGGCCGGGACCAATGCCAATTTTGTGGCCATCGAAGGTCCGGGAGCGATTCGGATTCGAACCTATGAGCGGGGCGTGGAGGACGAAACCCTGGCCTGCGGAACCGGGATGGCGGCGAGTGCCTTGATTTATTCAGAACTACACGATGTCGATGGGCCGATCAAAGTCCGGGTGGCCGGAGGCGACGTGTTAGAAATCGACTTTGAGCGGAAGGGCAGCGAGTACAAAAATGTAACCCTGCTCGGCCCGGCTGATTTTACCTTTGAGGGCAATCTCATGGTGCCGGGAATTTCCTGATTTTTTTCTTACCACTATCACACACACCTAAATTCACAAACGACTATGTTTCAGGGCGTACACACCGCATTGGCAACTCCATTTTTCGAAGACGGCACCATCGACGCCGAAAGTTTCCGAAAACTGATCGATACCAGCATCAAGAATGGAATCACCGGTGTGGTTCCCACCGGAACCACGGGTGAATCCCCAACCCTGTCGATCGAGGAGCACAATCTGGTGATCGAACTGGCCGTGAAACATACCAAAAAGCGGGCTCTGGTCATGGCGGGAACTGGCTCAAACTCGACCGCCGAGGCGATTGAACTCACTCAACATGCTGAAGAAGTCGGAGCGGATGCCGTCCTTTTGGTGGCGCCCTACTACAACAAACCCTCGCAGGAAGGTTTGTTTCAGCATTTCCGGGCCATCGCCAATGCCACGGAGTTGCCGATTATGCTATATTCCATTCCAGGTCGTTGTGGGATCGAAATCGCCGTGGATACAGTGGCACGGCTTGCGGCGGCTTGTTCAAATATCCGCGCCATCAAGGAGGCGGGGGGAGTGGTACAGCGGGTCGTGGATTTGCGGGCTGCTCTGCCAAAAGATTTTGAGATTCTCTCCGGGGATGATGCGCTAACCATCGATTTTATGAAGGCGGGAGGCTGCGGAGTGGTTTCAGTGGCCTCAAATCTCATTCCCAAAGTCATGACCGACCTGGTCAAAGCCATGTTGGAAGGCCGCGAGGCAGATGCCCTGGTCCTGCACAACCGATACACCCCACTTTTTGAGGGATTTTTGAAGCTTGATAGCAATCCCGTGCCAATCAAAGCGGCGCTGGAGCTGGCCGGGCAATGTTCCTCCTTTGTTCGCCTCCCGATGGTGCGGATGCCGGCGGAGAAAAAAGAGGTGTTGCGGAAAATTCTCCAGGATCTGGCTATCATCTAATTCCAAGACTCCATTTTTATCATGAGCGAAGACTCTTCCCTAAAGCCTAAAGTCTCCAGCCTACAGCCTGCGACATGAGCCAGTTAAAAATACTTGTGACCGGTTGCAAAGGTCGGATGGGCCAGGCCGTGACCCAGTGTGCCAATCAAGACCCGGATACGGTGGCCGAAATGGGGATCGACCTGGGAGATTCGCTCGAGACGGCCATCGTGAAGTGTGATGCGATTATTGACTTTACCCTGCCCAGCTTTACCCGCGAATTGGTCGAAGCAGCCGTGAAGCACAAAAAAATCCTGGTGATGGGGACAACCGGCCACGACGATGAACTCCTCGCCCTAATAAAGAAGGCCTCCGTCATCATTCCCGTAGTCCACGCTCCGAATTTCTCCATCGGCGTAAACACCCTTTTTTGGCTGACTCAAAAGGCGACTGAAATTCTCGGGAACGGATTTGATCTGGAGGTGATCGAAATGCACCACCGTCACAAAAAAGATTCACCCAGCGGGACCGCCCGCCGCCTCGCCGAGATTCTTGCGGAAACCAGCGGCCTTTCCTACGACAAAGATTGTCGGCATGGTCGTTTTGGGGACGTGGGAGCCCGCACCGATCGGGAAATTGGTGTCCACGCCCTGCGCGGTGGAGATGTGGTTGGAGATCATACGGTTGTGTACGCAGCAGATGGTGAGCGGGTGGAACTGACCCACAAGGCCTCCAGCCGCCTGACCTTCGCCAACGGAGCGGTTCGGGCCGCCAAGTGGGTGAAAGCAAAGAATCTCACTTCCGGGCTGTATGACATGCAGGATGTGCTGGGGTTGAGATAAAAGCTTCACGTCCTCCCGGATGGTGCGCTACCACTCCACGGGATCGCGCTCGCACCTTTTTACCGCGTGTGGGGTCATCCCGGCAGGAAAAATCCCGCAAAGCCTTTCTCCAATCCGTCCGGAAAAGACGGCTTCCGGTCACAATCGGATTCCCTTCACCGCCAAATACTGGTCGCTCTTGGTTCCGTATTGGGCGCGCACCGCGTTTTTGATCGCCTTCATCCTTTCGCGCAGTCCAGTTTCCGATTCGTAAAGTTTGTAGCGGGCGGGCTGGGCCAGGTTCACATCGATTTCCAGTTCACCCATGGTTTTGTTCAGAGCGGCGTATTGATCAGCCAGAGCCCGCATCGCCACCGCGGTGATGTCGGAGACCGGGGTGGAGTAGTTGTTCATTTTCTCCAATCCAGTGGCGATGTTGCCGAGGTGTTTGGCCATTTCGGCGTGGCCCAACTCGCCCTGGTTCCGTTTTTTCTCCGGCTCCGATCCCGTGCCCTCGTCCTCAGCGGGCGGTTTGGGGCTGGTCGGCCGGTAGCCGCGCAATTTGTCGTAGTGCCGCTTGATGGCGGTGAGATTCCCACTCCAGGCCGGGTTGGTTTGTAATTGAGATATCACCCGGCTGGCGCGGTCTTTGGCGTCGATGACCAGATCGTTGCGCTGCTCCACGGCATCGGTGTAGTTATCCTTCGCCGTAGTGACCGCGTCATTGGCAGCATCCACTTCCTCAAGGAAAGCAGTAAAGCTCGCCGGAGTGATCAGGGGATTGGCGGGGTCAAAATCGGGCTCAAAGGCACCGATGGCGGTATTCAACGTGTCAGCGCGACCGTAGCGGTCAATGTAAGTGGTTTCGGAGATAGCCATATAGGAACGATGTTGTGGTGTAAAAAGACAATTTGATGGAATTTGCCTCCCGGTGCGAACCTTCGCATTCCCGGCTTAAAGACTTCCCTTTTTTTATTTTATTTTAGGCATTCCGCTTCATCAATTGCCAATTCTGTCACAAAGGATGGCAATTCAGTCGTGAAGGATGGCAGTTCAGCCGTAAAGGATGGCAGTTCAGCCGTAAAGGATGGCAGTTCAGTCGTAAAGGATGGCAGTTCAGTCGTGAAGGTTGGCAGTTCAGCCGTAAAGGATGGCAGTTCAGTCGTAAAGGATGGCAGTTCAGCCGTAAAGGATGGCAGTTCAGTCGTGAAGGATGGCAGTTCAGAGTCTGAACTGCCATCCTTTAGAGCAGAACTGCCATCCTTTGGAGCAGAACTGCCAACCTTTAGAGCAGAACTGTCATCCTTTGGATCAACACTGCCATCCTGTGGAGCAGAACTGCCATCCTGCAGGGCAAAACTGTCGGTTTTGGTGGTGGAATTGCAGGAGGGTGCTTGGTTATCCCTCCATTCAACAGGGTACAGTCCGCCACTGTACCCTGTTGAGTGCAAGTATCTTTCGCCTCCATCACTCCATTCCTCCTCGCACCGTCGTAGCGGTGGCGTCCCGCCGCCGATTTATACCTCTCTGCTCAGGAAACGGCGGC
>JBGSJM010000167.1:0-6419 GCA_041742015.1 Verrucomicrobiales bacterium | reverse complement strand
GATCATGATATCGTGGGCTTCGTGATCGGATTTATTGAGGAAGTGAACGTCGTTTGCCGCAACCATGTCGAGGTCGAATTCCTTTCCGAACTGGAGCAAGTGTTTGTTGCACAGCGCCTGGGACTCCAATCCATGGTCGTGCATTTCCAGAAAGAAATTCTCTTTCCCAAAAATATCGCGAAATTCACAAAGCGATTTTTTCGCCCCTGCAAGATCTTCATTCTGGATGAATTGATTAATCTCACCAGTGATACATCCGCTCAGGCATATCAGCCCTTCAGAGTGGGCTGCCAGGGTCTCTTTGTCGATTCGCGGCTTGTAATAGAATCCCTCCAACTGGGCCTTGCTGACGAGTTTCATCAGGTTTTTGTAACCTTTCTCGTTCTCGCAGAGTAGGGTAATGTGAGAATTGCGCTTCTTTTTGACCTTTCCACCTCCCATGGAAACGGCCACCGGATCACCCTTCTCGGTCATTTTGACTCCGGGAGGGGTCAGGTAGGCTTCGCAACCGATGATGGGTTTGATACCTCCCTTCTTTGCTTTTTTATAAAACTCGATCGCCCCGTAAATGTTGCCGTGATCCGTCATCGCTACGGCGGGCATTTTGTGGCGCTCACACTTTTTCACCAAATCAGAAATCCGTACCGCCCCATCAAGAAGGGAATATTCCGTGTGGAGATGAAGATGGATAAATGAATCGGCCATGTGTTGTTTCTGCGTGTCACTGGCATCCTAAAGAAATGTTGAATTCTGGCAAAGAGAAAGTTCTGCTCATTGAATGTTCATATTAACACACTCAATTAAATCTCAAACCCTTTTTGTTGAAATTTAGGACTAGGAACCGGACCGAAGCAGGGTTCGCACAACCTCAGAGATTTCACTGGAGGAAGTTGGATTCATTCCGTTTGCGAAATATCGAATGACCCCAAGTTGGTCCACCACCGCGATCTTCTGGCTGTGGAGCAGTTCCCGAGTCCTTCGGATAGAGCTTGCGGCAGGGGTTTCTCCCGGGGCAGCCACCATGAAGCCCTTGGTGCTGAGCCTCTCGATCTCTTTGGTGTCTCCAGTGAGAAATGCCCACCTTTCCCCGGCTTCGAAAACCCCGGCGTACGCGGCGAGCCGCTCGGGACTGTCGGTTCGGGGATCAACGCTGATGGATACCAATTCCACCCGGGGATCGTTTTTGAAATCAGCCTGAATGTCCTGCATTCTCCGGCTGAGGAGTGGACACTCGGTTCCGCAGGAGGTGAAAATGAAATTTGCCACCCAGACCTTGCCTTGCAGATTTTTGGAAGTGTAGGGCTGATTTCTCTGGTCGGTCAGGGAGAAATCTCCAACCATGCCATAACGGGAGATGGTGGGTTTGAGCGCCCGTGCTGCCTGATTCTTCCTGGCATAGGCCATCATCAAAGCGACCATAAGAACCACAGCCAGACCGCCAACGAAAATCATCCCCGCTGGAAAGTTTCTTTTTTGTGATTGCGAAGGTTCACTCATCTATTCGGTTTCCACAATGTCTGAGTCAGCGTATCTGTCGGCAGGATTCATGAAATTAAAAATCAGGCCGGTCGACCTTTTCGCCATACTCTCTACACTCTTCTACGCAGGATGCTCCCAAACGGACGAGACTGCCAACGGAGAAATCGGGAAACGAACCTTTCAAGTTCGCGGTGTGGTCCAGGAAATTCGAAACGAGGGCCAGGTTCTGATCATCGATCATGAAGAAATTCCCGGTTACATGCGGCAAATGATCATGCCCTTCAAACTCGCGGAAACCGAACCCAAAGCGACACTCTCGCCCGGTGATGAGGTCGCATTCACCTACGAAGTGGAGGAGGTGGCCTCCCGGATCTTCAACATCAAAAAAACTGGCCAAACCAAAGCTGTGAAGCTCGCCAGCATGGATGGAATCACCGATTTTGACGATGTCAAAATCATCGAACTTGGCGACACTTTGCCAGACTATGAATTCCAGGACCAAGACAACCAGCCGTTGAAACTCAGCAACTTTCGCGGGATGCCGGTGGCATTAAGCTTTGTCTTTACCCGCTGCCCGGTTCCCGAATATTGCCCGGCGATGATGCGAAACTTCGACAAGGTCGAAGAAGCACTCAAGAACCATCCCGCAGCTCCGGAAAAATGGAAACTGCTCAGCATCTCCTTTGACAGTTGGATGGACACCCCCGAAATCATGAAGGCCTATGGCCAGGCTTTTGGGAGGGATACGGAGAAATGGAGCCTTCTTTCCACCGACAACTGTTGTACCATTCATCAAATTTCTGGAAATGTCGGCCTGAAATTCGCGGAAAAAGACGGATCTTACGTGCACAATCTTAGGACCTTGGTGCTCGATCCAGACGGCAAAATTACCCGGATTTTCACCGATGAGTCCTGGAAGGTGGAGGATTTGGTCGCAGAAATGATCCGGTTAGGCCAAAGAGAAAGTTGACGCGCCATTGCAAAATACTTTTTACCGTCTTAAATTTTGCCCATGCGGCGAAAAGTTAAATTATCCAGAGCGATTGGAAAAACTGGAGATGTTGCCTCCCAACTGGGAACTCTCCATTTTAATGACTTTCATTCTTCACAAGGCTGGAAGCCAAACATCAACGCATACCGATACGACAACCGCTTCGAGATCTGGGTGGATCTGGCCGGAATTGAGAAAAGTGCCATTCTGGTCGATGTTTTACCCGATCTGGTCAGGATTTCCGGTGAAAGAAATCCTCCTAGCCCCATCAAAGACGCTTCCAGCCAGTGCCGCCAAGTTCTGGCCATGGAAATTCATAGCGGACGGTTCGTTCGGGAAATCCCCCTGCCGCTGGAAGTGGATCGCAATAAAGTCTCCGCCAAACAGGAAAACGGTCTTCTATGGATTATTCTTCCCCTGGTCGATCCAAAATGATAATCCACCCATAACTCATCATTTACCTGCCCAAATCAATGCAAGACATCGAACGACTGCTGTCGGATTCAGCCGGAAACATCATCGACATCACGGGAGCTAATCGCGATTCTGGAATTCCGGAATGGAGAAAAGACTTGCCCACCGAAATTCCGATAATGCCCTTGCGCGGTGTCGTGCTTTTCCCCGGAACCGTGGCTCCTCTTACCGTAGAACGCCCCCATAGCCAAAGACTGCTTGAAGAACTACTACCCACCGGGCGCATTCTCGGACTGTGCACCCAGTATGATGATTCCATCGACGTGCCCGGACCCAACGATGTCTATAAAGTCGGGGTTCTCGGAAACGTCCTCCGGATGATGCGGCAGGATCGGGAACATCTCCTCGTTCTTATCCAGATCGTGGAACGCATCCAGATCACCAAATTTATTCAGGAAACCCCTTACCTGCGGGCTGAATTTCAAATCCTGGAAAACGTTTACCCCGAAAAGACCGACAGTTGGACCGCCAAGATCGCCAACTTGAAGGAATCAGCCAATGAGTTCATCGAGGTCACACCACACATCCCGGATGAGGCCAACCACGCTCTGAAGGCGATCGAATCCTCAGCCATTCTCACCGATTTCCTCGCCACCAACCTGAGCATGGAAATTACTGAAAAACAGGCTCTTCTTGAAGAATTAAACGTCGAAAACCGCGCTGACAAGATCCAAAGTTCGCTCAATAACCATCTCCATATCGCAGATCTCCAGGCCAAACTGCGGGAAGATGTGGAGGATGAATTTTCTGATGCCCAACGCCGTGCCTATCTTCGCGAACAGCTCCGCGCCATTCAGCGCGAACTTGGCGAAGGGGATGGTGTCGAAGAACAAGCTGACGAACTCCGTGAACGGCTCAAGGCCTGCGGCCTCCCCGAGGGCGTATCCGAAGTGACCAACCGGGAACTCCGCCGCCTCGACATGATCCCCGCAGCCAGCCCGGAGCACTCCGTTATCATCAACTACCTGGAAACCATCGCAGAATTGCCCTGGAATAAACTAAGCGAGGATAGCCACGATCTCATCCGAGCCAGGGAAATCCTCGACCGTGATCATTTTGGCCTCGAAGTGGTGAAAAAACGACTCATCGAATACCTCGCCGTCCGGAAACTCAATCCTGAAGGGCGCGGCCCCATCATGTGCCTGCTCGGACCTCCCGGGGTGGGAAAAACCAGCCTTGGCAAATCCATTGCTGAAGCCCTCGGCCGCGAGTTTGCCCGCATCAGTGTGGGTGGATTGCGCGATGAAAACGAAATCCGAGGGCACCGCCGCACCTACGTCGGTGCCATGCCTGGTCGCCTGATTCAAGAACTGCGGAAGATGGGGACACGCAATCCAGTCATCATGTTGGACGAAGTTGATAAAATCGGGGCGGACTTCCGGGGCGATCCGGCCAGTGCTCTGTTGGAGGTTCTCGACCCCTGGCAAAACTCCACCTTTGTCGACCGCTACCTGGATGTCCCCTTTGATCTGAGTCAGTGTATTTTTATCGCCACCGCAAACTACCTTGATCCCATCCCTCCTCCATTGCGCGATCGAATGGAACTAGTTGAGCTGCCCGGCTACACCATGGAGGAAAAATTCGAGATTGCCCGCCGTTACCTGGTCAGACGGGAACTGAAGGAAAATGGCATCATCAATCGTCACGCCAAATTCACCACTACCGCGCTAAAAAAGCTGATCGAAGAATACACCCGTGAAGCCGGAGTGCGGAATTTGAGCCGCGAAGTCGGGGCCGTCTGCCGATCCATCGCCGCAAAAGTCGCCATGGATCCCACCGTGGAAATCAAAGTTGATAATGAGTATATCGAAGAAGTCCTCGGTCCCCCCCGCTACATCCGCGAAGCCAAATCGCAGGTCAGTGAAATCGGCGTCGTCAACGGTCTCGCCTACACCTCAGTGGGTGGCGAAGTGCTCAATATCGAAGCGGTTCGCTACCCCGGAAAAGGCATGATTAAATTGACCGGCCAGATTGGCGATGTGATGAACGAATCCGTCCAGGCTGCCTGGAGCCTGGTCAAGGCCAGACACAAAGCCCTGGAAATCAATTGGGAGGACTTCGAAAAATGGGACACCCACGTCCACGTGCCCGCCGGAGCCACTCCGAAAGACGGCCCCTCCGCTGGGGCCGCCATGTACACCGTTCTGGTATCTCTCTTTTCCGGAAAACGAGTCAACAAAGACATCGGCATGACCGGAGAAATCAATCTCCGCGGGCAGGTTTTGCCGATCGGTGGACTTAAGGAAAAGGCCCTCGGTGCCGAACACGCCGGAATCCGCACCATTTTGATTCCGGGTGGCAATCGCAAAGACATTCGCGATATCCCAGCTTCAGCCCTGAAACGCCTCAAAGTCATTCCCGTGGACACCGTGGAAGAGGTGTTGTCACATGTACTCCTAAAGCGATAGCCGCCACCCCACCGGAAAGCGGGACATTTATTAAAATTAATGGGGATGACACTAAACCCTGTTAAATGATCGATTAAACCCTGTTGAATTTTTCAGCGAGAGCCCACACGCTCTCTCATCCGCCAATAACCCCACCATCCTTGCGGCGGATAACCACAGTGGCAGGTCGGGGGCGACCACCGGAGGGGCCATCCGGCCACTGGCTGACGGCCAGGGGGTTTTGGGGATCGCTAATACCCTCGTCGGTCTCACCGGGATGCTGGATATTTACGAACATGGTTTTTAGATCAGGGGTCATCGCCATGCCGGTCACTTCGCAGCCTTTCGGGCCGGTCAGGAATCGGCGGACGGTACCGGTTTTCGGGTCCGCAGCGAGCATCATGTTATTTCCCAGATTCGAATATTCGTCTTTGCCGATGCTTGATGAAGAGACATCGGTCTGAATCCAGAGGATGCCACGGGGATCAAACGTGATGCCATCGGGGCTGCCGAAAGAGTCGCCTTTGATGGAGACGCGGGAATCAACCGAGGGATCTCCAGCGAGGAGAAAGATATCCCAGTCGAATTCAGTTGCAGAGGCATTGTTCCCCTTCTCTCGCCACTTGATGATGTGCCCAAAGATATTTTTGGCACGGGGATTGGCCGCATCGGTGGGTGGTTCACTTTTTCCGGATTCCGCCGAACCATCCACCGGGTTGATGGTATCAGCCCCCTTACCACGTTGTTTGTTGTTGGTCAGGGTGACAAAGACTTCACCGGTATTGGGGTGAACCGCGATCCATTCCGGACGATCCATCATCGTGGCTCCGACACGGTCAGCAGCCTGGCGGGTGCGGATGGAAACGTCCCCCTGGGACGAAAATCCGTTCTCGCTGGTCAGGCCATTTTCGCCATGGGTGAGAGCAATCCACCGGCCTTTGTTTCCGTCAACCAACCTGGCCACATAAAGAGTTCCCTCCGTCAACAGGTCGAGGTTGAGGGGGCGATTTATGGCTTCGGGCTGATATCTGTTTTTACTGATAAATTTATAGATGTATTCGTTTCTTTCATCATCAGCCATATAGACA
>JBGSJM010000166.1:0-11542 GCA_041742015.1 Verrucomicrobiales bacterium | reverse complement strand
GCCTCCCTTGTTGGTTTGTTAGCACTTCTAACAACGGTCTTGATCCAGATTTTCAAATTATTCGGCTCAATTTTTCGCTGGCTGTTTCACCGAGTCCGCAAATCAATATGACCCACAGTTTCTGCGGAAGAGGCGAAAATATAAATCGCCGCTATGGGAATTATTAAAGACATATTAAATGTCTGAAATCATATAAAATCGAAAGTGAAAATATATAATAGCAAGTATCTACTCTTATAATGAAAACATCACCCATTCCACAACCATATGATCAGCTCATATCCTATACTTATGATCTGATCGAAGGGCTCAAAAAACATGAGAGCCAACTTGGTTTGCAGCAAAACACGGCTGCATCCCTGGAGGCGATCATGGCCACGGCCAAGACGGCTGAGCAGAACTTCCAGGAGTCGCGGGCGATCCCCGGAAACACTCTCAGCCCTGCCCAGAGAGAAGCTGATGCCAAAGCGAAACGGTTTATCCTGACTGCCAAAAAGGTATTTGGCACCAAACTCGGCGACCAATGGTCCGCTGCCTGGGCGGAGGTCGGATATGTCAACGGCTCACTTGGCACTCCCACCAAAATCGGAGAACGCGAATCTCTACTTTTCACGATCTCCCAATACCTGACCCGCCATCCCGACTTCGCCAGCACCGAACTCGAGATCACCGCCGCCCGTGCCACCCAACTGCATGAGGAGCTGAGGGCCGCCCGTGCCGCCCGCAAAAACTACACCCTGGAGCACAAGACCAAAAAAGAGGTGCGGGATGTGGCAATCGCCACCCTGAAAAAGCACCTGAGCTGGACGATTAGCGATCTCAAACGGGTCATGCCCGCCGGGGATCTTCGCTGGCACGCCTTTGGTCTGGTGACCCGGACGCCATCAGCCACCCCCAACGGTGCGGTGCCCCATCAGCCGGTGCTCCTGCCTGATCCGGGAGTGATCAATGAAGAGGAAAACAGCGAGGAAACTGATGCTGCCTAACGCCTGAACGACTCAACCAAAAATCCGGTAACCTGATTAACGAAAAAACCTTCCCTTGCCAAAGGGGAGGTTTTTTGTTGCCGATTAAACCCTGTTGAATGGGCGATTAAACCCTGTTGACTCGGTGTTTTACAGCGCTCTGACAGACTTCACGAGGAGGAGAAAAGGGGTGCGGTGGTAGCGGGTGTGGGCGGACATGAGGTCGGCGGTAATCTCGACTGGTTTGCCTGCGAGGGCTTTGAACTGTGCCGTCACCGATTCCTCTCCGGCAAGGTGGAAGAGCATCATTTTTTCTTTGATCGGATTGCCATCATCGTCCATGCCCTTTACCTCGAGCGGGATCGGGGTGATAAGAACATAGCCACTCTGGGTCGCTTCCATTTCGAAATCATCGGGGATCGGAAAGATGAGCGGATTGATCACTCCGCGGACCGATTTCTCCTCACCCGCGACGAGGGTGGCGGACGACTCGGGAAAGGGACCCGCGAGAAGCGAGATCGCAGCGGTGGAGAGAATGAGAAACGAGAGGAAAAAACGTGTCATCATGGTAGTGAGTTATCTGAAATAAGGGCGCTTGTTTAAGCTGAACTTCCAGTAGAGTGGGGGACTAATTTGCATTATTTTTTGTTATTTGTCGTTGAGAGATTCTCCAGATTTTTGACTGGATCGTCGGTCCTCAAGGGCGGTTGGTTGACAGGGGCAATGATTTCATCTTAAGTGGCTTTTTCTCCACGGCACCGTTTTCTGCTGCTTTTTCATGAACAAAATCCTTGTCCTCTTTGACTCCAAATCCGGCAATGTCGCCCAAATGGCGGCGTTTGTGGCCGAAGGGGCCAGGCAAGTGCCCGATACCGAGGTGCGGGTGCGCCATGTGGATGAAGCTAGCGCGAACGATGTCTTGTGGTGCGACGGTCTGGCGGTCGGCAGTCCCACGAACATGGGCATCCTGTCGTGGAAGATGAAACGATTCTGGGATGAGGTCATGTTTGACCAATGGCTCAAAGTGGATGGCAAGATCGCCTGCGCCTTCAGCAGCGCGGGTGGCTGGGGCGGTGGCATGGAGATGGCCTGCCAGTCGCTGCTCACCGTGCTCATGAATTTTGGCTTTCTCGTCTTTGGGGTTACGGACTACGCAGGTCGCGATATGACGCTGCATTACGGTGCGGTGGCTGCAAAAGCTCCACGAGATCCCGAGGTGCAGGAGTCCTGCCGCATTTTAGGTCGCCGTCTCGCGGAATGGTGCTCGTGTTATGTGCATGGTCGCAAGGAAGAACATCCGCTCAACAAAGCTGTGAAACGCCTTTCTCCGCCTGATTTTCCAGCAGATTGAATCATGATCGAAATACTACAAACCATCCCTGTCCTGCGCATTTTCGACGAAGCCCAAGCGCGCGAGTTCTATTGCGGCTGGCTGGGCTGTGCGGTGGACTTTGAACATCGCTTCGAGCCAGCCGCGCCGATTTACATGGGCGTGAGTCTAAACGGTATGAAACTTCATCTTTCGGAACACCACGGCGATGGCACACCAGGGACGCATGTCTTCATCAGTTGCAAAAACCTTCGTGACTGGAATGCCGATTTGCTTGCGAAGGCCTATCGATTTAACCGGCCCGGCGTCGAAAAAGCATTTTGGGGTGGAATCTGCATGACGCTAAGCGATCCGTTTGGGAATAAGATTATCTTCAGCGAAGAAGAAGCGACGTGATGGGGGCAATGGCTATCCATCGCCATACTGCCGGTGATCGAGTGAATTTCAACCAAGTTTGACTTGACTTAATCCCGCTGGCTTCCTTCATTCCCGCCCATGTGGAAATGGCCTGACCTGCGAAATATCGTTATCAACCGCGACTCCAGCGGTCACGTCCGCTTTTACCCGTGGCTAGATCTGGCGCTGCAGGCGCTTATCTTCGCCAATCTCATCACCCTGGCGGTGGAAACCCTTCCAGATCTTTCCGACAGGAGCAGGCAGGCATTGGAGATGTTTGAGATTTTTAGCATCGCGATTTTCACGATCGAGTATTTGGTGCGCTGTGCTTTATCCCGACCGATGTTGGGGTATGCGGGATCGTTTTTCGGTTTAATCGATCTGCTTTCCATCCTGCCTTTTTATCTCAGCCTGGGTATGGACCTGCGCAGTGCCCGGGCGCTGCGGCTGCTGCGCTTGTTCCGCCTGTTTAAACTCACGCGATATAGCGAAGCCGCCCGGCGCTACCGCCTCGCTTTCGGTATCGCCAAAGAGGAGCTGGCGTTGTTCGGCTGTGCGGCACTCATTATTCTATACCTGTCAGCGGTTGGTATCTATTACTTCGAGCATGATGCCCAGCCGGATAAGTTTACCTCCGTACCGGCTTCAATGTGGTGGTCCATCGTCACATTAACCACGATCGGTTATGGGGATGTGTATCCGATCACAGCCGGCGGTCGACTTTTTACTTCCCTGGTGCTTTTGATCGGCCTCGGCTTTGTGGCTGTGCCAACTGGTTTGCTGGCCGGTGCCCTGGCGAAGGCCCGCGAGCAGGAAAATCAGCTCAAAACCAAAGAGCATGACCCAAAGGCCTCTAGTTCCGAAGACAATAAAATCGAATAGCTCCCAAGCGGTGTAGAATTGGTAGAACCAGTATGGCAGAGGCAACCAATCTCATGAAAAAACAAGCGGCGCAGCTTTTTCCGATTTCGGAGGCTGAGCAGACCGCTTTTCTGGATTCGCTGCTGAAGCCCACTTTGGTGAAGCGGCCCGCCGTCATCTGGACCAGGCCTGAGTTTCGGGAAGCTTCCGATTTGCCTGGCTTGGACAAAGCCCTGTGCCCCAAGTGGCTGCCGGAAGAGATCTCTTTTCTCGCGCCAGAAGCTGAACCCGGCAAATCCCCGCTCTTTAAAAAGGGGGCGATTTATCCGGTGGATGTCTCGTCGATTTACACTGCCTCAGCGATGCTGGCGGTCGGCGGTGCGAAGCGGGTTCTCGATGTCTGCGCCGCACCGGGCGGCAAAAGTCTGTTCGCCAGCGTGGTATTGAAACCGGAATTTCTCCTGAGCAATGAAGTCATTGGCAAACGCCTCGGCATCCTCCGGCACAATCTCAAAAAAACCGGTCGGCCCAACTGCCACACCCAAAATCTCGGTCCCGCCGAACTGGCGAAAGTCGGCCCGTCAATCTTTGACCTCGTCATCGTCGATGCTCCCTGCTCGGGTCAGTCGCTCCTCGCCAAAGGGATCGACAATCCCGGCTGCTTTCACCCGAACATATTAAAAGGCAATGCCAAACGCCAATTGAGAATTCTTTCCCAGGCAGCGGATTGTGTGTTGCTGGGAGGGTATCTTTTTTACTCCACCTGTACCTTTACCATTCGCGAAAACGAGGGGGTCATCGAGAAATTCCTCAAACACCACGGGGATTTCGCCGCCGTGGAAGTTCCGCATCTGGAAAACTGTCGCTCGGACTTGAGCGAAAGTTTCAGTTACCGGATCTATCCTCACCGCCAGTCCGGTGTCGGCGGCTTCGTCTGCCTCCTTAAACGCGCCGGACATCCCGGAGAACTCCCGCCGCTACCAAACGTATTTTTGCAGTATCCCACGCGGTGAAAAACACTTGAGAGAGGAGCTTTCCCGTTCCCGGTTACACGAAACGCTGGATCGCTGATGGTATCAGGGTTTTAGCTGTTTTGGGCCTGGAAGACCAGAAGTTACTTTCCCAATTCAACCGTCCCTGGGAAATCGGGACATAATGCTGAAACCTCGGCAGCTTCCGAACTTCCGACAAAAAACGAAACTTTTCGATTTTCATCGCAAATCCAAACTTCACGGGCACCTGCTTCAAAATATAAGGCGGTTTTTTCTTCAAGCTCTGCCCAAGTATTACTGGGCGACTTTATTTCCACGCAGATTTCAGGAGCAAATGGAACACAGGAAGAATTACCGGCAGCCGTGATCTGTTCGTCACTCAACCAAACCACATCCACCCCCTTCACCCCGTCCGAAGTGGAGACCGGGCATTCTGTGGCGGTCCCTCCGGTTTTGATCAATTCAGAGAGCAAAGCCGAAATTCGGCTCTGCAGCCTCGCGTGCAGAAAAGAAGGAGGTGGCATGTGGATGACTTGGCCGTAGCGATTGGTTTCAAAAATTCCGTCCAGCTTTGTGTAATGAGGATCCGCCATTACCTCATCCCAACGCTCAACGTTGAAAGCATCCTGATCAGGCCGAATTGGCAATTTGATTATTAAACCCATTAAAATCCCCTGGACGGAAAATAGACGAAAATCAGCACCGATCAACCGATCTTGTTTTGGGTCAAGATCCCTAAAATCCAAACAAAAGGCGGGCGAGGTCCGGTCGAAAGAAGATGGCTAAAACAGAACTAAGCCTGAAGAAAAGTAAGCCAGGCTCATTGTAAGAATAATTACCAAGAAGCAGACCTCCCACCCCTGCCAAACGCGTTTTTTCAGTATCCCTCCCGGTGAAAAAATGATAAATACCCAGACGAAGGATAAAAAGACATGAAACCAAACCTGACGTTATTCGCCCTTAGCGCACTCGTTCTCCACGGCAGTTACTGCGCCGCTGCCGAACCGTTTGATCCGAATCGCTTTGAAAAAGAAATTCTGGTTCCAGCCGCTCGCGATGCGATCCAGTTGGAAGTACTGCCGGGTGGTGATGTCATTTTTGCCGAGTTTTGGGGCGCGGTGAAGCGCTGGGATGCAAAATCCGGCACTGTGAGCACTCTCGGCCAGGTACCGTCTTATTCGAAGGGCGAGGTCGGGATGCTTGGCATGGCGGTGGCGAGGGATTTTGAGAAAAGCGGTCATCTTTATGCCTTGTTTTGCCCGGCGAAAAAGCAAGACACCATGCGGGTGAGCCGGTTTACGGTGAAGGATGATGCCATGGCTGCTGAATCCGAGCTGGAACTGCTTTCCTGGCCCTACGACACCGAACACGTTTTTCACATGGGCGGCGCGATGTGGATCGATGCCAAAGGGGATCTCTACATCGGCAACGGCGACAACTGTCACTGGAATCCGGGTCTGCCCCAGGACACCAGGCCTGATCGCAAGAACTGGGATGCCTTTCGCTCGGCCGCAAACTCCCGCGATCTGCGTGGCAAAGTACTGCGCATCCATCCGCAGGCGGATGGCAGCTACTCCATTCCCGCAGGCAACCTTTTTGCGGATGGCAAAGACGGCCGTCCCGAGATCTACGCAATGGGCGTGCGCAATCCCTTTCGACTTTCGGTGGATGACCAAAACGACATGCTTTACTTTGGCGATGTCGGCCCCAATGTGCTGCCGGAGCTGGGCGTGAACCCCGTCGGTTACGAGGAGATCAACGCCACCCAAACCGCCGGCAACTTCGGCTGGCCCCTCTTTGTGGGTCCCAACGAAGCACTGCCTCTCTATGACTTCGCCGCCAACCGGGAGATCAAACGCTACGACCCGCAGTTGTCGGAAAATTTGTCGCCCAACAACACCGGCATTCAAAAGCTGCCGCCCGCCCAGCCCGCGCTGATCTGGTATTCCAATCTGCCCTCCACCCAATTTCCCACCCTCGGTAGTGGAGGTCGCTCGATCATGGCGGGACCGGTTTATCACTTTGATCCGCAAAATCCCTCACCCATCAAATTGCCGGAGGCGTTGGACAACCGTCTTTTCATCTACGAATGGATGCGGAACTGGATCCAGACCGTAAAGCTCGGAACCGCAGGACCGGAGATCGAGCCATTCCTGCCAGGCTGGAACCTGCGCCGCCCCATCGACATGAAAATCGGAAATGATGGTGCGCTTTATATGATCGAGTACGGTGACCAGTGGTGGGAAAACAATGACAGCCGGATCGTGCGGGTCGTTTATCGCCGGGGTAATCGAGCCCCCGTGGCCCGGTTCGCGGCCAGTGAAACCGCCGGTCAGCAACCCCTCGCGGTAACCTTTGATGCCGCAGCATCCCGCGATCCAGATGGTGATGCCCTGCAGTTTTCCTGGAACATCGCGGGTCGGGAGCAAACCGCCGGTGGAGCGACATTCACCCACACCTTTGACCAGCCCGGCAGCTTTGAAGTGATGGTGACCACGCTGGATGGCAGTGGTGCCAAAAGCACGGCTAAGGAAATGATCCACGTCGGCAATGGCCGCCCCGTGGTGCGTTTCGAATCACCCGCGCATGGTTCATTTTTCGATTGGGACACCGCGATCCCTTATCAGGTCGCCGTCACTGAGAAAGATGGCGACAGCGTCCAGGCGAATCTCACCACCGTGCAGGGCGAATTCCGCGGACGCCGTTTTGCAAGTGATGGTGATCAGGACCTGACCGACCCAGGATTGGCGCTGATGCGGGCCAGCACCTGCTTCGCCTGTCACATGGCAGACACCCCATCCGCCGGGCCACCCTACAAAACCGTCGCCCTAAAATACCGGGATGATCCCGCCGCCTCCGGGCGACTCGCCCAGAAAGTCCTCAACGGCGGCACCGGCGTGTGGGGCCAGATCCCCATGCCACCGCACCCGCAGCACAGCATCGAGCAAATCCTCCCCATGATCAACTGGGTGCTTTCGCTCAAAGACGATACCGCCAGCCTCCCCCAATCCGGACCCGGCGGCACCTACACCGCGCCGAAGCAACCCGCCAAAGGCACCCGCGTGGATGAAGGCGTCCTTATCCTCACCGCCGCCTACACGGATGATGGCAAACAAGCCACCCTGCCACGTCTGCGCGGCGAAGGCACTGTGGTGCTGCATTCCCGTCGCAAAAAAGCGGCCCTCTATGATGAAAATCACGGCATGGCCTACGTGGAGTCCGTGGAAGGGGAGCAGGGCATTCTCGGTTATTTCAAAGACGGAGCCCACATCCTCTGGCGCGACCTGAATCTCACCGGCATCACCCAAGTCAAGGTGCGAGCCGGTAGTTTTGGCACTCAAGGTGGCACTTTCGAACTGCGCAGCGACAAACCAACTGGCCCCCTGCTCGCCATCATCGCGATTCCACCAACAGGTGAGGGCCAGTTCCTCGAAATCCCCGCCACCCTGACCAACGCCAGCGGACTCACCAATCTCTGCGTCGTGGCCCGTTGCGCTGACAAAAACACTGTGCTGGGGTTAAACTGGATTGAATTCGAGCCAGAGCCACCATCATAAAGACTATGAAGACCAGTATTTCTATCGCGATTCTCGCCATGACCCTCACCATTGCTCATGCCCAGTCACCGCAAAACGTCGCTGAGTTATGGGCGGACTTTGATGCGCGCATGGACCCGCTGGAAATCGAAGTTGTGCGTGAGTGGAAGGAGGACGGCGGAGTCTATCGCTATGTGCGCTATTTGATCGGGACTTTCAAAGGCAAGCCAGCTCGCATGGCGGCCTTTTATGGCTTCCCTGAAGGTGCGAAGGGCCAGCTGCCAGCTGTGATGCACATGCATGGCGGCGGGCAGCGGGCGTTTTTGGAGGAAGTGAAGACCTATGTGCGACGTGGTTACGCGGCGCTATCGGTGAATTGGGGCGGACGCGAGATGGAGGAGGCAAAGGGGGGTGATCCCAACACGGATTGGGGCGCGGTCGATCCGACCCAGCAAAATGTACCGGGGTATTTCAATCTGCTGCCGGGTGACAAGTTCCTCGTCGATCATGAGTCACCGAAGAATAACAACTGGTATCTACTCACACTCGGCTGCCGGCGTGGGATTACGTTTCTGGAACAGCAGCCGGAGGTGAATTCGGAGCGTATCGGCATCTTTGGCCACTCGATGGGTGGCAACCTGACGATGTATGTCGCCGGCACCGATGATCGTGTGAAAGTCGCCGCGCCGAGCGTGGGCGGTCAGGGCTTCCGCACCGAGCCGCATGAGATGATGGGCGGCAAGGCGCAGCAGGAGAACATCCGTGGTGACACCGCACTTTTCGCCCGCACCCTCGGCTTTGAAAGCTACGCGCCGCACCTTCACTGCCCGGTGCTGCACCTCAGCGGCACAAACGACTTCCACGGATGGATGGATGATGTGTATCGCACCAATGCGTTGATCAAAGACCAGCCCCTGCGCTATGCCTTCTCACCACATCTCAATCATCGCTTCATTCCCGAGGTCGCGGTGACGCGAGCCCTGTGGCTGGATCATTTTCTCAAAGGCGCTCCTGCCCTGCCAGAGACGCCGAAATCCGAGTGGCAGCTCAAAACATCTGACGGCATCCCTGTGATGCGCGTGATGCCGGACAAGACATCGCTTCCCATCGCCCGCGTGGACATCTACTACAGCATCGACCCTGACCCGCGTGCCCGTTTCTGGCGTGATGCCATGGCATTGAAAAACGGTGATTCGTGGGAGGCAAAGCTGCCCGTGATGAGCACCGGTGAACCGCTCTATGCGTTCGCGAATGCCTATCACACCCTGCCAAAGTCTGAGACCCTGCCGCATCTGCCATCAATCACCGAGGTCTGTCTCAGCTCGCAACTGCACAGTGCCATGAGCGCAGACCTCAAGGCCGCAGGTGTGCAGGCCACGGATGAGAAGTCCCTGATGATCGATGACTTCGCCCGAGGCTGGCATGACTGGTATCGTCTGAATGAGAAGAACAATCAGTTCTGGCAAAACTGGACACGCAAGATCACCGATCCCAAATGGCGCGGTCCTGACCATGCCAAGTTGGCGATCACGCTGACGCTACCGGAGACAAACCTGATCACCATCGTGATGCAGGAAAACGAGTGGCGAAGTTATCGCGGCAAAAAGATGACATACATCTGCCGCCGCGAAGTGTCCGGTGCCGCCTCTTCGCAAACGTTATTTCTTTTGCTTACTGATTTCAAAACCAGCGACGGAGCGGCGTTGAAAAGCTGGGATCAAATCGATCAACTCGGTCTTTGCGCCCAGTTCGAAGAGCGCGAGCGTGGCCAACGCCCCGAACCAGCGAAGTGGAAGGGTGATTTGCCGACTTTTCATCGGTTGGAATGGCTGTTGCCGTGAACCCAGTCGAACCGACCGCCGAAAAACGTTCCCCACCCACACTGTGTCCCATGCAGGTTAGCGATAGCTCGTCAAATGGGAACAGGTGTCGATTAGACAGGGTACAATGCTCGATTAGACAGGGTACAATGACGATGCCGCCTGAAGCTCCTTCATTACCCTCGATCAGCACACTTTTGTAGCGGCTTTCCCACAAAGAGTATATGAAAGTGATTATATATCAATGCGTAATTGACCTCAAAGGTCACGGAGCTAATGGACCTGATTCGGGGAAATCGCGAGTTATTAACTTCAGATTGGGAGCTTTTAACTCCGAATTGCGATTTATTAACTCCGGATTGCTACCTCGAACCTCCGAATTGGGAGCTTTCACCTCGGATTTTGAGCTCGGACCTCCGGATTGCGAGCTTTTAACTCTGGATTGCGAGCTATTAACTCTGGACTGCGAGCTTTTAACTCCAGATTGCGAGCTGTTTACTCCGGATTTCTCCCGCAGACCTCCGAATTTCTCCCGCAGACCTCTTTCACGGCTCATCTGGATGGCAGCGTCGCGCACCGCTCCAGCAGCTCGCCCCAGCCGCGTGGTCCGAGGGGGAGCTTGCCGTGTCTGGCTTCTTCGGAGACGAAACGCTGGATGGCATCGAGAGCTTCCACGGACTTCGTTTTGGCTAAAAAATCCGGATTGGTGGCAAAAAGGCGCTGCACGAGCATCAGGCATTCGATGGGCTTGTCCTTGTTCATCACGCCCAGGGTGAGGATTTCGCTATTGCGGGCGACCAGGCCGAGCTGGAGGCTTTGCCGTATGGCGGGTTGATCGGCGTGATCTGGCGGCAGCTCGCTGTCGAGACGGGCGAGCGCGGTCATCATGACGTAATGGTAGGCGGGCCGCGCGTTATGCGGATCCATCCAGCGACCGGCACGCGGGCCGTCGGTGAGCTGGCCGGGGATGACGCCGAGTTTGGCCTTTTTCAGAGCGGCTTCGAGATACTTCGGCTGCTTTGTGACCTGATGCGCCTTGGCGAGCAAATGGACGCTGAAGCTGTTGTAGTTCCAATTTGTGCAAAGCGGGCGGGTGATGGCCCAGTCGGCAGCTTTCAGCGCGGAATCGAGGTAACGCTCATCCTGGGTGGCTTCATAAATCTCGAACATGGCCACTCCGCATTCGCCATTGTCGAATTGCAAGCCGCCATCGTCATGATCCTCATAGGCCCAGCCGTTGCGCACGGTTTCGCCGAGCTTGCCGGCGGCCTCGGCGCGCTCGAGGAAGCGGGTGGCGACTTGCATGGCTCGTTCCTGCGAGGTGTTCTTCGCTGCGGGGAAGGGGTAGCAGCCAGCGCCCGCCTGCTGCTGCGTCCAGATGAGGAAATCCGCAGCATCCTTAGCCTGCTGGAGCGCCTCGGTGCCATCATCCAGCTTCGCACGATGCAACGCGATCATGCACGCGACCACACTCGCCGGGGCACGCAGCGGAGCCGAGAGCTGAGTGGGATCAAGTCCGATTTGCCAAAAACGCATCTGTTCCAGTTTGGCGAAGCTCTTTTTCGCTGCCTGCCGCGCTTCACTGGCAGTCAGCAGGCTGGCGATGGCAGGAACGGGCAGGTATTCATCTGCCACTTCGGGA
>JBGSJM010000165.1:0-7118 GCA_041742015.1 Verrucomicrobiales bacterium | reverse complement strand
CTTCGATGGGAGTTGCGCCAGCGTACGACTCACGCTTGAAGTGAAAAATAGATTGAACCTGGGTTTGGGAGATACCGAAGGGATCATCGACATCATCCGGGCAATCGACTCGGTGATCGTCGCGTTGTTTTTTGAAGAGTTGGAAGGCGGCAAAATCCGGATCAGTTCACGATCCAAAACCCTGAGAGCCAATGTCGGAAAAATCTGTGAGAGTTTCGGCGGCGGAGGACATGACCTCGCGGCTGGTGCGCGGATGAAAGGCCCCATTGAAGAAGCTGAAGCGCTTTTTCTGGAAGCGGTGGGCAAGGTGCTGAATGGAATGATGGAATGATGGAATGAGATTCACTTTCTATCAACCATCAACTTTTAGCCAATTTTCGGGAAAAGTCGCGGCGGGAAATATCGACTGGGCTTCGGCCAGCATTTCCAGCCATTCGGCGCTTTCATAACGCCTTGAAACATGCTGAATAATCAGTTTACCCACCCCTGCGTCTGCCGCAAGCTGCCCAACCCGACGGGTCGTCATGTGGTAGTTCTTTTCGGCATATTGGTTGTCGGTTTCCCGGTATTGGCCTTCGCAAATCAGGTAGTCAACTCCACGAATCCAGTCACAAATATTGTTCCATTCTTCGGAGCCGGGAGTGGATATAAAGTCAGTCAGGTAGGCAGCAGATTTACCCGTGGTTTTGGTCAGCAAATCGGCCCGGATATCAGCGATATTGATCGATTTGCCATCAATCTCCAAAATCCCGTCAGTCACCTTGTTTTCTTTGATATCCCGAATCCAAGCCCCTGGTTTCAGGCCTAGGCTTTCAAGCTTTTGGGAGTCGACGTGTTCGCGATCTGGCTCATCGATTCGATAAGCGAGTGATCCAATGGTTCCGTGATTCAAAAGTCGGGTCGAAATCGAGTATTTTGGATTTTCGAGTAAATACCGCCCCGTTTCCCGTTCCGGTTCCAGCCAGGCTCGGCCAAAGGCCTCCCGAGGATAAAAACGCGCGGATCGGATCGACGTGCCAACCACTTCGTTTACAATCCATTCCCCAGTCAGATCTTCGTGCAGATTCCAGGTGTAACCCAACATTCGGTGGTGGATTAATTCAATGGTTCCGGTTGGCCCCCAGATGGTGACGGGTTCATTGGCCCTGCAATAGTTGTGCCGAAAAAAGGTATCAAACCCACAGATATGATCCATGTGAAAGTGGGAGAAAAAGAGATGGTCAATGTGGTGAATCTCGGAGATACTGAGGGAGTCGAGGCATTGCGCTCCACAATCAAACAGCAAATGGTCGGTGGCACTGCCACTGTCGATTTGCAACAGGGTGGAGTTGTCTGCACCGGGCTGGCCGAGGATTCGAATCTCGATACTCATCAATCAGATGCGGGCAATACTCCTACCCAGCTTGGTTTACCGGGGAGATCATGAGTTTCCAGTTTTTTGAGATGTCCGCTGGCCGGATCGATCTCATATACTCCGAGTTTGGAATCGCCCTGACCGCTGACAAAGAGAAGATTATCCTCCAGACCAACGGCAAAGGAGCGGGGAATCTGCTCGCAGGGAAAGCGTTTCACAAAACTTAGATTGCCGGAAGCAGGATCGACCTTGAATACGGCGATGGCATCGCGGCGCTCGGCGGGGTTGTCGGTCTTTTTCGAATCACGATTGGAGACGAATAAAAAGCGCTGATCGCTCGAAAGATGCAGATCAGCAGTGGACATCCCGACAGAATCTCCCAACTCAATGCTGACGAGGGACTGGATAATCTCCATCGTACCGCTTTCCGAGATGTATTTCCAGACGCCAACTCCCGGCATTTTCTGCTCCAGGGTGGTGTAAGCTATCGCTTTGGTGGGGTGAAAGATCAGGTGCCTGGGCTGCTGAGCTTCGGTTTCACCAACCGGCCCGGGCGCGGAGGGTGGATGGTTGGGCTGAACGGCCCCGGTTGCCGGATTAAAAACCAACTGGAAAATCTTGTTCGGCCCGGTCGCAGGCACAAACAAAAAGCGATTGTCCGGTGAAAAGACCGAGGAATGAGCGTTTTTTTCCAATACAAAATCGCGGGGTGCTTCGCCTTGATAAATTCCCTCTTGATCCAGGGGCCAGATCCCGACTTTTCCGGCTCCATAATTGCTTCCAGCCAGGAAGCGGTTGGTCGCATCAGCTCGCAGATAACCGGCAGTCCAACCGGAGGCGGCGGTATGAAGATGGGAAAGGGTTCCATCTTTTGCAATCGCGAAAGTAGCCAGCATGCTCCCAGTCTCCTTACTGGAAACCGGCAAATAAAACTTTTTCCGATCAGAAGAAAGGCCAAACGGCCCCGCTGTTCCCTCCAAATCAATGGTCTGGACCACTGTCAATTTTGCTTCGGCAACCCGGTAGATGGTGAGTTTATCTCCGGCCGAAACTGCCACGGTTTGGCTGGCCTGGGTAGCCCATGTCGTTACGAACCACAACAGACAAAAAAGGTGTTTCATCCTTAAACCATAAAATGTTTTTTCCTGATTACGAGCAACTTCATGCTACGGATTTCTTGCTTATGAGATTTTTCTATCATCCTCCCACTGCCGGAAAAGGTCGATGTCGGTCTTTAATTGTTTGATGGTCCAGGCGAGCAGGGTCACATCATCCGCCAGGCCGATGAACGGCAAAAAATCCGGAATCAGATCAATCGGAGATAAAAAATAGAGGATGGTGCCGACCACCAGAGCTATCGATTTCCAGGGAATTTCGGTGTATTCGCCGCGCGCGTAAGCTGTGGCCAGCCGGAAAAGAGCCGCGACTGAGTCCCTGATGTCAGCGAAGCTTTTCGGCATGTTTCCACCCGCTTTTTCACTGGCATCCGAGACGATTTCGATGATGCCTTCCGGGTTATCCCGATATTTTTCCGCCCGATTTGCAGCCTTTTGGTAACTTTTGTGTTCCCGGATTTCATCCGGATCGTTGTGATCTGCCATATACAGCACCTTAGCCCAGAAATCAGAGCATTTTACCGAATTTTTAAGGACGGAAGCTCCCCTTTGATACCTTCGTCCATCGGCATTTGATCCGGTTTGCCGGCATTTGATTCGGTGATGAGGCGATCCAATTCCGCATGTAATGTCTTTACCGTTTCCGCATATTCTGGATTGCTAATCAAATTATAACGCTCTTCTGGATCGCTCTTCAAATGGTACAACTCAGCCATGTGTTTGTCCGGCGAACCGTCTCCATGCGGGTAGCGAATGTATTTCCATTCATCGGTCCGCAGCGCCCGGACATTGGGAGTATAGGGAAACTGGACCTCGTAGTTGTATTCGTAATACCAACTGGCCCGCCAGTCACTGTCTCCCTCAGTGACGAGTTTTTTCCAGGATTTCCCCTGAGTGGTTGGCAATGGTTTGGCACCACAAATATCGAGAATCGAAGCGGCGAAATCCAGCGTCAAGGTTTGGGCATCAATTACTTTAGGCTTCGTTGGATCGATCAATCCGGGGTAGCGGACCACCAGGGGGATGCGCAGTGAAGCCTCATGCCCGGTGCGCTTGTCAATCATGCCGTGCTCGCCTTCAAGGAGCCCGTTATCGCTTGTGAAGATAAAAAGCGTGTCATCAAGTTCCCCGTTGGTTTTGAGAAACTCATAGAGCCGACCAACCGAATCATCAACGGAAAGAATGGTTCCCAAATAGGCCCTGACCATTCTTTCGAAATCTAGCATCCCGGCGGCGGAAGTGTCGGGAAATTCCTTCCGCCATTCGAAAAGCGGTCCATAAATTCCGTGCCAGGTGCTTAATCGCTGACTGATCCAGGTGGGTTTGTCATCCAGGCGAAAGGCGGTTTCAGGGTAGGGAAAGCGGATCTGGTCAAAGGTGGTTTCATACTTCTTTTCGGGGAAATAAAAGCTGTGGGGAGCTTTGTGCCCTAGAATGAGCATAAAAGGTTGATCATCATTCGCTTTCTCACGTGAGTCCATCCACTTGATCGCCATGTCGGTCACTACGGTGGTGTAGTAGCCCTCTACGACTTGGCGATCACCATCATTTTCACGAAACTCGGTATCAAAATATTTCCCCTGTCCCCGGTGGGTGATGAAGTGGTCAAAGCCGGGGCGGCGACTGTCATCCTCCTCACCCATGTGCCATTTTCCGATGTAGGCAGTGGCATATCCCTCTGCCTGGAGTTGGCGGGGAAAGGTGGGGAGTTCCTTTGGATAATCGGTGAAGTTGTTGACCACCCCATGACTGTGGGCGTAAAGCCCGCCCAGGATCGAAGCCCGGCTCGGCGAACATAGCGAAGTTGTGCAAAAGTGATTTTTGAACAAAGCCCCCTCTGCTGCGAGTCGGTCGATATGCGGAGTTTTTAAATGGGGATGCCCCATGCAGCTCAAGGCACTGGACCGTTGATCGTCAGTCAACACAAAGACCACATTGGGCCGCTGGGTTCCCGGCTGATCCGCCGCTGCCGCGAAGGGCCAAAAAGCGGCGCAAGTAAGAGCGATAAAAAGTATTCTCATAAGGAAAACGGTTTGTGGGTTGAAAAGGGAAACCAGTTTGCGGATTATATCATGGAAAATTTCACGAATCCACAAGCCCGGACGGGACAAACACCGCTTGATGCCAAAATTGACGTGCTGAGCTGGTAAATACAGTGTCTGCGTGAAACAACAAAAAATAAATCACGATCCCAGCCAGGAAAGCGTGGCTGATGAAAATAAGTAATCCCCTGAAATAACTGATTTGATACAGGGCAGAAACCAACAAAGCGACGACTGCCAAAGACACTGCTGCTCCAAACCACATC
Organism: Verrucomicrobiales bacterium; assembly: GCA_041742015.1. Classification (GTDB taxonomy): domain Bacteria; phylum Verrucomicrobiota; class Verrucomicrobiia; order Verrucomicrobiales; family DEV007; genus Arctic95D-9. The sequence continues at coordinate 2,341 of JBGSJM010000165.1, read as the reverse complement.
ACACCCGCCGCTGCGGTGCGCTCCGCTATAAACGAATAAGTTACCATCAAAATGAAACCGGTCAGCCAGCCCACTCCGCTGGTGATCGCCGCCACCAGCGGGTTTCGGCGACTAGCGATGACAAAGCCAGCCAACCACATGCTGCCAACGACGAGCAGCATAGAGAATGAAAACAAAAAGGCATAACATTCCCCTTTTTCAGAGCTCCAAGTCGCGACGCCATCCAGAAGTTGGGTTTTCTGAAAAGCAGACGAGAAAAAAAGCCTTTGTTGGCTGGCAAAATCCAAATCTTTGGTTGGATAGGCAGTCCGCACTTTTTGCAGGTTCTCCAAAGTCACCATTTTTGTCTTGGGATCAAACTCCACCGCCGCCGCCGCAACCAAGTCTCCGTTTATAGTTTTCCATGGCTTCCGCGCCATGGCTGGAGCCAGGCAGATGAGAATGGTGCCGAGAAGGAGGACCGAGCCCACAAACACGATGGCAGTCCGGGAAAGTTCCGGCGTATTGTCGGAAAAACGGCCCGCGCCGCCCTGTGGCCTTCGCAAAGGCCGCAGCGCTACTCCATCAGTGGAAAGTGGTCGCTTCGCCGCCCGCATGATCGGAGCTGCGGAACTGGCAGGGTTGTCGCTGGCTTTGGCAAGGGCAGGAAGCGGTGGCTTGGCGCGTTCCGGTTGTGGCGCTGCCGACTTATCAACCGTCGCCCCGGGCAATTGTGGCGGAGCTTCCCGTGGATTTGGGTTTGATGGTGTAGTTTTTGATTTTGTTACCTGGCGCTCTTCAAATCCCAGCAGCGGTGGCAGGGAGTTCACACCCGCTGCCCCCTGGGTCAGAGCGATGTGAATCCGCCGCTGGTAATCCCCGGGCATCTGGCTGCCCGACGGTGATTCCCGAATCACGAGACGAGCCTCCTCGTGTTTTCCATCCCGAACCAATTCCTCAATCAAAGCCATTCTCACTGGCCATGCTTCGGGATGTGTTGCGAGAAAGTCTCTGAGCATCTGCGGCTCCCTGATCATGAGGAGACATCGTAAATATACATTTTGGCGTTAATTTTCTTTCAGATCTTCAGGAAGATCCCTTACCTCGATCGGTTTTTCCGGCCAGTTGAATTTTTGAGCCACTTCCAGAGGAAATGTCCAGGGCTGTTTATCTTTTGAGTAAATCCGAATTTGCGATTGACGAGCGACAAAGGAAACCGTCTCCGGAAGGTCAACAAAACGCGACACATTCAGATATACCGGACCAACCCGGTGCGATGTCGGCAAATCATACAAGTCAAGCCGCTTTATATTGTTTTCAAATAGGGATGCGTAAAGCGCATTCCCTCCCATAATCCCGTGTGACTGAAGCCAAAATTGTGATTTATCAAATCCATCCACCGAACGGAGTGCCTGGATACTTCTGCGAATATCCCAGACTCGCATTCCATCAACGGTTTGGCCAAGTAGAGCAAAGCGCCTCTGGATATGAATCGACTCTCGCTCATCTGCCGTCCAGCGAGTCGGACCAATTCCACGGGGTGCCAGATAGGCCATCCCCCACTTCATTTTTTTGTGCATTTCGACTTCTGCCTGATAACTTTTCTGGCTCAATTCTGGAAGTTCCATTCCAGGAAAGGCCTCCGGAAAAGCCCCGCCAGGCGAGGCCAAAAAGTCTCCCCACGTCTTTTCATCGAGAACGTTGAGAACGACGAGATCAAGGTCAGCAGGACTTAATCCTTCCCGGTGAATCAGGTAAAATGGCAAGCGAAACGGGTTTTGGCTGTTGAAAGAATAGCGAGTCAGGGTAATTCCATCTTTACTAGCCTGGAAATCCTCCACCAGATCCAGATCCTCCGCTGCTGTGGGCCAACCGCGAAAGGATCTAGTTTTCAGACGGGAAATCGCCAAATCGCGCCGCGCTTTCCAGTCCGTTTCTGTCGCTGGGATCTCGGGACGGATTTCGGTTTGCTTCGTAAAATATTCGTCAATGTCGGTGTTTCTTTCGTTAGTTGGAATCGCCGCCAGCACCCGCAGAGATTTGGGATCAAGTTCTTTTGGGGCAATCGTATGGGGCATTTCGTAGTCAATCCCCTTGCCTTTGAGATGACGTTCAAACCAGTGAAAGGCGGATACCCGCAAGGGTTGGGTATCCTTGTGGCCACCCTCGTAGGTGGCGAGACCGATCTGGTCACTTTTCCCGAGTCGCTCATAGACGCTTTTGGTTTTGGTAAATACATCAACCACCCCATCAATCGGAAAGATCGGGTCGGTATCCGTATTTAAAATCAATAGTGGGCGAGGTGCGATCATGGCGGTTACCAGGGGAAAATCCCACCTATAGGTATTAACCATAAACATAC
>JBGSJM010000164.1:0-8627 GCA_041742015.1 Verrucomicrobiales bacterium | reverse complement strand
GCAGCGCTGTCGGCAGGGAGCCTGGCTGCTCCTTCGTTCCGTGACAGATCACACAAAGGGTTTTGTAGATCTCCGCGCCCTCTGCGAGGGTCTTCGCATTCCATCCACTCACGATCTCGGCGTGATCGCTGCGCTCCAGCGCCTGCACCCAGCCGCTGCCGCCTTCGATGACAGGTTTTCCGGCCGGCTTGGGCTGATGAGTAAAATCCGGCGTGTTGGCCCCTGCCCCATCGTTTTTAAAAAGCAGGTCCAGTTCATCATCGGGTAAAGCACGCTTCCAGACCCGCACGGAACTGATGATTCCGTTTGTAAAATCACCTGCAAAGTTCGGCGCAGCATGACCGATTTTAAAGATGTGCTCCTTTTGATCGGGGCGGGTGAAATTTGCTTTTTCAGTGATGAGCTTCCCATCGAGCCAAAGCCGAGATGCGCCGCTACTGACAGTCAGGACGGCGGTGTGAGGCTTTCCATCATTGACTTTGCCGCCACCGGACATCGCTCCGAGCCAGCCGATGTCATACACGAGACGACCGCCCCTAATGAAGAGTGCTTTGGCATCCGGCGACCAATTGCCTTTGGGGGCACACTTCGAGAACAGGGTGCCTTCGCCTTGCGTCGCAAACACTGCCATCGCTGTAAAATCCTCACCGAGATCCAAATTAGCTTTGGCGAAGCTTTTTGCCACTGGTGAGAGCCCAAATACTTCCTCCGGCCCCCGCACCAGCTTTCCGGCGCTCCACACACGCAACACCGGAGCACCATTTGCCGGGTGCTCAACCGCGATATTATGCGGGCCATTGCCATCGAGCAAAAGAATCAGATCATCGCTGAGAGAAACCTTTGCTGCCCCATCGAGATGCAGCCGATAGTTTTTCGGCCACACAGGCGTGTCGAGGGGCAGTGAATCTCGTGGAGCAGCGACAAGCCCCGGAACGAGAATGAAGATTAAAAGGAAAAAATGGATCACCTGGGTTGCCATGAAGCCATTAAATTGCTGGCGATTGCTTTATTCAAGACCAAAATCATGAAATCAGGATCGGAGCGCTAAACGAGAGAGCGCGCAAATGGGTCTTTTCATTTAATTGGTTTGGCATAACCTACAACCCAACCATGAAAATGAAAATTGCAGTGCTCACTGGCGCAGGGATGAGCGCAGAAAGCGGGATTAAGACATTCAGGGACGCGGATGGGCTTTGGGAGGGACATGATGTGATGAAAGTGGCCAGTCCCGATGGTTTTCGCGAAGATCCAACTTTGGTGCTCGAATTTTACAACCAACGACGCGCCCAACTAAAAGAAGTCGAGCCCAATTCTGCCCACTTCGCCCTTGCGGAACTTGAACAGCAGCACGATGTGGTCATTATCACTCAAAACGTGGACGACCTGCATGAGCGTGCCGGTAGTAAAACCATCATTCATCTCCATGGCGAACTAAAGAAAGCCAGAAGCGCTGGTATATTATATTCTGATTATATAGTGGATTGGGATGGGGATATCAAGCTGGGTGACAACTGTCCCCGTGGCTACCAAATGAGACCTCACATCGTGTGGTTTGGAGAGGCCGTCCCCGCCATACCGGCGGCCGCCAAAGAAGTCGCTTCCGCCGATGTGGTGATAGTCATCGGTTCTTCCATGCAAGTTTATCCGGCGGCCGGTCTCATCGGCCTGGCTGGGGAGGATGTGCCCAAGTTCTATATCGATCCCAAACCCCAAATCAACTTCGCCTTGAAGGATAGCTCAAACCTGATTGTGTTTGCTGAAAATGCGACTTCTGGAGTGCCAAAAGCCATCTCGCAAATCTTGAATCTATGAAATAGAAAACATGGCCCCGCCGGATTGTACCCTGTTTAATGCTCGATTCAACAGGGTACAATCCAGCTCAGTATTCCGCGCCATGAAGAAAAAAATGGCTGAAAAAGCGATTCCCAAATGGGCCAGGGCATGTTTACACTGGGACACTAATTTGTAACCCATTCGCTGATGTTTGAACCCAAGGGAGATCGTTTGTTGTCGAGTCGTCGGTTTGCCCGGCGGATGCTGGGTGTTCTTTTTTTCTCGGGACTCATCGTTCTGGGTGCGCTTCTAATCGGTGTGGCGGGTTACATGTATTTTGGCAAAATGGGCTGGGTAGATGGCCTCTTAAACGCCTCCATGATCCTCAACGCCATGGGACCGGTGGAGCCGGAGAAGCTGGATACGACCGGTAAACTTTTCGCTTCCGGATATGCTCTATTTAACGGGCTGGTGTTTATCTCCCTCATGGGAATAGTCCTCGCCCCGGTGGCGCATCGGATCCTCCACAAATTTCACCTGGATGAGTGCGATTTTGATGACCCGCCGTCCACCGGACCCAACAAATGAAGATTTACCATTTATATTCAAACCCCGCGTAAACAGAGCGCCCGTCTCCAGGTAGAAAAAGAGCCCCTCCGGTCGCTGGGGAACGATCAACCACACTGGTGGTGGCTGTGTAGATTTCGTCGGTTAAGTTTCTCGCCTCAACAAACATCGACAGCCCTTTCTTGCTCTGGTAGCCCACTTTAAAGCCGAGCAAGGAATAGGAATCGGCAAACTCGGTTTCGGCGGAATCGACGTTGTAGGCTTTTGGAACCCATTCCAGATTCGGGCCGGCGTAGATACCATTCGGGTGTTCGTAGAGGAACTCAGCCCGGTAATAATGCTGGGGAATCCCGGGGAGTTGATTGTCCCCAAACGTAGCATCGTTGTCAAAGCGGAAGTCGTTCCAGAGATAGTTTTGCCGAAAGACGACCTTGTCTTCGGTTGCCAAAAGCCCCGAATACAAGTCCACGTTAAATCCAACTTCGACTCCCTGATGGATGGTGTTATCAGCATTTACCGTCTGGGTGAGGCCTGGTTGAACCAGATACTGAAGCAGCTCGTTGTCCAAACGGGAGTGATAGTAGGCAATATCCCAGGAAGTCTTTTCGCTGTATCCCCTGGTTCCGATTTCGAAGGTTGTCCCGGTTTGTTCATTGAGTTTGATCAGGCCTGCCCCGCCATTGTTGGCATCAACGAGTTCCCCAAATGAAGGGGGTTCAAAGCTGCGACTGATGTTGGCAAACACCTGTGCCTGGGGCGCGATGTCCCAGAGTAATCCCACTTTGGGCGAAAAGGCTGTCCACGACTGGGTGTCACTGTTGTTGGGGCCCGTCGGAAAGTCGTCGCGATTTTTCCTTTCTGCGTAACTGAACTGGGCACCTGTGACGAGTGCCACGTCCGGCACAAAGTAGTGGCTATTTTGCGCGTAAAGATCAGCATTAACCGAGGTTTGGTAACTATCCGCGAAGATGGCACCGCGATTGCCGAAGTTGTTCGCAAACCGTTGGTCTCTAACTACACCGTAGGTGGGTGCAAATCCAAGGGTGAAATGGTTTTCTCTACCCAAAAGATCCGCCGAGTTATCGTATCGCACGTTGATGCCAAAATCATTGGAGAGTTGATCAATCACAAAAAGAATCGGGTGATCCAGGTCTTTATTTGACCAGAAGCTGCCGATGGTAATTTTCTCATCACCACTTTCCCAGGTGGTTTTGTTGGCGAGGCGAAAGAGTTCAAAATCGCGTTTCCAATCGCTGGTAACGCGGTCAAAGCGGGCCACGGGCTGAAAGCCACGAAGGAACTCCGGAACTCGGGCAGCCTGGGTTGGGTCCGCCAGCATTTGCGCTTTGGTCAAATCACCAGGCAGTTCCGAATCGGTCTGTGCATAAGTGATGTAAAACCGGGACTCCAGCTCCGGGTTGATCGCAAAGCCGAAGTTGCCAAAAAAACGCTGATTACTCTGTGCGGAGTGCTCCCGGAATCCTTCGGTTTCCGAGTGGGTAAAACTAATATAAGCATCCCGATCGCCCTCAACCATACCGGCGCTGACTTGAGCCCGAAAAGAATCAAAGCTCCCATACTCAAAGCGAGTCTGGAGTGGTGCTGCGGTATGCCCGGTGTGGGAGACAAAGTTGATGGCACCACCCAGTGTCGTCGAACCATATTCGAGGGCGTTGGCACCGCGATAAACTTCGATGTATTGGGCAGCGAGCGGCTCGATGGCCTGGAAGTCGAAACCACCATCTGCCAGATTGAGCGGCGAGCCATCCTGCATGATTTTGAGGCCGCGTCCGTGGAAGGTTCGTTGAATGCCCGAACCGCGAATCGAAACGCGAGCTTCCTCCGAGCCAAAGCGAGGCTGGACAAACACACCGGGTGCATAGTCGAGGGCGTCCTTCAGGGTCGTCGCCCGTCCCCGTTTGTAGTCCTCCGCATCGACGATGGCAACGCCGCCGGGCTGGCTCATCAGCGCGGTACGGGCCTCATCCACATTGGGAACGGTGAGTGAAGTCGCCTGCGGATCGAGATCGTTAATGACCAGGGGTTCAGGGCTTAATTGCGGGGTCGGGGCTGGAGCTGGGGCTGAAGTCACAGCAGGGCGGGGCGGCGGGGTTGGCGGGGTGTTGGTTGCCCCGGTCACCACGACGGGGGGTAGAGTCTGTGGCGTGGGCGTTGGGGCAGCGCTCTCCTGAGCCGACAAATGGATGGCGGAAAATGCCACCGCAGGCACTAGGACACTTCGGATTAAAGATATTCCCGGTTGGGTGAAGTAAAGAAATTTCGTGTAATAAGTGTGCATAATTTAGATAATTTTTGGTATAATTTTGAATAGAAAGGCATAAGAGCTATTTTTTTCCTGCATGTTTACGACCAATAGCTTCTGTATTTTTTACGAAGCCAGCAAACATGCCGCGGATCATTTCAAGCTCTTCCGCTTTGAAGCGGTCGGGAGTTCCGTAGTTGAAGGGCGGAGCCGGGGCATATTCAGCCAATAACTGCATGGATCGGGCATAAAACTCGTCGCGCAGTTTGAGGGTTAGATGGAGCCCCAGATCCAGCCCCGCAGAGACACCTGCAGCGGTAATACGGTTCCGATCAGTTACGACGCGTTCATCGGTTTCCTGGGCTCCGAAATGGTGTAGAAGAGGCCGGGTCACCCAATGAGAGGTGGCCTTGTAGCCATCAAGGAGACCGGCAGCTCCAAGAATGATCGAGCCAGTGCAGACGGAGGTGACAAAACGGGCCGTCTCTCCACGACTGCGGATCAAGTCCATCGTTTCCTTGTCCTCAATGGCATCCAACATCCCCTGACAAGCCCCTGGCACAAAAATCACGTCGCAGTTTGCCGGGCAATCCTGAAACTTGATGGTCGGCATGATGGACACTCCGGTATCACTACCGACAGGGGCCAGCGTTTTGGAGGCGAGATGGACCCGGGCACCCATGAGTGAACCGAAGAAATACTGAGGACCGATTAAATCCAGGGCGGTGAAGCCGGGATATAGGACCATGATGATCTGGTCCGACCGGGTCCAATTTTCCGGAAATTGACTCATGTCGTGTGTGATCGCGCTCGGAGGAGCAGCCGGAGAAGCCCCCCCTTGTGCGAGGACTGAACCACGCAACAGAGGGGCTGCCCCCAGGGCGGCCAGAGCCGATTTGATGAAGTCCTTGCGGTTGATTTCGTCTTTCATAGGTATGGCAGGCAAACTTCTAGAACTTCGTACGAATTTCGAAACCGAAGGTCTGAGGTGCTCCGGGCGTGCCGCGAAATGTCCCTGCGGGGGCGTCGGCATAGCCGTTCGGGAGGTATGCTTCGTCTAGAAGATTGGCTCCGAAAAGATAGGCCCCAGATTGTCCCCATTCGTAGCCGAGACGTGCGTTGAAAAGGGTGTAGGCATCCTGGCTGCCGGTATTCTTCTGATCGAATTCATAGTTGCCGGTTACGTTGCATTCGAGCATGCCCATGATGAATCCACCACCAAGCGGCTGGCGATAGGAGACGTTGTTTCGCAGGCTGTAGGCGGGGATGTTTGGGATATCGAATCCGTTGTAACTTCCTCCTCCAAAACTGAATTCGTCGTATTTGGCTTCCTGGACGCCAAGATTGGAAGCGAAGCGAAGTCCATCAACAGGCTCTGCCCCGATCTGCAACTCCGCACCCATGGCATGAGCGGACTCAGCATTGAACACCGCAGTGAGGGGAAGTCCGAGTGTTCCCATATCGACGAACGCCTGATAGTTGTCGTAATGTGTGTAGAACAGGACAGGGTTGACAGTAAAGCGGTCGTCAAAGAAGGATGCCTTGTGCCCCAGCTCGAAGTTGTATGAGGTCTGTTCTTCGTATTCTCGTTCCGCTCCGGCGACTATATGGGATGCGGAGGCAATGTCTCCGGGCTGAAAGCCGGTGGAATAGCGAAAGTAGGTGCGCTGATCATCGTTCCACTTCCATGAAATGCCGGCCATCGGGCTGGCGGCAGAGGTGGTTTTCTTGCCGGAATTGATCGAATCTCCCCCAAAGAAAAAGAGCGGGTCGATCATCGCGCTATTGCGAGTGCTTTTGACCGTCTCCAGACGCAGTCCGGCACTAATTTCAAGCCGATCATCGAAAGTGTAAGCCGTCTGTCCGAAGACGGCATAGGTGTCCTGCTTTGCGTTGTTGGGAAACCTGGAAAAACTATTGAAGACCCCGAGCAGATTATCGTAAATCATTTCACCGGTGGTTTTGTTATCCCGTGTCCCGAAGAAAACACCACCGGTCCATTGGAGGGGTGAGTTTTCGTCGTCGGATTCCACCCGAAATTCCTGCGTGTAGGCTTCTTCATTTATATCGTAAGTGCCGTAGGCTGTGTCCAGAGTGTAGGGGTTGGCACCAAAGAAAGTTCCGAAGTCGTAATAGATGTTGCTGATGTTGCTCTGCCGCGAGGTCGACGAAACGAAGCGCAACCCATCCCCTTTCGAAGTAACACGAAGGGCCTCCACATTGCTGTCAAACTTTTGGAATCCATCGATTCCCTGATACACGGTAAAAAGGTCGCCCCCGTTGTTTGAAGTAAAATTCGGTCCACCATTATCCTGATTACCAACTCCCACCGTAAACAGGACTTCCAAATCCGAGGATGGAGTCCAAACCAACTGCATCCGACCGGCCGCTTCTTCGATGCCTCCGTATGGGCGGTTGAGCACCGCATTGTGAACGTATCCATCGCGGGTTTCATAAAGACCACTGAATCCGATGGCGAGAACATCATTGATGATGGGAGCACTCACCGAGCCATCAAGCTGATGCCGATTGTAGGAGCCATAAGTATATCCGCCCGATCCTTGAAATTCATTGCCGGGCAGAATAGAATCGAGGCGCAGCACCCCGGCCGATCCCGGAGCGCCAAACTGTGTGCCATGTGGTCCTTTGTAGAACTTGGCGGAGTTAAGATTAAAGATCGGCAAACTTCGTCCGTAAACGCTGAGAGCCGGGATATCGTCCACATAATAAGCCACGAACGGAGTGCCTCCGAAGGCGTCGATGTTCATGTCCTCAGCACTGCCACGTACGGTGAAGGTGGGCACGTTGGCGATCTCCGTAAGGTCGTTGACGGCGACGTTGCTGATGGTCCCGAGAATGTCGGGGATCCGACGAATGTCGCGATCTTCCATAAACTGATTCGTCAGCACATCCAATGTTGAAGAAGCCCGCTGAATGAGGACTTGGGTATTCACCTGCGGATCGAGATCATCAATAACCAGGGGCGGTTCAGGGCTTAATTGCGGTGTTGGAGCCGGATCAGGTGCGGGAGCAACTGCAGGGCGGGGAGACGGAGTTGGCGGGGTGTTCGTTTCCCCTGTTACCACGACGGGAGTGAGGGTCTGGGGTGCCGGAGTGGTCGGGGCAGCGCTCTCCTGAGCTGATAAATGGATGGCGGAAAAGGCAACTGCCGGAACTAAAACATTTCGGAATAGAGATGTTCCCGTTTGAATAAAGTAAAAATATTTTTTGTAATGAGCGTTAATCATATCGATGAAATTTTATAATAATCAGTGTTCAAAAGGCACGCGGATGCCTTTTCTTCTTCTTGTGCGACGGGTCACCACGCTACGACCGCGAGCGGAAAATTTCCCCCGCTGGAGCTAAAGCATAGTGTGTTGTGGGACGATGAGCCCCGTAGAGTGTTGCTCAGAACACATGTGCCATTGATCTACTTTCATAGCGGGTCACCGCGCCTGGTAGAAGATGAGATCTCAACCAGGTGATAACGCTGAGTTTGATGCCAAGGGACCGAATCCAATTTCGGTAACAAAGACGAGAATGCCTATGTCACCATGTGAATACTGCCCAACTTAAGATCAAGTGCAACGCTGTCAATGCGTTGTCGGAGCTTATCGCTGAAGAAAATAGATAAAGTGCGTGCCTGAAGCGGCTACGCTAACACCAAGGTGGAGGCGTGATGGGCGCATCGCGGCGCGTGTTACCAAATACATGTTCGAAAACCGTGTTTTCAAAAGGTTGGTTGGGAGGGACTATCACCGTGCTTTTGTTGAAGTTTAGTCCCAATTGCTTGCTTTCCCACTGGACGGCCTGCTCACTTTCCTTCTCCCGATCAGATTCCAACTGGCGACAGTGGGGACACTTTTTCTCACCAGTGACGGACTGCCGGATTGAGGTGAGGGCTGATTCGTGGTTGGCAACCGCATCTACTGTCATATCAATCCATATCACCACCTGCATGACGCCCCAATGGACATCACTCATGGCAATCAAGGCCAGGATAGGTAGAAATTTCTGAAATAAC
>JBGSJM010000163.1:0-8005 GCA_041742015.1 Verrucomicrobiales bacterium | reverse complement strand
TTACTGCTACAAAGAAAACCAGGCCAAAGGGGGGGGCCGGTGGTAACGCTCCTGCCGGAGCTGGTTACTGAGGGGATCGGGAACCGGAGGCTGGCTCGCCAAGGCTTGCTGGCGCCTCCGGCTATTGGATATCAAGCCTCCGGCTTTTTCCAACTCGATGCGAGAGCGCTTTGGTGCTAGAAGGGATGGTATCAAAAACCTTCCACCAACCTCCAGGTGCACAAAATCGGAATGGGTCTTGGGGGAAACGGAACGCGGCTTGGCGGTTTCGGGACGCGCCTTGGCGTTTTCGGGACGTGTCTTGGCGTTTTCGGGACGTGTCTTGGCGTTTTCGGGACGCGTCTTGGCGTTTTCGGGACGTGTCTTGGCGTTTTCGGAACGCGTCTTGGCGGTTTCGGGACGCGTCTTGGCGGAATCGGGACGGGTCTTGGCGGAATCGGGACGTGTCTTGGCGGTTTCGGGACGCGTCTTGGCGGATTTGGGACGTGTCTTGGCGGTTTCGGGACGGGTCCTGGCGGTTTCGGGACGTGTCTTGGCGGATTCGGGACGTGTCTTGGCGGATTTGGGACGGGTCTTGGCGGATTTGGGAGGCGTCTTGGCGGATCGCTAAAAGATTCTCCGGCAATCTGGATAGAGATTTCCGAGGGCGGAACTCAAGAATACCCGTATCATTTTTCGAACTTCACCTTTGATTTTATCCTTGTTCCCCGATGCCCCGCCTTTTTTCCAGAGGGCGCGGAGGGATTCTTTGTTTTGCTGGATGATTTCATCGGTGGCGTGCTCCCAATGACTGGGATTGTTCTCGGGATCCTGCCAGGCTCCCCGACCGCGGCCAAAATGTGAGACGGCCAGGTATAACATGGTGATGAATTTCACCTGGCTTTCAAACTGGGCCTCGGTCCAGCGCACTTGATTCACTCCGGTTTGGGTGAGGTTGTAGCCTTTGGCGAGGGCATAGGTGGTGCCAGCCCCCAATAACATCCCCAAAACAGCCCCACCTCCAAAGGTGGCTCCACCGGAGATCAGGTCCGCCGAAAGTCCCCCCACCAATCCGGAAACGGCCCCACCGACGGCGGCGGCGAGGGACTCCTCCACGTTGCGATTAAAGGTGAACTCGTGCTGGGAGGATCGGGCCAGCTCTTTGGCCGTCTGCCCGTCGAGACCATGGTTGGCGATGATTCGGTTGATGGTTTCAGCGGTCCGGGCGGCGAGACGTTTGTACATATTTTGCTGCACTTTTTCCATCTCGGACTCTGATTCGGCCTTGGCGACCAAGTTTTTGAGCTTGTCAGCCATGGAGTTTTCCTTGAGCAATTCGGTATCAAGCAGGGAAAAAGTCAGCAAATCTGTGATTTCATCGAGGGATTTATCAAAGACGGCGAGGTTGCGCTGAATCCAGGCTTCAGCCAGTTTATCGGCGATTTTCTGCTTTTCTCCGTCGAGGTGATTGGCTGCTTTTTCCAGAATCTGGTGTTCCTGGGTCCAGCAGCGGGTAAAGGCATCCAGGGTGGAAATCCCTTTGACCACATCGAGCCTTTTGAGATGTTCGCGCCACTCCGCTTCCTCCCGGGCGATGCGATCGGGCTCGGGGCGACCCACCTGGTTGAGGAAAACGAGGACCGGCTTGCCAATCCAACTGAGAATCTCCATCTCCAGATCCACATATCCAATCGTACCGGGGGCCTGGGAGGCATCAACGAGGTAGAGAACCAGGTCGGCGTCCTCCTTGATGTTTCGGATCGCTTCCTGGCTGCAAAAAAGCGATTCGTCATTTAACCGATCCCAGACCTGATGCAAAATCCACCCGATCGGGTTTCCGCTGGCACGAATCCGCTTGGCGAGCTTGGCGAGATTCGATCCGAATCCGGGGGTGTCCCACAATTTTGCGATATAGCCATCGCTCTCAATTAAGGTGTAGGCTTCGGAGGCAACGGTGACGTGGGCGCGGTCAGCAACCTCCCCGACATCCCGACGCAGCAGGGTGCGGGCCAGGGCGGTCTTTCCCACATTGGTGTGGGAGATAAGGCTCAGAATGACCTCTTTATTGGTGCCAGTTGATGTTTGCTCAGCCATTTCGTTTTTCTTTAACGGGAAGGGTGTGATCTGAAATGGTGTGAATTTCGCAATTTTCAACGGCAAAGAGCTTGTTCCAGCTTTCCAGACGGGCGGCGCGGCGCTCGTCAGCATCGTTAAAGCTTTCAGATTTTCGATCAAAGGCTTCGCAATCGAGAATGATGTGATAAGGGCGCGAGTTTTCCGGAAGACTGGCGGAAAGTCGCTTGTAAAGAGCCAGATGCGTTTCCTTCTCAGGAGTGGAGGCGAAGTTAAACAGCAACATGGGCTGGAGATTTTTCGGAATCTCAACAACGGCCTCCTCTTCCTCGCCAAAAGCGATATCTTTGAACCAATGGATCGTCGCTGGTCGTCGAAAGGTGTTTTCCATGTAGGTGCGGATGCCCTGGAGGACATTGTCCCCCGGTTTATGGGCGTACGGGACGATGGCAATGCCGAGACTGTCGCCGGTGGCCAGAGCCAGGATCCGATCAAAGTAAGCCGGAGAAATCTCCCGGAATGGCATGGCCCGATCCAGCGAACCGGCTCGGAAATGCCAGAAAATGCCCAGCAAAAGCCGGGGACTGAGCACAAAAAGCGTGATGGTGACCGCATACCAGTGAATCCAGCGGGCGGCATTGTCACCCTGCGGATTATTGGATTTTTTCAATTTATCAAGTTCGGCACCATCGGGGAGTTGATTGCTGAGAACTTTGGCGGCTGGGCCCAGGACGGTCTTTAGAAAAGGCTCCAGTTGCGCGCCGTTTTCGAAAAAAGTACTCTCCCAGTGGGCCCGGTATTCTTTGGCGACGCCTTTGACATACATTCCAGCAATGGCGGCGGCGGCCAGAATCAGCGCGGTGAGATGCAGGGTCGCTTTGACCCGGGCAGAGATGGGCGCGAGGTTGATCTGCCGCCAGCGACTCTGGAAAAGCGACCGGGCCCGAAACTCCGTGCCGGATTCTTTTTCCTGCTTTTTTAGAACAAAAGGCGGAAACAGCGCCCGGCAAATCATCCCGGAAACGCCATTAGCCGTGTCATGTTTTTGGAAAAGGTTAAAAATCTCGATCAGGTAGATCATAAAATTCCAGGCCAAAATTCCGATCAAGGGAAACGACAGCAGGTTGATCCTGGATTCATCCGAGTTGAGTTCATTGGTCAGATAACCAACGATGGCAGCAGTGACGAGGAGGACAATCGTAAAAATACCGATCCGGGAGCGGAAAGAGTTCGAGCGAATCCAGGCGGGATCGCCTTTGAGCCGGGGCTCAATCGTGCCGAGGCAACTCGCGGCGCGTTTGGCGATGAAGGCATTTTGCCCGGCCGCGGATACATTTTGCGGTAACGGAGCCCCGGCGGCGGCATCGGCGAGACGCTTTTCCGGGTCGGACAGGAGACGTCCGCCGTTATCCGCTTCCTCGATAGCCTGCGCCAGTAAAATGTTCCGTGTTTCCGAGAGCTTCATCTTTGGTGGTAAGAATCCGCAGTTTCGGAACTTGTGCAAGGAATTAGGGGGGGAGGTTTTGCAACGATAAAAAACCGCTCTTTGACTGGGTTGGGCTGGCAAAACGTCCAAAGCAACCTAGTTTAGACCGGAAAAATGGATGAAACCCTGTTAGCGCGAATGGAACGACTACAGATCCGCGAAGCGGACCTGGTGGAGAAGTTTGTTCAGGGTTCGGGGCCGGGCGGCCAGAAAATCAACAAGACCTCCTCCTGCGTCTATTTGCGCCACATCCCGAGCGGTTACGAAGTCCAGTGCCAGGAGAGCCGGTCGCGGGAGCGCAACCGGGAACTCGCCCGCGAGCGACTCTGCGAACGCATCGAAGAAAGGCGAAAAATTGAGGTTCTCGACAAGGCTCGGGCTCGGGCTAAAGTCCGTTTTGCCAAACGCAAACCCTCCCCGGCGACAAAAGCCCGGCTCAAGGAGACCAAGAAATTCCGGGCGGATAAAAAAAGCAACCGCAGGCGTATCGTAGCGAAAAAGCACGAGGATTAGCAGATATCCCAATTGTATTTAGCGAACTAAATCGTCAAATGCGTATGCCTAACAAAGCCGTTATTGCTGAAATCGACAAATTCATGTGTGGCCTGGTGGCCCGCAACCCCGGAGAGCCTGAATTTCACCAGGCTGTTTATGAAGTCGCCAATTCATTGATGCCATTTATCCTTGATAACAAGCAGTATTATGAGGCCAATATCCTGGAACGGATGACTGAACCCGACCGGATCATCATCTTTCGGGTTTGCTGGGAAGACGACCAGGGAAACATCCGTACCAACCGAGCCTGGAGGGTCCAGTTTAACAATTCCATCGGCCCTTACAAAGGCGGTCTCCGCTTTCACTCCTCCGTCAATCAATCGATCCTGAAATTTTTGGGATTTGAGCAGACCTTTAAAAACTCCCTGACCGGCCTGCCCATCGGTGGAGCCAAGGGCGGATCAAACTTTAATCCCAAAGGAAAATCCGACCGGGAAGTGATGCGCTTTTGCCAGTCTCTGATGATCGAGTTGTTCCGCCATATTGGTGAGGACACCGATGTTCCAGCCGGGGATATCGGCGTTGGAGCACGGGAGGTCAGTTACCTTTTCGGGCAATACAAACGACTCGCCAACCGCTACGCCGGGGTTCTCACTGGAAAAGGCCTTACTTTTGGTGGTTCTTTGATTCGGAAAGAAGCCACTGGCTATGGTTGTGTCTATTTCTGCGAAAATATGTTAAACCACGCCGGGGATTCTCTATCCGGGAAATCAATCGCTATTTCCGGTTCGGGAAATGTAGCTATCTACGCTGCCGAGAAAGCCCTGACGATGGGAGCCAAAGTCATCACTTTATCAGATTCCTCGGGTTTCATTCATGATCCTGCCGGGATCAGCTTCGAAAAACTGGAGTTTGTCAAAGACCTTAAGGAAAACCGTCGGGGCCGGATCTGCGAATATGTTGATCGCTTCCCCGGAGCCCGCTTTTACGCAGATGCCACACCTTGGAGCATCCCGGTGGATGTTGCGATGCCCTGCGCCACTCAAAATGAGATCGAAGGAAGTGATGCTGAGAAACTCACTGCCAATGGCTTGATTGCCCTGGCAGAGGGCGCCAACATGCCTTCAAATGCGGATGCCGTGGAGGTTTTCCTGAAAAAGAAAATCCTCTTTGCCCCAGGAAAAGCGGCCAACGCCGGCGGTGTATCAGTTTCCGGTTTGGAACAAAGCCAGAACTCCCTGCGTCTGAGCTGGTCACGGGAAGAAGTGGATAGCAAACTCCAGGTCATCATGCGCGAAATCCATCACCGCTGCGTGAGATACGGCACCAAAGACGGCTGGGTCAACTACGTCGATGGAGCCAACATCGGTGGCTTTGTCAAAGTCGCAGATTCCATGTTGGCCTACGGCATCGTCTAGAGTTAGGGTGGGGAATGCCTATCATCCCATTTCCTGACGGAGCGGAAAAATATCGGGGCTTTCGGGAATCCGTTCTCGAAAGCTGCCCCATGGTTCGAGAGCCAAAAATTCCAGTCATCCCCGAGATGGATCTCCAGGCGATGTGGTTTGGGGGCGAGTTTGGTCGGAAATTCACCGGCAGCCAGGGAGAGAACATCTCGATTATTCAGTTCGGACACTGGAATCGGGGGGCCGGGCCTGATTTTACCGAAACCGCAGTCGAAATCGATGGCATTGTTCGCAAAGGGGCCATTGAAATTGAGTGGGATGCGGTGAGCTGGGAGGGCCACGGTCACGGCTCGAACCCGGCTTTTGACGATGTGATCCTGCACATCTTTTTATCCGCGCCCCATGCCGATTTTTTCACCCGCAACTCCCGGCATGAAGCGATTACCCAGATCAAGATCGATCCCAACCGTCTCCTCACCGCCCGGGCGCGGGATTTGCCCGAAGCGTTCCCGGGGCGCTGCCTCTCCCCACTGCGCGAGATGTCGCCAGAAGCGGTCCAATCCCTGCTCGAATCCGCCGCCCAGTTCCGCGCCCAGAAAAAATACGAGCGACTCAAGGCGATGGGGGATTCCACCTCCCCCCGGCAGACCATCTTTCAGGCGATTTGTGAAGCACTCGGCTTTCGCCACAACAAAACCGCGATGGCGATCCTCTCCCAGCGCAATACCCTGACCGAATTGCTGGCGATGAGTCCCGCCGAGCGGGAAGCCCGGCTCTTTGGTGCTTCCGGTTTTATGAACTCGGAAATCTACGATCCCTCCATTTCTGACGATGCCGCCAAATATCTTAAGAGTCTCTGGGCTCACTGGTGGAAAATGCGGCCCGATGTCGAGCCCGAAATCGAAAACCGCGCCATCCACTGGCACCTTGCCGGAACCCGCCCCATGAATCACCCCCAAAGGCGGGTCGGAGCAGTGGCTGCAGTTCTCAACCGGTGGAACTATCTGACTGTGGTTTGGGAGCGCCCTGGCATGGATCTGGAGAAAAAGTGGGAGATCCGCTGCGAAGAACTACAACATCCCTATTGGGAAAATCACTACACTTTGAGTTCCAAAGCCGCTGCCACCCCCATGAAACTAATCGGTAAAGACCGTCAGCGGGATATCCTCGGTAATGTCATTTTCCCCTGGTGCCTGGGACGGCATGAAGAACTCTGGCCCGCCTTCACCGAGATGGCTGGAGTTGATACCAACGAAAAATTGCGCCGGGCTCAGCTTCGGCTTTTTGGGGAGCATTCTCCAAACGCCAAAAAATACTCCCGAAAATACTACCAACAGCAGGCGCTGCTCCAGATTTACCACGATTTCTGTCTCGAAGATGCCTCCGAATGCGAAAACTGTCCCTTCCCCGAACAACTCAAACAATGGAATTAATTAAAACTTTCATTTGAACAGTGTTAAAATGTGTGGTTCTCTTACTGGAATCAAAGCCACACGAATTTGAATCGGGAACCAACCATAAAGCCTGCTCTGGCCGAACTGCGACAAGTCTTAAAAGATAAATTCGCCACCGCCCATCGCGACTACACACCGCGTGAAAAACTGCGTTGTGGGGTGGATTGGATCGATCAAATTGGCCTGGAAAAAGCCAGCCTCTGTGAAATCTCAAGCCAGGCCAGTTCTCCGGCTGGCGGCGCGGTGATTTTGGGACAAATGCTCCGCTACATCATCCAGGTGCGGGAGCGGCTTGTATTAATCGATGGGGCCGACAGCTTTGATCCCTCGATCCTTCCCGTCTTTGAAGGTGAATCACCCAGTGGAATGGGAGAACCCGCCTACGATCTGGACGGCATCTTTATCTGGGCACGCTGCCGCCATGTCGTCGAGGCCGTAAAAGTGGCAGATATGATCCTGCGGGACGGCAATCTCCCGAGAACCATCATCGATCTGCAACTCAACGACGCAAAAGAAATCCGCGAAATCCCTGCATCCAGTTGGCTCCGGCTTCGCTCCCTGACCGAGGATTCCGGTGTGAGTTGCGTCATCATGACTCCCACTCCATCAATAAATTGCGCATCGATGCGATTTGAAATTCAAAGCCAGTTCACCCTTGATGATCTGGAATGCCCTGAATTTATCTGGCAAAGCAAAAATCAGGGAGTCCTCGCAAAATCTCACCGGGTGTCACCCCTTGAAGCAAATTCGCCAGGAATATTAACTTAAACTCAATAAAACCGATAAACTGTACCCTGTTGATTCTCAGACTGTACCCTGTTAAATCGTTGACTGTACCCTGTTGAGCTCACACGCAACCGTGTCTTTGTAACGATTTTTAGTAGCCAACCATAAGACTTGGATTCATGATAGGTTGCATTCTCATTTTCTTAAAAACAAATGTCTTTTCTAATATTTATCGCAAAATAGCTTTAATTTCATTGTTTGTTTATGGAAATTAGATTATTTATACTGATGCGCAAATTTCTGCTTTTCCATTTTGTTGTAATACTATTCGTTTTTACAGCAGCGTCGCAGGCTGAAAAGACCCGAGTTTTGTATTTGGGTGATTC
>JBGSJM010000162.1:0-35144 GCA_041742015.1 Verrucomicrobiales bacterium | reverse complement strand
GCTTTTCCGATGCTGGCGCGGATCATCCATTTTAAAGGACTGGCGGGCACGACGATGGGAACGGTGGCAATCGGTGCGGGTGCCATTGATGACGCGGCTGCCTGGGGCATGCTGGCCCTGGTGCTCGCCAGCTTCAATGGTGATATCTCCCATGCCCTGCTCAGCATCGGTGGCGGGATTGGTTACGTGTTAGTCGCCCACCTTGTCATCCGTCCCATCCTGGCCCGTATTGCCGTAGGTATCGAGTCACGGGGCAAGCTTAGTGATGGCGAATTTGCCTTTTTTCTTGCTCTGATGTGTTTTGGTTCCTGGTGGACGGATTTCATCGAGCTGCATGCCGTCTTTGGTGCCTTTGTCATGGGCAGCGCCATGCCGAGGGGCATCATCAACCGAACCATCATCGAGCGCACCCAGCCTCTTGCCGTGGCGCTCATCCTGCCTCTTTTCTTCACTTACTCCGGGCTGAATACCCGTCTTGGGCTCCTCAACAGCGGCTGGCTCTGGCTGCTCTGTGGGGCGGTGTTGATTGCAGCCATTCTTGGCAAAGGGGTGGCCTGCTGGGCCGCCGCCCGCGCTTCTGGCATCTCAAACAAAGAAGCCATGGGTATCGGTGTGCTGATGAATGCTCGTGGTCTCATGGAATTGATCATCATCAACATCGGCCTGCAAAAAGGAATCATCTCCCCCGAAATTTTCGCGATGCTCGCCATCATGGCCGTGATCACCACACTCATGGCCAGCCCCATTTTTGAGCGCCTCGTCGGCACCGGCACTTACAAAGCTGAAAAGGAGGCGGAACCCGGCACGGAGATTTGAGTGGGCGATTTGCTGGCATGACGGTCAAGCGGGGCCGATTGTTTCGGCTATGGTTTTAGAAATTTTTCAGGGTTTGGCGGAGAGTTGGCGTTATGCTTGATGGAGGAAGATAGACAACACTTCATGAACGACGACGAACTTTATCATCGACTGCGGGCCTCTAAGCCAAATTTGCCATTCCCTGCTGGTTTTCAGCGGGAAATCTGGGACCGCATCGCCGCTTCGGAAGTCCAAAATCCAATTGCCCGGATTTTCAGTCGCTGGCCGGATATGATAGGCTTGATCGCCCGGCCCATCCCTGCAGTTTGTCTGGCATTTGCGATGGGCATAGCTGGAGGCTTGTTTGCAGTTGCTAAGGGACAGAAGGATATCAACCAGTTAGCCGAAGCGAGATATGTAAAATCGGTGAGCCCATTTGAAGCCGCAAAATTTTTGAGTCGATGACGTCTCGGGGCTTCATTGTTTTACTGTTGAGTTTGCTGCTCGGAGTGGCGGCCTTTTCTCTAGTGCGATGGAGGCAGCATTGGGTGGAGCATCATAACGGCGCTGCGGATGGGTACGCTGAACATGAGGCAGATGGGCACCATGCCGACTTGGACTGGCTGGAGTCGGAGTTGGCTGTGACGGAAGCTCAAATGGGAAAAATCCGGGCTCTGCATGTGGCCTATCATCCGGTCTGTGAAGAATTGGCGAGGCGGTTGGAGACGTCCCATATAAAGCTCGACAAGTTGACGGCGACGGCCATGGGAATCAGTCCGGCTTTGGAATTAGCATTAAAAGAGCATTCAGAAGTGCATCTGGAGTGTCAGTTGGCCATGTTGAAACATTTCTATGAAACTGCGGGCTATCTTTCTCCAGCACAGGCTCAGCAGTACTTGCGAAAAATGCTTCCATTGGTGTTCCAACATGGCGACCTTTCGTCCGAGAACGTGGACAGTCATTCTCACTGAGAAACGATTGGCATGTGTGATGAACTCTCTGATGCCGAATTAATGGAACAGCTCGCCAGAGGCGAAGATCTGGCTTTACACGAGTTGGTGAATCGCTGGCGGGACAAACTGGCGGCTTTTCTGCTGCGAATGACCGGTGATCATGGTGTGGCTCTTGATTTGACCCAGGAGACTTTTGTGAAGCTTTATGCGGCGAAGGGGCGCTACCGCCCTACGGCGGCGTTTTCGGCGTTTATCTTCACGATCGCGGCAAATCTGGCGCGGGATCACGCGAGATGGAAAAAGAGGCATCCCACTGTGAAACTGGAGTCGGAATGGGCGAATAACCTCCCAGCTCCAGGTCAGTCTCCTGATGCTGCAATTGCCAGCGGTGAGGCCGTGGCGGAGATCGAAGCGGCACTGGCGAGTCTGCCGCCCGACCTGCGAGAAGCCATGGTGCTTTTCGTCTACAGTGATCTTGGTTACAGTGAGATTGCGGCCATCGCCGAATGCAGTCCAAAAGCCGTGGAAACGAGGATTTACCGGGCCAAACAACTGTTACGGGCGGTATTGAAATAAATAAAACGGATTCTCAGGGTTTCGCGATGGGGTGGCGTTATGCTTTGAGTGAAATCAGTAATTTTCCTACGACCAGACGCCATCCATAGTATCCTCAATGGAATCGCTCTGTTTCTCTGCGCTTCCGTGGTGCCACTCGGCACCGTCCACTCCGCCGACTCCAAAAAGGGCGATAATATGGTATTGCTCGATGCACAGGGGGTGAAAAACCTGAAACTACTACTCGCAGAGGCGGAGGAGACGAACTTCGAGGAAACCGTTTTCGCGCTTGGCCGTATCAAAGTGCTGCCGGGCAAGAAAGCCATGGTCAGCAGCCGCATTTCTGGCCGGGCCATCACGGTGATCGGCTTGCCGAACATGCGATGCAAGGCGGGCGATGAGCTGGTTTCGATCGAGAGCCGTCTCGCGGGTGATCCGCCGCCTACGGTGCAGATCAAGGCTCCCATCAGCGGGGTGATTGGCAGCGTCTCGGTGTCGCCGGGAGAACCGGTATCTCCTGAATCCGCTCTAATGGAAATCTATGACCTCAGTGTCGTCGAGGCCTCTGCTGCCGTTCCGGAGCATTTCGCAGGGAAATTAAAAAAAGGCATCAAGGCCCACATCAAGGTTCCGGGATTTCCGGACAAAGTGTTTGAAGCGGAGTTGAACTACATCGGGACAAACGCCGATAGTGAGACCGGGACGCTGGAGGCTGCATTCCTTGTGCAAAACGATGGGGAATTGCTCCGCCCCGGGATGCGTGCAGAGTTTACCATCGTCACTGGTTCACGGCCCAATGTCATGGCCATCCCCCGGGAGGCCGTCCAGGGTGATACCTCCACCCGCTTTGTCTATGTGGCCGATTACGATTTGAAAAATGCCTTTGTGAAAGCTCCCGTGGTGCTAGGCGAACAAAATGATGCCATGGTGGAAGTGCTCAGCGGCCTGCTGCCGGGTGATGAAGTGGTGACTCGCGGTGCCTATGCTCTGGGATTCGCCGGCAAAGGCAGTGTCTCACTCAAAGAAGCTCTGGATGCCGCACACGGCCATCCCCACAATGAGGACGGCTCTGAAATGGGCAAGGAGGATGCTGCAAAAACCAAAGGAGGTGATGGTGCAGGTGATCAGGGGGATACTTTCAGTTCATCCGCCTTGACTGTCTTTCTCGCAGGCACCTGTGTGCTTCTGCTCGTGCTTTTGATCCTCAGTCTGATGTTCCGCCGCCCCGCCACCGCCTAATCAAATGCTCAACTCACTCATCCGCTTTTCCCTACGGAGTCGGCCATTGGTCCTGGCAGCCGCTTTGCTATTACTTGTGCTGGGTTTTCAAACTGCCCGGCAGCTTCCTGTGGAAGTGCTGCCGGACATGACCAAGCCAACCGTCACGATACTCACGGAGTGTCCCGGCCTGGCTCCCGAGGAGGTGGAAATTCTCGTCACCCAGCCAATCGAAGCAGCCCTGCAAGGCGTGGGCGGGCTGGATCGTTTGCGCTCCAACTCAGATGTTTCGCTCTCGCTGGTCTTTGCTGAGTTTGCCTGGGGCACGGATATCTATCGGGCCCGGCAGTTGGTGCAGGAGCGGATGAATGCAGCTTTGGGAAGTCTCCCAGTAGGCGTTCTGCCTGGCATGACGCCAGTTTCCTCGCTCATGGGAGAAATCCTGCTCGTGGGACTGCGGAGTGAAACGATGGAGCCTCGGGACCTACGCACCCTGGCTGACTGGACGGTGAAACGCCGCCTCCAGAGCATCAAAGGTGTCGCCGAAGTGCTGACCATTGGAGGCGGCGTGAAGCAAGTGCAGGTTCAGCCTGATCCGTATCGTCTCGCAGCCCACGGCATCAAGATTGCCGAGCTTCAGGCTGCGGTGGAGCAGGCCGCTACCAATTCCACGAGCGGCTATCTGAATACGGCCACCCGCGAAATCATGGTGCGTAATCTCGGCATGACCGCCGATCTGAAAGAACTTGCGGATACCGTCATCAAAACCGTGGGCGACCGCCCCATTCTCATCAGTGATGTCGCCACCCTAGCCTATGGCATTCAACCGATGCGGGGTGATGCCAGTGTCAACGGCCAGAAAGGCGTGATCCTCAGCATCGACAAGGCGCCGGGCTTCGACACCATGAAGCTCACGGAAGATATTGAGAAAGCCCTTAATGAGTTAAAACCCTCCCTGCCCGCCGGAGTGGAAACAGAGGTACTGTTCCGGCAGGGAGACTTCATCAGTCACGCCATCTCCAATCTCAAAGAAGCCATCCGCGACGGAGCCATCATGGTCACCATCGTGCTGTTCCTTTTCCTGCTGAACTTCCGCACCACCTTTATCACGCTGACGGCCATGCCGCTTTCTTTCGCGGTGACGCTGCTGATCTTCCGGTGGTTCGACATTTCGGTGAACTCGATGACCCTGGGCGGCCTCGCTGTCGCCATCGGCATGGTGGTGGATGATGCGATCGTGGATTTGGAAAACGTGTACCGGCGTCTCAAGGAAAACGCGACTCTTGCTGAGCCAAAACCGAAGCTGGAAGTCATCGCCCAAGCCTCCGGCGAAGTGAGGAACTCCATTCTCTACGCCACCGTACTTATCGTGCTCGTCTTTCTCCCGTTGCTGGGCTTGGAGGGCATCGAAGGCCGCCTCTTTACGCCCATTGCCATCGCTACCATCACCAGCATGGCAGCATCTTTCGTCGTCTCACTGACGGTTATTCCCGTGTTGTGTTCGCTGTTGCTCAATCCCAAAGCCGGAAAGGGCCACGTTGATGGGTTCCTCGTGAAGTTCATGAAAACAATCGTGGAGCACACCTTCCTGCGGTTGGCTCTCAAACAACCCTTTGTGGTTCTGGTGGTTACAGCCTTGCTGCTGGCCGCCTCGTTTTCGCTTTATCCATTGATGGGCAAAGAATTCCTGCCCGCCTTTAATGAAGGTAGCGCCACCATCAGCATGGCCGCCGGGCCGGGCACCTCATTGCAACAATCCAACGAACTCGGCGAAGTGGGAGCCAAACTCCTCCTGGAGATCCCTGAGGTAAAAAGCGTGGGCCGCCGGGCCGGGCGGGCCGAAAAGGACGATCACGTCATGCCAGTTTCGGTCAATGAGTTTGATGTTGAATTCAAAGAAGGTGGCCGTCCCCGCACCGAAGTTTTCAAGGAAATTCGGGCCAAACTCACCAGCATACCCGGCGTCTTTGTCAATGTCGGCCAGCCCATCAGCCACCGACTTTCGCACATGCTCAGCGGGGTTTCCGCCAAGATCGCCATCAAGATTTTCGGAACCGATCTCGATAAACTTCGTGGTTATGGAGCTGAAATTGAAAAGATCGCCAAAGGCGTGCCGGGTCTCACCGATGTCATCGTGGAAAAACAAGTGCCCATTCCCCAGATCAAGATCCAGGTGAACCGTGCCCGGGCCAAAGCTTACGGCATTCAGCCGGGGCGGCTCAATGAACAACTGGAGTCGCTCGTCGGAGGGTTGCATCTCGCTGAACTTCGCGATGGGCAAAGAACCATCGATCTCACGATGCGTTTGCCGGAGACTTTCCGAGATGCCCCGGAGAAACTCGCAGAATTGCCCATCGAGACCGATTCAGGCGGCCGCGTCCCTTTGCGTCTCGTGGCCGATGTCCGCGAAGCCTCCGGTCCCAACGTGATCAACCGGGAAAATGGGGTGCGACGGGTTGTGGTCGGTGCCAATACCACGGAACGTGATCTGCAAGCCCTCGTATTTAGGCTCCAAAAAGAAGTGCGGGAAAAAGTAAAGCTGCCCGAGGGCACTTACGTCAGCTTTGAGGGCGAATTCCAAGCCCAGCAGGAAGCCGCCAAACGCATCACTATTTTTTCCATCCTTGTTTTTATCGTCGTGGCCATGCTCTTGATGGGCTACTTCCGCTCCGCCACCATGGCCGCGCAGGTGCTGCTGAACATCCCGCTGGCGCTCATGGGTGGATTGGTCCTCACTTATTGGAAGATCAACAACATCAGTATCGCCACGCTGGTGGGTTTTATCGCTGTGGCTGGTGTGGCGGCGCGGAACAGCATCATGATGCTCTCACACTACCTCCACCTGATGAAACATGAGAACGAGGGTTTTACTCCGCAGATGGTGATTCGCGGCACCCTGGAGAGGCTCGTCCCTGTACTCATGACTGCCCTCAGCGCAGGCATCGCCCTCATTCCCCTCGTGCTCGCCGCCGGTGAGCCGGGAAAGGAAATCCTCCATCCCGTGGCTGTCGTGATCGTCGGCGGACTCGTTTCCTCCACCCTCCTTGACCTGGTCGTCACCCCCGCCGTTTTTTATGCTTTTGGACGCAAGTCCGCCCAGCGTGCCGTGGCTCTCAATGCCGCCGCCGCTCACTAAAAACAACAACCAACACAATGAAAAATACAATCAAAACAAAACTAATTGCCCTTATTACACTGGCACTCAGCCTGCTCAGCGCCACCGCCCACGAACGCATCACCGTTGGCCCCGGCGATGGACGCCTAGCTTATTTGGATTCCACCACGATGCCTTATGCGGAGTTCAACGTCAAGGATGGCAAGGTTCACATCACACTGCTCGACAAGGACTTAAAAACTATCAACCTCACAGATCAGACTCTGGCAATCACGGTCCGGCAAAATGACTCCCCTATTAAGCTGATAGTTTCCAAATCAGGAACTGAGTTTATCGCCCCGCTTCCAGATGGAACCGACATATGGTGCATCTTCCAGCTTAAAGAAAAGGAAGAGACCAAAGCAATCACCTTCCGGATTCACTACCTCTCCGAGGTTTGTGCCGAATGCAAAAAACCCGAGTGGCGGTGCATCTGCGGTAACAAAGGTAGTGGCAAGGAGGTGGAAATCCCCGCTGATCTCAAAGGTCTGTGGGCTGAAATCAACGGTCACCACGGCGAGTTGGTAGAAGCCCTCGAAAGCCGTGATTTCGCTGCCATTCATGAAGTAACCGACGCTTATCCATTACTCATTGCCGCGTTGCCCGGCAAATCCGGTGATCAACAAGCCGCTGCTACACCCCTGGTGGAAGCCATCATGAAAAACCTTGCCGCCATCCAAACCGCCGGAGCCGCTCGAATGCCCGATGCAGCCGCCACCAACGCCGCCACCGTGGCGCAAGCTGTCGGGGATCTGAAAAAACTCTACCCGCCCGACGTGGCCAACGCCAAGCTGGCTGAATAGCTGCTAAGAATTGAAGAATTGAAGAATTGAAGGAGAATTTCCAAATCGTTTCCTCAATTCTGATTGGGTCTTGAAACAAATATTATCTTAGAAATATTAATTATTATTAGATCTTGACAATTCGCCTAACTATCTATCTTACAGTGCGATAGTTCATATAGTTGAAAAGTTGATGATTTTGCAACTTTTCCGAGTAAGACTGCAATTGATACCATGAAAAAGCTGTGCCACTGCCGAAAACTACCCTTGGTTTTTATATTTTGTTGCTTAAGCCATTCAGTTTTAGGGCAGTTGTCCATGGATGATGCGGTGAAAAAGGCCCTCGCCTGTCACCCTCAACTCAAGGTGGCGCGCAGCGAGGTGGCGATTGCCCAGGCCCGGTTGATTGATGCCGGGAAGCTCGATAACCCGATTTTCGAATATTCAGTCCAGAGCCAGATCATGGATGGATCCGAGCGGCAGGGCGAGGGCTTTTTTGGCTATAGCCAGAAATTCCCCATTACCGCCAAGCTCTCAAGACAGAGAGATTTTGGGAAAGCTGAAATCAGGGTGGCCTGCGCCGAGATCCACGAGGAGGAACGGAAATTAATCCGCGATGTCCAGACCTACTACATTGATGCCGCCGGAGCCCTCGCCCGAATCGCGGTGCTCAACCAGGTGGTGAAGGATCTGGATGAACAGATGAAGCTGGTAAAAAATCAGGTGGATGTGGCCAGGGCCTCCGAACTGGACCTTAGCGCCGCCGAGACCGAAAAACTGCTCGCAGCGGAAGCCAGTCAGTTCGTAAAATATAGCTATAGGGAGGCCATCGCCGGACTGCGGGCCACTTTGGGAATGTGTCCCGAGGATTCTTTGCACCTCTCGCAAAACCTTTTGTCGGTGACCTCAGCCCTTCGGAAAACTGTGCAAATGAGCGTGCCCGAGGAGTTAAACCGGCCCGATATCGTCGCCGCCCGGATGCGGGAGGAAGCCGCCTGTGTCAAGGAAGCCCTCGCCTGTGCAGAGTCCCTGGAAGACTGGGAATTCGCCACCACCTACCAAACCATGCGGTCTTTTGATGAACCGGTCGGGATGGAGCGGGAGCGATTTCTGGGTATGGGGGTGAAGATTCCCCTCCCGATTCGCAAACAAGGCCAGGGAGCCATCGCCGAGGCCCGCGCGGAAAAAGACAAGGCCGGGTTGCAAGTGGAGGCACTTCAGACCATGTCCCGGACCGAGATCGCCGTGCAAATCGAGGCTCTGAATCGTTCCCAGGGGACGATTGAGGCGTTGGGAAACCGGGTCCAGCCAATCCTCCGCACCCGCCTCCAGAAAACTCGCGATGCCTACAGTCAAGGACTGATCGATTTTAGCCAGGTCCTCTTATTGCAGCAGCAGCAGACCAGAATCCGCGAAAGAACCATTGATGCTCAGCTCGATCTCGCCCGGGGTCTGGCCAGGCTGCAATTCGCCCTAGGCTCCAATCCTCATTTAAATGCTTTTGATTGCGCCACCTGTCCAACCGACGAGCCTGGAACTGGAGTTGAGAGTCAGAATTCTCATCATGGAATCCGTGCCACTCCAGTGGAAGCCGAAGAGCCTGCCCCGAAAAAGCCAAAAAATATGCCCTTTCAGCGGCTGTTTAAGAAGTCGGCGGCACAGTAAGAATTTTTGATTTGGGCCTCCAGGGTGTCTTCAAAAGCCCCGGCAGCGACTGGCTGCTGTCATCGGCAAACTCATCCAGCCCGACGCGCAGTTTCGCGGGATCAGGCGTGGTGCGGAAGCTGCGGAACACGCGATCCCACACGGAGAGGAAAGAGCTGTAGTTCGAGTCTGTCTCCGGCTGCCAGCGTGAATGATGAATCTTGTGCATAAAAGGGGTGACGAAAAGCCAGCTCAGGACTCGGTCGGCACGGGCACCGAGATTGATGTTGGCATGATGAAGCTGCACCACGGCGAACATCATCAGCTCATACAGCGCCAGATGTTCCAGGCGCACACCCAGCAGCCAGATCAGCGGCACTCTCAACAGGGAGGACATCACGATCTCACCCAGGTGGAAGCGGTTTGCGGTGGTCACGTCCATGTGCGGATCGGAGTGATGCACCCGATGAAACCGCCAGAGAAAAGCGATCCGATGGTTCAGGCGGTGCCAGGCATAGGTCCAGGCATCCAGCAGTAGCACGGCGAGCACCGTTTCTACTGCCGTCGGCCAGGAAAGCCAATTCAGCAGGCCGATGTCATGTTTGGCGGAGTGCTCAGCCGCCCACCACCACAGCCCCGCAAAGCCCAGCGAGGTGACGAGGCCGTTTGTGATGCCCAAGAGCATGTTTTTGGCCCCATGCGCCAGTCGTGCGTGGCCTGTCGGAAACAAAAAAAATGGCGCGGCGGTCTCCCAAAGCAGCAAAACGGCCAGCAGGCCGAAAGCAAGCCAGGGTTTGAGTTCGGGAAGAGTCATGGCGCGATGAGTTTGAGCGGGTCCACCACTGGATGAACCTTGGAGGTGATCTGGGAGAAAAATGCTTTCACTGGTTGTCTTTCAGTTTCTGAAAAGTCCATTTTGAACTGATTTGAAGGCACTCCTTAAAAAGAAAGACGGCCCGATGAACATTTCTGCAAGAAACCCAGAAATTCACAGAAAAGAGAAACCCACCAGGCCGTCTACTATAATCGTCGCCGCCACCATGAGGTGACTTCAAAAATCTGTCAGATTTTTTGAATCCACACAAGTGGAAAAAGTGAAATATTGCACAAGCCCTCATAACTGGTTATTAATTGAAGTGGCAATGACCACAATCTTCATATGAAAGCCTATCGCAATTCATCGCAACTCCCACCCGACCGCCGCATCAAGGCCTTCCTTGGCTCGGTCCTTGCCACTCTTCGTCCCTCGCTCGCGAAAAATGTTCTTGATCGGCCCTTCAGCGGAGATTGGGGTTTCCCAGGACGCCTGATCCGCAATGCCCATCTTGCAAAAGCAGTGGCCAGAGGCGATCATCGCGCCATCCAGCGCTACCACCAGGATTTTTGGTCCTCCGCCGCCGCTGCCTTTTTCTATGATCGCTTCTCGAATCGCTTCGAGGATCTGTTTCTCAAACACCATGCCGGGATCGTAGCTCACATCGCCACAGTGGCTGATGAATTGGGAGCCGGCAAGGTCCGGCTGGTCGAAGTGGGAGCTGGAGACGGGCTCGTTCTTGCCCACTTGAGTGAGGCCATCCCGGCGATCCGCTCTCTCCACGGCATCGACTTGAACCCCGGACAAGTGGCCACGAGTCGCGAAGTTTACGGGGCCAATCCCAGACTGCATTTTCACCACGCCAACATCATGCACTGGCTCAAGGAGCATCCCGCGTCCATGACCATCCTCCTCACCAACGGCGGCGTCTTTGAATACCTCCGACGGGATGAACTGGGTGATCTCTTCCGGAGTCTGAAGAATTCCGGCGGCCCCTGCGCCGTGGCAATCACGGAGACGCTCGGGGTTGACCACCAGCTCGATTCCGAGGCTGCTTCCTACCCCTACGGTCTCGAATGCGCCTTCTCTCACAACTACCCGCGCATTCTCGAGGAAGCGGGTTTCACGGTCCGCTGGAAACGCGACCGGCCAACCGAGGATGGTGAAGAAAATCACCCCGCGAGATGGTTTCAGCTCGTAGCGGTGGGGTGATCGTGTCACCAAAACGAAAGACCCTTTTGACAGGATTCGGTTGTTTCAGGAGCACAGTACCAAGCGGCTTCGCTTCTGCCCAAACCAGTCTTGCCGGTGAGAGTGGGGTTTCACCCCATACTATTGCTGCGGCAGGTGGGGTAGTAATGTCTGCTGTCAACGGCTCAATCAAATGGGTCGGGCAGAACACAAACATAAAACAAACATAGAAAAAACAGAACACATGATAACGAAAAATATACTGGCACTCACGATGGCCTTAGCCCTCTTTGCCCCAATGGCCACCCAAGCCGCCGATTCGCTGGCCCCCAAGGGATATGAAAGCTGCCTTAAAGCCTGTCAGGACTGCGTCACCGCCTGCGAGGGCTGTGCCACGGCCTGCCTGAATGAAAATGACGTCAAAGTAATGGCGCTCTGCATCAAGCTGGACCGCGACTGCGCAGATATCTGTGGCTTGTCAGCGCAATTCATGGCACGCGACTCCGCATCTGCTGCCCAACTCTGCGGTCTCTGCGCGACGATCTGCGACGCCTGTGGCGCTGAATGTGCGAAACATCAGATGGAACACTGCCAGCAATGCGCCGAAGCCTGCAAAAAGTGCGCTGAAGAGTGCCGGAAAATGGCCAAGTAAAACCACCCGCCAGCTAGGTCCGGGCTTTTGCCGGACCTGGCTATTTTCTACGTGGACAAGCGGGGTCACAAGAACTAACAGTAACCAAGAACGAACAAAACCGTGAACCCGGAAAAGACTGAAGTGATCGATCCTATTTGCGGAATGACCGTAAACGAAGCGACCTCGCTCAGTTCGGAGCGTGGCGGGCAGAAATACTATTTTTGCTGCGAGCATTGCCGGGAGAAATTTCTCGCAGGTCCGGTGACGGCGAAGCCGGAGACCGATACCAACGCCAGTCGTCTCTACACCTGTCCGATGCACCCGGAGGTGCAGCAGGGTCATCCGGGCTCCTGTCCCAAGTGCGGCATGGCACTGGAACCGATGGATGCGTCCGCTGACACCGATGACACCGAGCTCAAGGACATGACGCAGCGTTTTTGGATCGGCGCAGCGTTGGCATTGCCGGTGTTCCTCCTGGCGATGGCGCACATGATCCCACCGTTGGGCCGACAGCCCTGGGTCGGCGGCGATGTTTCGCGCTGGATTCAGTTTGCGCTCACCACGCCGGTGGTCTTCTGGGCGGGCTGGCCGTTCTTTCAACGTGGCTGGCGCTCCATCATCAGTTGGAATCTCAATATGTTCACGCTCATCACCCTTGGGGTGGGGGCGGCCTTTGTTTTCAGCGTCGTCGCCATGCTGCTGCCTGATATTTTTCCGCATTCCATGCGCCATGATGGGAAGGTGGCCATTTACTTCGAGGCCGCGGCCGTGATTGTCGTGCTGGTTTTGCTGGGTCAGGTGCTCGAACTCCGCGCCCGCAGCCGGACCGGCAGCGCCATCAAGGCTTTGCTGAATCTGGCACCACCCACTGCGCGCCTCATCGCCGAGGGCGGCGACCGGGAAGTCTCGCTGGATCAGGTGAAAGTCGGCGATCATTTGCGAGTGGTCCCCGGGGAAAAAGTGCCGGTGGATGGCGAACTCATCGAGGGCCATTCCAGTGTGGAGGAATCCATGCTGACCGGCGAACCGCTGCCTGTGGAAAAGGCTGTCGGCGACAAGGTCAAGGGTGGCACGGTCAATGGCGCTGGAGGTTTTGTGATGAAGGCCGAGCGCGTTGGGAGCGACACCTTGCTTGGCC
Organism: Verrucomicrobiales bacterium; assembly: GCA_041742015.1. Classification (GTDB taxonomy): domain Bacteria; phylum Verrucomicrobiota; class Verrucomicrobiia; order Verrucomicrobiales; family DEV007; genus Arctic95D-9. The sequence continues at coordinate 22,266 of JBGSJM010000162.1, read as the reverse complement.
AAATTGTCACGATGGTGGCCGAAGCCCAGCGCAGCCGCGCCCCGATCCAGGGCCTGGCCGACAAGGTCGCGGGCATTTTCGTGCCGGCGGTGCTGGCGGTCTCAGTGCTGACTTTCGTCTTCTGGATGTGGCTGGGGCCGGAACCGAAATTGGCGCACGCTATCGTCAATGCCGTCGCCGTGCTCATCATCGCCTGCCCGTGTGCCCTCGGCCTGGCCACGCCAATGTCGATCATGGTCGGCGTCGGGCGTGGTGCCCAACTCGGCGTGCTCATCAAAAATGCCGAAGCACTCGAACGCCTCGAAAAAGTGGATACCCTGGTCGTGGACAAGACGGGCACGCTCACCGAAGGCAAACCCAAGTTGATCGATATCCTTCCCGCCGATGGTTTTGACGCGACGGATTTTCTGCGTCTTGCCGCCTCTCTGGAACAAGGCAGTGAGCACCCGCTTGCTGCGGCGATTGTGCAGGGAGCGAAGGACCGGGGCATCAATCTTGAGACTGTGAAAGACTTCCGCTCGGTGACCGCTGGTGGAGTCGTGGGAACGGTGGGCGAACGGGTGGTGATGGTGGGGAAACCGGATTTCCTGCGCGATGAAAAGATCACCGATTTGGAAGCGCTGGAGGCATCCGCCGTGAAACTCCAGGAAGAGGGTAAGACGGCGATGTTTGTCGCCATCGATGGTAAAGCCGCAGGAATTCTGGCCGTCGCTGATCCGATCAAAGCGACCACCGCCGAGGCCATTGAGGACCTCCACGCGCTTGGGCTAAAACTCGTCGTGCTCACCGGCGACAACCGCCGCACCGCCGCTGCGGTGGCCAAACAACTGGGTCTCGAAGTGGTGGAAGCCGAGATCGAACCCGCCGGGAAGGTCGCCTACGTGAAGAAGCTGCGGGCCGAGGGCAAACACGTGGCGATGGCCGGCGATGGAATCAACGACGCGCCCGCCCTCAGTGAGGCGGAAGTCGGAATCGCCATGGGCACCGGCACCGACGTCGCCATGCAAAGCTCTGGAATCACCCTCGTGAAAGGCGATTTACGGGGCATCGCCCAGGCCATCCGCCTCAGCCGGGCCACGATGCGGAACATCCGTCAGAACCTGGTTTTCGCCTTTCTGTACAACGCCCTTGGCATTCCCATCGCCGCCGGGGTGCTCTATCCGTTCTTCGGCCTGCTGCTGAGCCCGATCATCGCCGGAGCTGCGATGAGCTTGAGTTCCGTGTCGGTCATAAGCAACGCCCTGCGGCTGCGGAGGGTGAACGTGTGATCAGGAGCAGTTATCCTGGGGACAACAACAACAATTGGTTTCCACTATTTCTTTGGTCCGCCACAATGGGGCATTTCGGCTCCAAAATAGGGATTATTCACTTTGCCATCGGCGCTGAGCCAATCACCACCGCCGCCTTTCACCATCGGGAAGTTCATGACGGTATATTTGCGTAGTTCCGCGTTCATTTTGATGGCCCCGGCACTCATGATTTTGAAGACTTCACGGGCGGACGCGATATCCGCCGCTCCGGCAATTTTTGAGGCGGATTCAGCGAGAGGACTAGCCGCAGCGAAGAGGAAGGTAACCCCTTACGTCCACCGTTTTGTTCGGCTTCGGGTAGTCATCCTTCGGGTGGGTCTTGCACCTCGCGGGCCGTAACAACTCGAGAAAGAAGTAGAATCTTGGACTTGCTCCAAGCGAGGGCAAAATCACCCGGGTATTCGGATAGAAGATCATAAAAGAGAGCACTATCTGCGGTTACCCCAGCGCAATTCGCATTAACAGCCCTCACGCTAATTGTTTCCCTGCCCCTCTCATCCATGTACCTTGCAATAATGTTCCGAGCGCGAGTAAGCTTCTTGAGGCGGCTCCAACTGATCCATGTTTGGGAAAATGCTATGGCCGAAAAAATGATAAAGAACAAAGCTATGACGGAAAGAGCGATCATCTCAATCTCGTTTGTGAGATTTAGGCGATCCAGTATGAGTACGTATCCTCCTAGTCCGATGGGCGTTAACAAGAAAATCCAAAGGAAGATATCAAATGGGGATGCCTGTTTGATTGAAGATATGATTTCCTTTGGTTTCATCTCGCAATTTCTAGCCTAACAGTCTTATTCTGGATCGGGGGTTCCCATAACAATGCACTGGAACCCCTCCAGTTCACTGTTATTTGGAACCCTCAGGAACCAACTCGTTCCTGTCTGGCAGATTTGCAAATTGATTATTCGCTTTTCCCTTCCGGCTCTTTTTCACGGGTTCCACCCTCACGGCACGCGTTTAAACGCGGGATCACACCAATTCGATTTGCCACGGGCATTGCAGCCCCGCAGTTGGACCCAGACTTTTTGCCCAGAGGGCAGGCCGCTGAGCTCGAAGGTCGATTTCTTGGTGGTGTCGGCAAATTGCCAGGTGGTCGCGGGGAGGAGGGGATCTCCGGTCGTGAAGCGGATTTCGTAGTAGTCAACGACCCCCCTTTGCCCATTGCACTGGCCGGTAAGTTCCCCGTCCTCGTCTCCCATGGTGAGTTCCAGGCCGGTGGGCGTAGCTGGGACGGGTTTTGGGGCGGGCTTGTCTTTGAGGCGCATTTCAGCGGTGTTTACCTCGGCTTCGGTGGTCGCCAGTTTGCCGACATCCGTGGCCAAGCCGTTGAGAGCACTCCGTAGAGCGTTTTCCCCGGTATCGCGGGCTCTGGCCGCATTTCCTAAGGCCGTTTCGGCGGCGGTCCGGGCGGTCTGAAGGGTTTTCAAATCGCTGACCAGTCCGTCCAGTGCGGTAAGTTTGTCACTAAGGCTGGCAAAGACGGGCTCGTCGGCAATGCCGCTGCGGATGGCTTCGGCACGGAGAATGAGGTCTGGCACGGAAAGTCGGCTGATATCTAAAACAACGTCGAACATAAGTTTTGGTGATGGTTAAAAGTTGATTTGTTGAGTAGAACCACCGCACCCTACCGAAAAGGAGAATGTCGGCAAGAGGGATTAATAAAGAAGATCGGATTTTTTGGCAAATTCCGGTCCGTTTGTATTAAAAATTTGCAATTAGTTCGAAACGAGTCGGTTACAATCGCAAGCATTCCGCCAGTTGGGGTGAACACGGGGCATTTCGGTATGAACTTTCGGCAAATGAGTATGAACAATCGATGAATGTTCATACTCATTCGATGAATGTTCATACTCATTCGATGAAAGTTCATACTCATTCGATGAAAGTTCATACTCATTCGATGAAAGTTCATACTCATTCGCCGAAAGTTCATACTCATTCGCCGAAAGTTCATACTCATTCGCCGAAAGTTCATACTCATTTGCCGAAAGTTGATACTCATTCGGCGAAAGTTCATACTGATTCGCGCTTCGTTTCACGGAACCGGGGCGAATCCAGTACCGTCCCCCCCAAAAAAAAGGATGGTGGAACTTTTGGACTTGTGGTAAGGACCCCACCGTGAAAACTTCCATCAATTTGCATGTCCCAACCTTGATCGCTGCGCTTTGCATGGTGGCAATCTTTTTCCTGGGATGGATGACATCTCTTATAATCCGAGGATCAACAGACGAATCGGCGGCCGAGTCTTATGTGCCTCGGAAATCAAAGACCAAGCTTGTTTTGCGAGAATGGCTGGCGAGCTGGGATATTCCACCCAGATGATGTCGTCTTTCCAGGGCGCTCAGGAGATGGGGATCGTTTCCCGTATTCCCGCCAAACGGATTGTTAGCGGTGCCGAACAGTTTCACGCAACCTTCGACGCAAAAACGCCCCCCAGAGGATTTGTTTATCTTCTCCTTGAGCAAGAGGAAAGAGACCTACTGATCTACAGTTGCCACCTGAAGAGCAACAGAGGAGGCTCAGTTTCAGCCACAGCACGGATACGGGAAGAGTCCGCTCGCCAACTCCTCCAACACATTCAGATAATGGAAAAAGACGGGAGGAAAGCGGAGAAGCCTCTGTGGATTTTGGTGATGGGCGATTTTAACTATGATCCATTTCGGGAGGAATGGGCGGAAGACAAGACTTTGGAGATATTTTTGGATGGTGGATTTGCTTCCGGCTTTGCGGGACGAAAACGAGAGGACGCTGTGACCTGGATCAGCGATGGAACTTACGGTGACGGGACTTTCGATCACATTTTGATCAAGGGCTTTACACTTGGAGAAACGGCGGAGGTGATAGTCGAAGATACGGACGGGAGCATCAGCGATCACCGTCCGGTTTGGATTGATATTGAAGATTGAGCCTGTCAGTAAAAAATAAGGAACAGTCCCCAAATCCATCAATTATGAAATTTCACCACATTTTAACGCTTGGTGTCAGTTTGGCCTCAGTCGCGATTGCGAGTGGAAATGGGGTCGGACGACCTATTTCAAGGCACTCCATTGTACAGGGTAAAGGCGGCCATCATCGTTTTGGAATGCCCTGGCTCCAGCCCATGCAAGGCTCCGAGCAGGATGGCAACCGGGACGTAGAACCAGGCGTGGCCGCTGGTGAGGTAGTCGGTGAAGTTGTTCATAGAGTGATTCGAGTTGATGAGTGCCTAAAATCAGGAAGAAGATGCAAGTGGGGATAGAATATCCGATAAATTCCCGTAGTTTTTTGTTTTTTATTTAACCGTGATTCTGAAACCCATTCATCTATCTCCATTCATCCGCAAAAAAAGACGCGCCCGAAATCGTGGATTTCGGACGCGCCAACCAATCATAAAACTAAGAGTAACTGGGGAAAGCCTTAAACGGTGGCCGCCGCAATGATTGCGCCACCTGTCCCACCGACGAGCCTGGAACTGGAGTTGAGAGTTGAGAGTCAGAATTCTCATCATGGAATCCGTGCCACTCCAGTGGAAGCCGAAGAGCCTGCCCCGAAAAAGCCGAAAAATATGCCCTTTCAGCGGCTGTTTAAGAAATCGGCGGCACAGGATTGAAGTTTCGAGTCCTCGGGTGCAATAGACCCCTTGGTGTTCCAATTCAATGAAATCGCCTGTTATACAGCGGATGATTCCATGCTTCAAGCTTGACCATATCGATATCCCGCCCCAATATGCCGCCCTATGCCGGACCTAAAATTCCCTATATCTCGGAGCGTTCATTCGCTCCAAGCCATTCACCGATGGTCCATCCTGGTTTTTCTGGTTTTGCTGCTGAATCTCGTCGGCTTGGGCAGTCACGGACTTCTCGAACCCGATGAGGGACGTTATGCCAACATGGCTTTAGAATTCCTGGAATTTGGTGAACATCCCTGGAATGTGCCAACTTTGAGCGATGTTGGCCACTTCGACAAACCACCTTTGATCTACTGGATCACGGGGGGATGCCTTCGACTTTTTGGGCTTAATGAAACTGCGGCCCGTTTTCCGTCGTTTCTGGGAAGTCTCCTCGCCTTGTTGGGGGTGGGTCTGCTGGCTTTTCGGCAATATGGTGAAAAGGCTGCCTTTTGGGCTGTCATTATCTGCGCGACAAGCTTTCAGTTTTGGGCGCTGGCTCATCTGCTTTCTCCGGACATGCTCCTATGTGGATTTTGTATCCTGGGTGCGTCATTGGTTTTATGGGGTGGTCTCGGGAATACAGGTCGAAACCATTGGTTTCTATGGAGCCTGGGAGCGGTGTGCTGGTCCCTGGCCTGGTGGACAAAGGCCACTTCTGCCCTCGTACCACTTGGGGCTATTACCATCGCTCTATTGCTTACCGGGCGGAAAGATTTACTCGCTTCCCTGCGGCCCATTCGATTGTTACTGGTAATCCTCGTCCTCGGGAGTCCCTGGTATATTTTCATGATTATCCAACACCACGATCTGTTCGATTTCTTCGTGGGACGCGAATTAGTTGGTCGTGTCTTGGGGCATGTTGATGGGAGACGGGGCTTTTTTGGTTTTCACTTTGTCGTGGCGCTAGGTTTCTGGCTCCCCTGGTGGCCGCTCCTAATTTGGAGGGCGTGGCGGGCGAAACTCGCCTGGCTGGATTCCCCATGGAAAGACCGCTTCCGCCAATTGCCATGGGAAGTCGTCGCTGCCATCGCAGTGTTATTGATTTTTTCGTTTATTTCATCCAAATTGATCACCTACACGCTCGCTGGTGTACCCTTGATGGCTGTCTACCTGGGTTATGCGCTCAAATCATACCGATTCCCCACCTGGGAATGGCCAACCGTGGTGGCGGGCGTGAGCATCGCCATTCTCGGCATCACGCTATTTATCATTCCAAGCCTTGAGTCCAAATTGGGGCGAAATTCCAGCACCAAACGGGTCGCGATGATTGCCAAAGCGGGCGGTGCTGACGTGTTAATTTGTGACGCGTTTCGCCCTGGCCTCGAATTCTACGGCGGCGAACTGGTTTGGTATGTTGATGCACCCGACCTGAAACAAGTCGAGGGCGTCTCCGGCCAGAATCCCGCGATTCATTTTGTTGGTAAAGACCAAATCAGCGAGAGAGTGCGGAATAACGACTGCCGGATCTGGCTGATCCAAACCCGCCGGGCTCCGGAAAACTGGGAGCAGGATCTCATCGCCCAAGCCAGGAAACTCCACGAGCCCATAGAATTGGGTAGTTTTAGCCTGTGGCAGGTTAAGTAAGTAACCAAACCAGTCCGATTCGTAACTACTTCTTCTGCCGCAACAATTCGAGCATCTGCCGACTGAGACGGCTGCTTTCTGCGGCAAGATCATCTTTGGCTTTGTCGTGCGCGGTAATCGCTTCGGCCCGTTTTTCGGCTTCTCCTTTGCGATCAAGGTCTTCGGGTTTGTATTTGGACACTGCCTTTTCCCAATCTGCTTCGATTTGTTTCAGCTTTACATCAATACCAGCTATTTGTTTTTCGATCGCTTCGACCTGGGCGTCGATTTGATTGTTGTGCTCGACGATCTTCATACTTTCAGCCTCAGCCGCAGCTTCTTTCGCGGCCCGCTCTTCCAGCAAAGCCCGCTCCCGGTCGGCACCTTTTTGAGCCAGGCGGGTGTGACCATGTCGTTTGATGAGCGCCTCAGCTTGAATGGTTTTTGCGAAAAGCGGGGATGATTTGATGTAGTTGGGACGTTTGCCAAACAATTCCGTGGCCAGTTTACTCATATCTTCGGTGTCCGGTCGCAGGGCGCTTCCTTCCGTTACGTTATCCGGGAGAACATTGATCGCCAGATCGGTTAGTCCCTCGCTGTGTTTTACTTTTATCTCTGAGTCACCCAATTGATGAATTGTCACTTTCTGTAGTACCTGCCCATCTTTGGTCTTTACCTCGGGAAATGATGCACCCGGAGCAATCGCCCAATAGGTTTTAAATCCCTCGTCAAAAGTCCGGAGAACCTCGCTTTTTTTCCGAATCGAATACTCTATTTCCCGGGCTTTTTGCAGGGCGTCTTCGAGCTGCTTGGTGGCGTTTTCGACTTTGTCCACAATTTCTTTCTGCGCAGGGTCCAATTCAGAGAGTTTCTTGATCTCCGCCCGGATCTTGGTGTTGTCCTTTTCGAGTTTGTCTATGGTTTGCTGCAAACTGTCTTTGGTGATCTGTAAATCCTCCAACTCATCCTCGCCGTACAGAAAAAACGGGGTAAGTAGTAGAATCAGGATCCAGAAGCATATTACCTGTAAACTTTTTTTCATATCACTGGATTAGAATGGATCAACCCGATCTTCGATTGATTTCTCATACAACAATTCCATCTGTGTGCCGGGTGCCAATTCAGCGAGTCGCTCGGTTTGTTCACCACCCGGGTGCTTAAATGAAACAAATTCCCGGTCCACCGAGATGATCTCGACTTCTTTATACACTTTTCCAGCAGCCGTCACGAGTCGCTCGAAGCGCCGACTTGTAAATGATTCTTGGATTGGTTTTCGCCACTGTTTGAGCTGCCCTTCCAATTTGGCTTCTCCTTGCTCCAGATCTTTGATGTATAGCTGGGCCTCTTTCAGATTTTTATCGAGCGTCTCGTATTCTTTGGTGAGTGAGTCGCCCGCTTTTTTCCATTTTGCTTTCTTTGTTTTCTCTTCGTTGAGCGCTTTTTTTTCGGACTCCAGTTTTTTAACCGTATCCCTCATCAGAGCGATCTCCTCCTGGGCGGTGTTAATCGCCAACTGTTTGGCCCCATTGTCGCACCCCGTCCCGAGAAAACAAAGCAGGCCAGCGATTGTTGCTAAGCGGAAATAAGACATGTCCCAAGCCTAGCAACCCCAAGGCTCGGGGAAAAGTCTTTTTTCACGTATTTTTTAAGAAATCCCCATAACCGCCATCCCCCGGGGTTTCGATGCGCAGGGTTTGTCCCGCTTCCATGGTAATCGGCCGGGTTCCCTCGACCGGCTGGTCCTCCACAAATTGGGCACCACATTTGCCAGGGGCTCCGCCCGCCATGCCAAACGGGGCTTCGCGGCGATGCTGGGTCAGCAGGGAGACTTTTACCGGCTTCAGAAAGGTGTATTCGCGAATCACCCCATCGCCCCCCGGCCACTTTCCGCTCCCACCGGAGTCCTTCCGCAGGGAAAACTCCTGTAACCGGACCGGATAACGACTTTCGAGGATCTCGGGATCGGTGATCGCGGTGTTGGTCATGTGGGTGTGCAGGCCCGAGGCCCCGGCATAACCCGGTCCAGCGCCCGCTCCACCAGCGATGGTCTCGTAGTAGCCAAAGGTGTTGTCGCCGAAAATCACATTGTTCATGGTGCCCTGGGAGCAGGCCTGGATCCCGAGAGCCTGGATCAGGGCATCAACCATGCGCTGGCTGGTTTCGACATTGCCACCGACCCCGCAAATTTCCCGAAGAAAGTATTTTTATAATATGAGCACCGCCGTGCTCATCGAGCCCCCAGCAATCGGTAAAGGTTCCCCCGGTGTCGATTCGGATTTTATAAGCCATTACCCAAGAGGATTAGCCTGCAAAAGCCGAAAAGCAACCCGGTGCGTGTGGAAGCCCTTGCTTCGATTTAGTTTTAAAAAATTTTAAATTTAGTTAAGAAATTTTGATATTTTAATTGAATATTTTTTAAATAAATGTTAATTATATTCATGCAAGCAATCAGTGCTTGGCAGAAGATAACGGGGAGAAAAGAGATGAACTAAAAGGCAGTTCTTGGTTCTCGCGGGTGATTTGAACAGCGCTGATGATTGATATTTCATTTGTTTTGTTTTCTACTGGTCAAAGAAGGCGTCCCTCTGAGTGGGGGGACGCCTTTCTTTTTTGGGGAGATTTCAAGCTCTCAATTACACAACACCCTGACCCATATCCATGCCTGGCTTTGGGTCGCTGCCATTCTCAGTAGATGGAAGCTTGATACGGGAGGCTTCCACTTTGAGGTAGTGGAGGAAAACGGGGGCCAGAATCATGCCAGTCACTCCCATCGTTAATTCGCCCACCACCAACCCCAGCAGCGTCAACCAGATCGGATTGCGGATCCGATCACCAACGATCTTGCTGTTTAGAAAATATTCCAGCTTGTGGATCACCACGAGGAAGAGGAGCGCCCACAGAGCCTTCTCCGGTGAAACGGTGAAGGCCACCGCCACGATGACCACGTTGCTCAATAGATTGCCCACAACGGGCAGCAAACCGCAGATAAATGTCACTCCGATAAGTACTACATGGTGAGGCAACTGAGCCGCAACGAGGAAAAGGGTGGTCAACAAAGTGTTGATCGCCGAAATCAACAACTGAGCCACCATCACCGTCCGGAAGCTGCCGAAAAACGTCTAAAAACGTGCCGTAACCTCGGCTGAACACAGTCCATAAAGGCTGTCCGGCTCATCATAATCAAGATTGATCCTCGCATTGAGAAAAATGCTGATGGCGACCACGCAGCCGATGAGGAATTGCACGGCCACGCGAGCACTTGTCTGGGCAAAGGCGGCCACATTGGTAAAATAGCCCGTCCGTTCGATCACAGCATCCATGGCCATCTTTCTCAGACTGTCCCAGTCGGTAAACGGAAGTTCCCTTCCATGTTGTTCCGCCCATTTTACCACAGAAGGGATCGCCTGTTGGGCCACGCCGGGTAGAGTGATCACCGCCTGGGAGGTGAAGAATACCAGGACCCAGGCGACCAGGGTGATGACCAGGATAAAAAGGGTGATAGCCAGTGATTTACTGCCTTTTAGTGCCAACAACTTCAGGATCAGAAAGGAAAACAGGGTGGTCAAAAACAGAAAACCCAGGTTTAACACAGCCGACAAGACCAACAAGCCGACCATAAAGGCAAATGAGTATCGTTTCGGCTTCGATACCAAATTAACTGTTGCTGCAGAGGGAAATTCGCTCACATGTGAAAAATAAAGGAACCTTACAGGATTGCGAGGGCTTTCTTCGGGACAGAAACATCTGGATGATTGATGGAATTTCGGCTATCAACCATCAACATTGAAACAATCAACCATCCATGGAATTCATCATCCGGCCCGCCGTTGTGGAAGATGCCGCCGCCATCACTGACATCTACAATCACTACGTCATCCACTCAACTGCGACTTACGCCGAGGAGTTGGACACCGTGGAGGAACGCCGCTCGTGGTTGCAGGACCATGGCAGGGATCTGCCAGTTCTGATCGCGGAGGAAAATGGTCAGATCATTGGCTGGGCCAGTCTCAGCCTTTTTCGTTCCCGCCGTGGCTGGCGTTTTACCGTGGAGAATTCTGTTTACATCCACCCCGGGCACCATCGACGGGGGATAGGGCGGTGCCTGATGTTGGAACTCATCCCGCTTGCACAAAAGGCTGGCTACCACAGCATTATAGCGGGAATCTCCGCTGATCAGGAGCCAAGCATCGCCCTCCACGAGGCGCTCGGTTTCCGCAAAGTTGCCCATATCGTTGAAGGCGGGTATAAAATGGGCCGCTGGCTCGACGTGGTGTATTTGCAGTTGATGCTGTGAGCCTGGGTTGCTCAAGGTCAAAAGTTCGATTTTTCTCAATATCTTTGCCTACCCCTGCTTGACTTCACTGGCTGAATGGGCTTCCTAGCAGGCGACCACTCATGTCCAACCAAACACGTTCCACCGGCATTGTTTCCATCGCCATCTTATGCAGTCGCATCCTCGGCTTGGTCCGGGATCAGGTGCTCGGCGGGGTGTTCGGCATGAAGTTTGCCGGTATCTTTGCGATGGCCTTTCGCACCCCAAACATGTTGCGGGATTTGTTTGCGGAAGGCGCTTTGTCCACTGCCTTCGTAACGACTTTTTCGAAAAAAATCAAACTGGATGGCGACGAAGCCGCCTGGCAGCTTGGTCGCAAAATGCTGGCGCTGTCGCTGTGTTTTATGACCATGGTCGCAATGGCCGGGGTGGCTCTGGCACCGTGGATTTTTCGCCTGCTCACTCCCGGGTGGAAGGATCAAGCCAGCATCGAACTCGGGGTGAAACTGGCCCAAATAATGTATCCCTTTATCACCATCGTGTCACTGACCGCGCTGGTGATGGGCATGCTCAACTCGAAAAAAGTCTTCTTTGTCCCGGCGGTGGCATCTGCTTTTTTTAACCTCGGTTGTATCATTGGGGGTTATGCGATGGCATGGTGGCTTGATCCTGGCTTTCGCAATGGTGACATCGGCGAGCGCGGGCTGATGGGTTTTGCCGTCGGGACTTTGATCGGTGGTCTGCTCCAACTGGCCGTGCAACTACCCTCGTTGCGCCGGGTGGGCTTTCGTTTTGGCCTGGATTTCAAATGGAAAGACCAGGGGGTGCGGGATGTGCTCCACCTCATGTGGCCGTCGCTGCTTGCAGCAGCCGGCACTCAGGTCAATGTGCTGCTCAACTCGATTTTCGCCTCGTTCACGGTCGGGCAGGAGGCGGCAGCGGGCTGGCTGGCGTATGCCCAGCGCCTCCAGCAGCTCCCGCTGGGGCTTTTTGGCGTGGCGGTGGCCACGGTCACCCTGCCGACGCTTTCACGCCTGGCGACGGAGGGGATCACTCCGGAATTCCGAGCGGCGCTGGCCAAGGGGCTTCGTCTCGTTCTGTTCCTCACCCTGCCCTGCGCGGCGGGTCTAGCCCTGCTCTCGCATGAAATCATTTCCGTGATTTTCGAGTATAATCGCTTCAAAACTTATGACGTGGAGCAAACCGCAGCTCCCCTGCAGGCCTTTGCGTTTGGGCTCGTATTTTATGCGGCGATCAAGGTGATTCAGCCTTCTTTTTACACGATTGGGAAGCGTTTTATCCCGATGATCGTCTCCCTGTCGGTCATTGCCTTCACCGCAGCCGCCAATGCCTTCACTGTGTTCTACATGAAGTGGGATCACACCGCTCTGGCCTGGGGAACTGCGGCGGGGCTAGTGCTGAATTTTGGGATTCTCTATTTTTGCATGCGGAAGTTTGCCTCAGGACTGGAAACAGGCCCTCTGCTGCGGTCGCTGTTCAAGGTGGGTATTGGCGTGGCGGCGATGTGCGGCGTCTGCCTGCTCGCCAAACAAACCATCATCGCCGACTGGGACCAAATGGGGAAACTGGTGCGAGGCGGATACCTCGCCCTGACCATCACCCTGTCGGTCGCGGTGTATTTTGGTGTGACCAGATTGTTTCGGGTCGAAGAGGCGGGCGAATTTCTTTCGCTGCTCAAGCGCCGGGCGGGTAAGAAGTGATTTGAAATCGAAGATTCGTCTGGATATGTTGGGGCAGGGAGCAAAAGTGAGATCAGGAGGAGACAGGGGGATTGAAGGGAATTTTTTTGCAGAGCATGATAAAAAAAGGACTTATTATTTTAATCTCGCTCGGGGCTCCAATAATTGTGTTGCTAATCATTTTCTTGATTGCCTCACGGTTGCTTTTGATATTTGACATTAGAAACATTACTTCCGTAAATATAGGATTTTTTAGTCGGATAGAAACTATCGAGCAAACTGGATCTCGGACTCTTGTGAAAGTTTGCTATATTGAAGACGGGTCTTTAGATCGACTAATAAAAAAACACTCGATGAGGCCGTATAATACTGAAAAAGAATCGCCAGATTTTTGGGGTAATTATACTGACATTACTCAGACCGAATTCGAACACCCTGAGTCAGTTTGGATTTGCTCTGGAAATAATGGGAGTACTCATTGGGAGATGGTTGTATATAAAGAAAAGAAGTGCCAACAGATTTTAATGCAGTTCGACTATTAGCGAAGTAAGAAAACAAGGGGGAAAGGCTAGGCGTCGGAAAAATCTTCGGACAATTTATAGGGGTATTATACCCTGTTCAATCTCATGCTGTACCCTGTATAATCGGTCACTATACCCTGTTTATTCCAGGATCATCCTCCGACCGGGCTCATCCTCCGTGCCGGGCAAAATGATCGGGGTTGCTAAAACCTGCCTATCGGCAATGGTCTGGAGACGTAATCCAACACACGAATCCATGACCTTCGATACCACTAAACTCTGGCGTCAAAAATCCCTCATCATTGCGGCGCTTTGTCTCGGGTGCATTGCCCTGCATCTCTTGTTGCGTTTTGGTGTCCAGGCCCCGGTGCGCGCTCAAAATATTCCGCTCTTTATCACCCTCAGCCTGGGTGGGATTCCCATGCTTTACGACCTCCTTCGGAAATTGTTAAAACGGGAATTTGGCTCTGATTTGCTCGGTGGGATTTCCATCATCACCTCGCTTTTGCTGGGCGAATACCTGGCTGGATCGATCATTGTGCTCATGCTCTCAGGAGGTGAGGCTCTGGAGGGGTATGCCCTGCGGAGCGCTTCCTCCGTGCTCGCGGCCTTGGCGAAACGGATGCCGTCTCTGGCGCATCGCCAGAATGGTTCGGAGATCAAGGATGTCGACCTGGCGGACATATCCGTGGGGGATTTGCTGGTGATCTTCCCTCATGAAATCTGTCCCGCAGACGGAGAGGTCGTGGCTGGGCATGGGGTCATGGACGAATCGTATCTAACGGGTGAGCCTTTTCAAATCACGAAAACGACCGGTTCCCCGGTTATCTCCGGCGCGGTGAACGGAGAATCCGCCTTGACGATCCGCACCACCCGGGTCCCGGCAGACTCGCGCTACGCAAAAATAATGGAGGTGATGCGTGAATCCGAGAGCACCCGCCCGCAACTCCAGCGCCTCGGCGACAAGCTTGGGGCGATTTATACCCCCATCGCCCTGGTTGTCGCGCTGCTGGCCTGGCTCATCAGCGGTGAATCGCTGCGCTTTCTTTCGGTCCTGGTTATCGCCACGCCCTGCCCGCTCCTGCTGGGGATTCCCATCGCCATCATCGGCTCGATCTCGCTTTGCGCCCGCCGCGCTATCATCGTGCGAAACCCGGTGGTGCTTGAACAGGTTACCAGTTGTCGCACTGCCATTTTTGACAAGACCGGCACCCTGACCTACGGGGAGCCCAGTCTCACCACCCAGATGATCGTTCCCGAATTCGACGCCAGGGAGGTGCTCACCCTGGTTGCCAGTCTGGAGCGATACTCCAAACACCCCCTCTCCCGCGCCATCCTCGCTGCAGCGGAGGAACAGGGGCTCAATTTGCCCGAAGCCACCTCGGTCAGTGAAAAGCCCGGGCACGGCCTGATCGGCACCGTGCGTGGTCGCCAGCTCCTCATTACCAGCCGGAACAAGCTGCTCAAACAGAACATCCCCGGGAGCGATTTACTGCCACCCGTTGCCGGTGGGCTCGAGTGCGTCATTGTCATTGACAATCGCTACGCCGGAGTGCTCCGTTTCCGCGACGCTCCCCGCGCCGAAAGTCGCTCGTTTGTCGGCCATCTCGCGCCCAAACACCAGATCAACCACGTGATGATCATCTCAGGTGATCGGGAAAGTGAAGTTCGCTATCTTGCTGATCAGGTAGGGATTACTGATATCCACGCCCAAAAGAGCCCGGAGGAAAAACTCGCCCTCGTCCGCGCTGAAACCGCCAAGTCCAAAACCCTCTATGTCGGGGATGGCATCAACGACGCCCCTGCCATGATGGCTGCCACCGTGGGCGTGGCCATCGGACAAAACAGCGACGTCACCGCCGAAGCTGCGGGAGTGGTGATTCTAGATAACACCCTCAAAAAAGTTGACGAGTTTCTCCACATCAGTCGCCGCATGAAAGCGATCGCTCTGCAAAGTGCCTTCGGCGGTATGTTGCTCAGCATCATCGGTATGGCGTTTGCTGCGGCGGGTCATCTTGGGCCGGTTGGAGGAGCCATCACCCAGGAGGTGATCGACGTTCTCGCGGTGCTCAATGCCCTGCGGGCTGCGTTTCCTCCCCGGGTGATCCACGATCTGTAGGTGCGGATAAGTCGGCGAATTGCGGTGCAAGGCCCAAAGAGCTCTTGAAGGGACAATAATGTCACCCAAATAGTAGTTGAAAAGCCATTACCAAGAGTGTCGCGAACAAAAAACGGCGGATCAGCACCTCACCTTTTGTCACGGATAGATGTGCTCCGATCCAGCCGCCAACTGAGTTTCCGATGGCGAGAGCGATGCCCGGAAGCCACCAGACCTTTCCCATGACCACAAAAACGACCAGCGCCGCCAGGGTGAAGGTCCCGGTCACAAAAACCTTGTGCATATTTACCTGGATCAGATCAAGGTGCATCACTTGATTTAGCGCTGCCATGATCAAAAAACCCACTCCTGCCTGGATAAATCCACCATAGAAGCCGATCAACACCATGCAGAGGTGACCGATGATGATTCGTCTTCTGGACAAAGGGTGGTGTTGGGACGAAGTAACGGTCCCGAGGGTGAGTGGCTTCTTTTTCACCACCATCAGGATGACCACTCCCACCATCACAAAGGCGAGGATTTGGTTAAATAGATCGCCCCGGATGATGGCTCCGCACCAGGCACCGACGATGGCTCCGGGAATGGTGCAGAGCCCCAGAGTCAGGCTGAGTTTGAAGTTGGAAAATCCCTTTTGCCGAAAAGTCTCCACCGAAGTGACACTCTGCGCCAGGATCGCCACCCGGTTGGTGCCGTTGGCGACAGCTTCCGGCAAGCCCATAAAAATCATGGCCGGCAGCGTCAGCAGTGAACCGCCACCGGCGATGGCATTAATGATCCCAGAGACCAGACCAACGGCGAGGAGCAGGGAGTAATGGAGAAGTGGAGTAATGGAGTGATGAACTCCATCACTCCGTGGTTTTATACTCCTTCATTGCCGTCGGGAGATAAGCCTGCAACTGGGCGATTCGGGTTTCATCGAGCGGATGAGTCCGCAGGAAGGCTGGACCCTGGCCCTGCTGGGAGGATTTTTGCCGATATTCGGCAAAACGCTGCCACAGTTTCACCGATTCCGAGGGATCATAACCAGCTCTGGCCATGTAGAGGGCACCGAGACGATCCGCCTCCAACTCCTGTTCCCGGGAATGGGACAGTTGGCTGAGGGCAGCTCCCGCCCCGAGACCACCTGCAACGACTGCGGGGTTTAGGCCCGTCTGTTCTTGAATCACCTTGGTTCCCACGGCCACTGCCCCGGCGCTCAGCACTCCCCGGGAAAGACGTTCTCCCGAGTGCCTGGCGACCACGTGGGCGACTTCGTGCCCCATCACCGCTGCGAGACCACCTTCGTTTTGGCTGACTTGAAACAGCCCGGTATGCACCCCCACTTTTCCACCCGGCAGGGCAAAGGCATTGGGGGTTGGATCATCGAACACCACAAACTCCCACTGAGCATTGGGGACGGGCATGACCTGCGACAATTTCTGACCAACTTTTTGTACTTGAACATTGTAGGCCGGATTGGTCGAAATCTTCAGCGTACCTTTCATCTTGTTGAATTCGGAAATGCCCATCGCGGCCTCCTCACCCGGTTTCAGGAAATTAACCTGCTGACGTCCTGAATCAGGAACCGAGCTGCACGCTACTATCATGATTAGCAAGGCAAGCAAGCCTGCCGACAGGAAATAAGGCAATGTCTTTTGCATTTGGCTTCGTTAACTTAAGTCTTAAATAAAAGGTGCCGCGCCCCGGGGCACCAGTTCTGGAAACGTCTCAATCTCCAAAATATCTAAAAATTTGTTGGATCATAGGCGGAAAATTCTTGCTAGTCACCTATAAACACGGCAACAGGCCGGGAATCACTTATGAAAACTGTGCCTCCATTGACTAAAAGATGTAAGACATTTACCACAATGCGTACCGATTGCCCATTGACGTAACTGCCTTCTTGATGCTTGACATCCAGTCCTTTTTCGTCACTTTTCTGGGTATGCAAATGTCTTTGAAATGTCCGTTTGGGGTCCTGCTGATGATTGTGTTACTTGGTGGATCGCTTCGGGCTCCGGCGCAGGAGGGAAACACTGCCGACGAGGTGAAAAAAATCCAGGAGCAGTTTGCGGCGGAACTCCTAAACCTGAACAAGCCACTGGCCATGCTCCAGGACAAATATCGGGGCTACCTCACCAAACAGAAAACAGACTATCAGGCAGCCGGCAAGCTTGAGGAGATGCTGGCGGTCGACGCCGAACTGCAATCCCTGACCAGCGGGAGTGATGAGCCACTTTCCACCTTCCCCGAGCTGAAGCGCCTCCAGGAAATCTACCGGACCCAGCGCACCACCGTCCAGGCAAGCGGCGTAAAAAACAAGCTGTCCATCATCCAAAGATTTCAGAAAAGTGCCGCTGATCTGGCCGCCAAATTGACCATAGAGGGAAAGATCGAGGAAGCCAAGCTGGCCCTCGCCGAGGCAAAGCGGCTCGATGCGATGAGCAAAGATCCCGCCCTGGCCGTGGTCCCGCCGAAAGCCGAAGCACCCAAAATGGCAGGAGCCAAAGCTGTCAAAGAGCTGACCAACAGCCTCGGTATGAAATTTGTGCCCGTGCCGGGAACCGATGTACTTTTCTGCATCCACGAAGTGCGGTGGAAGGATTACGAAGCCTATGCCAAAGAGAACCCGGCGATCACAGGTGACTGGAAAAACCAGACCCACGATGGGTTTGTGATCCAGGAAAAAGCGGAGGAACATCCCGTGGTTGGTGTGAATTTGGAGGAAGCCAATGTCTTCTGCACTTGGCTCAGCAAAAAGGAGGGCAAAACCTACCGCCTGCCCACGGATGCGGAATGGAGTATGGCTGTGGGCATCGGAACGAAAGAAGATAAAAAGGCCAGTCCTGAGGAAAAAAACCGGAAAATAGCCGACGAATACCCTTGGGGATCCGAGTGGCCACCAGCGAAGAGAGCGGGCAACTACAGTGACCAGAGCCGGAAGGAGAAGGCTCCGAGAACGGGTGTGGGCTACCTGAATGGCTACGATGACGGATTCCCGACAACGGCTCCGGTCATGAGTTTCAAGGCGAATCAGTTTGGTCTGCACGACCTCGGGGGCAATGCCTGGGAATGGGTGTCGGACAAATATTCTCCTTCTTCGTCTGCCCTTGTCTTTCGGGGAGGGTCCTGGAACTTTGTGAATTCAGATGTCTTGTTGTCTTCGTTCCGGGGTTCATTTGAGCCGAAGGATCGCCGTAACGACATCGGTTTTCGGTGCGTGCTGGCGAACGCGGCAACGGGCGGAGAAGCGCGCTAAAGGTGGCGGGGGAGCCCCCTTGATGGGAAAAATCATACCCTGTTGGGTCACTGACTGTACCCTGTTAAGTCATCCATCGTACCCTGTTAAGTCGTTGACGCAAAAGCAGGGATTTTTGCCCAAACGGGGCAATTTCAATTCAGCCCAGGGCAACGCCCTGGGGCTTGGTCAACCCTAACATCGAGCCCCACCGGGGCGGCCTCAATCGCTTGATTGACGGGGAATTGAGGTCGCGCCTTCAGCGCTCGATTTATTTTCGTGATCTTCCCAGGGCGGTGCCCTGGGCTGAATTGAAGCTGCCCCTTTGGGGCGAAGTTCCCAACAAGTTCCAGAATGCCTTTGGAATTCCTCTGCAAACCTTTATCTACTAGCTACAATTATTCATCTGCTTGCTCAAGATAATCATCTATTTACTTGGAACATTCATCTACTGGCTAAAAATGTTCATCTATTTGGTACGATCCATTATCTGTTTGCTGCAAACGATTATCTACTCGCAATAAATGCCTATCTGCTCGCTGCAAATGCTAATCTAGACATTAGATGAGCTCTTTTATTCTCTGGATTGTTATCCTTCATCGATGATTGACTAACTTTCATTAATTTATTCTTGATTTTATAGAATTTATTGATTAACTGTTTAAATTATGGCCAATAATGAACAATCTTTTGCTGATCGTCTGGGTAGGGCTGACACTTTGGTGGCGGCTATTACCTCTGCTAATCCCGCTTTCTTGCCTGCGGACGAGACTTTGATCCCGGTGACTTTTACGGAGTTTGTCTCCGCTCTGGATGTGATCAATGGTGCGGCCAACGAGGCCAATGTTTCCTACTCCATGGCGGTGCGGGAGCGCGTCGCCATGGTAAAAGATCTCAAGGAACGGGCCTTGCGCGCTTTTCGCTATGTGCGCAGCAACCAGGCTTGGGACGATCATGCCGGGAGCATCAAGCCCGCCTACGATAAGCTGCGCAACAACAAGGCCAAAACCGCCCGGCTGCCCAGCGGGGGAACCGAGGGCGAGGGCAGCAAGGTGAGCAAGAACGGGGAGCAAAGCTTTGCGGATCTGGATTCTCTATTTATGAAGTTCGTGGTGGGTCTCTCCAGGATCGCGGGCTACAACCCGCCCGCTGCCGAGCTGTCTCTGGCCAATTTGCAGACGCTCAATGCGGATTTCAGCGCCCTGAACAAGTCCATGGCGGACCTGGCGGTGACGGCTTCGCTAAAGATCCAGGGTCGGCAGGCGGGATTTGCCGATCTCAAGGCCAAGGCCAAAGCGATCAAGGATGCCACCTCTTCTCAATACGGTATGAAGAGTGGGATCTACAAGAGCATAAAGGGGCTGCGATTTTAGGGCGGCGCAGCGCACCTGGGAGAAATGGGAGCGATGCGACTAATGGGCGCTGTGAAAATGGTGCCGCATTCCTCCCATAGCTCCCATCCCTCTCATGAGAGTGTAGTATCATTTGATCCCCAGGCTCTTCAGCACAGCTCCTAAATCGGTAGTTGGCAACTGGCAGGCGAAGTCCTGGCAGATATAGGCGGTGGCTTTGCCAGCCTGACTGCTTTGCGACTGGGTGTAGGGGGCCAATTTGATCAGGGCGGCGCTGTTCTGATCATCGCGGAATAAGACGACTTTGTTGGGCAGGAATGGTTTGCGGATCGCGGCGATCATTTCGGCGACATCAGCAGCACCGCTTTTTCCACAAATCACGATTTCGTGGCTGGGACCGGTTTGATAATCAATCCCACATAACACCAGGGGAAATGGACTGGCCTGATTCTTCAGCTCGGTCGAAAAGGAACTTACGACTTCGGAACTGCGGGTGCCGTAGGCAGTATCACCCGTCATCCGGTAGAGACGGGATAGATTTAGTATCGATACGGCATTACCACCGGGGATCGCTCCGCCATAGAGTTTTTTGGCGCGGACGATGAGTTTTTCGGAATCGGTGGCAGTCATGAAATAGCCTTTCCCAACTTCATCGCCAAAGAATTTATCCACCACCGTCTGCAGGGCGATGGCTTCCTGCAAATACTTGGGATCAAAGGTGCTTTCATAGACATCGAGCAGGCCCCAGATCATAAAGGTGTAGTCCTCAAGATGGGCGGCCAACCCGGATTCGCCCTGCCGATATCGCTTCAAAAGTCGCCCCTCCGGGTTCCGCAATTTACTTAGGACAAAGTCGCTCGCTTTTTTCGCGGCATTGATATACTCCGGCTCTTTGAGGGCCTGACCAGCGCGAGCGAGGGCGGCAATCATGAGGCCATTCCAATCGGTAAGGATTTTGTCGTCTTTCTGGGGATGGATCCGGGTTTTGCGGTGCTGAAAGAGCTTTTCACGCAGCGGCTCGACCCGAGCCCGATCGCTGTCGCTGAGGGCTTTTAACAAATGGGGGATATTATCTCCGGTCGATTTTCGAGTGGCTTCGTCAGCAAAGTTCCCGGTATCGGTGAGGTTGTGGGTCTTGATATAGAAGTCACCATCCTCCTCCCCGAGCACAGTTTTGATTTCGGCAGTTTTCCAGACATAGAATTTGCCCTCCACTCCCTCGCTGTCGGCATCTTCGGCACTATAAAATGCGCCTTCCGGTCCGGTCATGTCGCGGAAGACATAGGTGATGATTTCACGGGCTGTCCGGGCGTAGAATTCATTCTCAGTGACCTGATAGGCTTCGATATAGGCCATCGTGGCGAGCGCCTGATCGTAAAGCATTTTCTCGAAGTGCGGAACCAGCCAGACCGGATCGGTTGAGTAGCGATGGATCCCATAGCCGACGTGATCGTAGATACCACCGTGGCGCATAGCTTGCAGGGTTTTCTCCACCATATCCAGAGCGGCCTGATTACCAGTGCGTTTGTGGTAGCGCAGCAAATACATGAGATTGGGCGGCACCGGAAACTTCGGAGCCCGCGAAAAACCACCGTTGGTTTGATCAAAGCGCTTTTGGAACTCCGCAAAGGCCTGATCCAATACTCCCGGAGACACTGCCCCGCCGGGTTGACTGACCATCATCTCAACGAGTTGTTTACTGATGGCATCAGCGGTGGAGATGACCTCGGTGGGCTGGGTCCGCCAGGTCTCGGCGATATTTTCGAGAATAAATTTGATGCCGGGACGCCCCTCGCGGGATTCTTTGGGAAAGTAAGTTCCGGCAAAAAAGGGATTTTTATCAGGAGTCATAAACACCGTCATCGGCCAGCCGCCCCCGCCGGTGATCGCCTGGGTCACAGTCATGTAAACTTCATCGATGTCAGGGCGCTCCTCCCGATCAACCTTCACCGGGATAAAGTGCTGGTTCACAAGGTCCGCGACCTCGGCATCTTCAAACGATTCGTGCTCCATCACGTGGCACCAGTGGCAGGTGGTGTAGCCGATGCTCAGGAAAATCGGCTTTTTCTCCCGCTCGGCGATGGCAAAGGCCTCCTCGCCCCAGGGGTGCCAGTCCACCGGATTCCGGGCGTGCTGGAGAAGGTAGGGGCTCTGGGAAAAGATCAGGCGATTAAACTCGGGCCCGCCATCAGCCGGGAGTTTGGCGATTTCAGCGGCGGAGGGCAGAGGGGGACGGACTTTTCCTTCTTCAGCATTCATCTCAAGTCCCGAAAAGAGCAACCATCCGAACAGGAGATTGATTCTCATTGTGTTTTTTTGGAATTTCGTGTTCACTAGAAGATCAGTATCATCGGATCGTGGAAAATCGAACATCTTTTTAAAAAGAATTTGATAAACCTCAAAGTCTCGCCAACATATCGACGCATCAAGATTAATTGATGCGTGAATGAAACACAAACTGTTTGGCTTTTTGATGGGAACCTTATTTTCAGTGATTTCCCTGTCCGCGCAGGACGTGGAGGTGGCGGAAAACCTGACAACCACGGTGGTGGAGAGTGTT
>JBGSJM010000161.1:0-7717 GCA_041742015.1 Verrucomicrobiales bacterium | reverse complement strand
GATGAAATCAACGAAGCCATCGCCCTGGCTGACCAGGCGGTGGACGGGGTGTTAAAGGGAGCAAAACTGCTGCCTTTCCCTGACAATGCCAGTACCGGCTATATTGGTTATGTTCCAGCGCAATCCATCGCCGCCATGATTCCCAAAATCAAAATTGCAGGAGATAAAATGGAACGCCCCGATGAGCGAGTGTTTGCTGACAACGTCCGCTCTTTCACGGGTGATCAAAGGAACCCCGGAGCGAT
This sequence comes from Verrucomicrobiales bacterium, assembly GCA_041742015.1. Classification (GTDB taxonomy): domain Bacteria; phylum Verrucomicrobiota; class Verrucomicrobiia; order Verrucomicrobiales; family DEV007; genus Arctic95D-9. The sequence goes on along the minus strand of JBGSJM010000161.1, from coordinate 7,472 downwards.
CGCGCTGCGTAATACCCTGTCTGCCAGAGAGGGGGATCAACTGATTTTACGTCACAACGGCATCACTATCGTCACGCGGGATGCCGTTCTGTCCGGTGCACCCGGGAATGGGGCGGTGGATGTCACCCTGAAAGCTTTTCAAATCGTGAATGGTGCCCAAAGTTCTTTTATCCTGCAGCGTAACATGGAACTCCTGGATGGTGCCTATATTCCCATAAAAATCGTGGTGACCGATAATGAGGAAATCAAAAGCGGAGTGGTTCTGGGGGCCAATACCCAATCGCAAATCAGTCCGTATGATATGCTGGCTCGATTCCCGGAGATCCGGGCGCTGCAACAGGCTTTTCAGGCGATTGATTACCAACGGCCCGACAAACTCTGGTTCCAGCGGCGGCGCGGGGAGCGATTCGCAAACCGGGTTCATCATCCCTTTCAGATTGTAACCCCACGCCAATTGCTCGAGGCTTATGTTTCTACCATTGTCGGACAACCTCACACGGTTCATTCCAACGCCGGAAAGTTAATTGAAAGAGTTTCGAAAACGGTGTTTTGCTCAGATCATCATCCCAGCGTGTACCGGGCGATGGGCTGGCTCGTTGCCACAGGAAGACGCTGGGCAGATTCAGCCAATTACGGTTGGGCGGTTGAGGGCACCCCTGGAATGGTTTCGATGAATCGGGGCCGCAATCTCTACATTCCGCGGCATCACTTCCTTTTTGCCCTATGGCACCTTGTGGATCCCACTCCTGACGATGTCGATCCCGGTCAGGGCAAGCTAACCCGCAGATCTCCAAAAGTCGAAGCCCGCTTTGAAAACATCTCCAAACTTCTTTCTGACCGGGCAACCGCAGTTAGCTTCGGCGAACGGGCCGCTCTCGCCGTGGAAAAAGCCCGCGAGGAGCAGGCTCCCATCGGTAGTCAGGTGCGGAAATTGAGTTTTACCGAGAAGCTCCGTCAAACCGTGCGCGAAGTTTGAGCCATCAAAATTTCTTGTTCAAGAAAACGTTTTAATCAAAAAAGCGCTATCGACAGATGCTGATATCTGATTAAGGTGATCGCCCTCCCCGGAATTTTTTGCAAATTCCGCTACTGGGGATTACCGCTGCGGCATGAAAATTTTTGCTCCCAAAGAGATCGCTGAGAATGAAACCAGAGCTGCCCTTGACCCGGCCGCCGTGAAAAAACTAACCGATCTCGGTGCCGAGGTAATTGTTGAAACCGGGATCGGATTGCGCTCTGATTACCAGGATGCCGACTACAAAGCCGCCGGAGCCACCATTTCCACGGATCGCGATGGGGAGATGAAAAATGCGGATCTGGTCTGCCGGGTCAGCAAGCCTGCGGCAAAGGATGTTGATCTCTTGAAAAAGGGTGCCATTCACATTTCCTTTCTCGATCCCTTTAACGAAAAGGATCTCATCAAACAACTTGCCGACAAAAACGTCACCGCCATCAGCATGGAGATGATTCCACGGATCACTCTGGCGCAGAAAATGGATGCGATCAGTTCCCAGGCCAACCTGGCTGGATACGTTTCCGTGATCCTGGCCGCCAATCGGATGAATGCGATTCTGCCCATGATGATGACTCCTTCCGGTACCCTCTCACCAGCAAAAGTCTTCGTCATCGGTGTTGGGGTCGCCGGTCTGCAGGCCATCGCCACGGCGAAACGACTTGGGGCGAGAGTTACCGCCTTTGACACACGTCCCGAAGGTCTCGAACAGGCTGAGTCCCTCGGGGCCAAGGCTCTCCGCATCGATTTGGGCGAAACGGGAGCCACCGATCAGGGTTACGCCAAAGAACTGACCCCCCAGCAGCTTGAAAAACAGCGGATGGAGCAGGGAAAGATTTGTGCCCAGAGCGACATCGTCATCACCACTGCGAAGGTTTTTGGACGGCCCGCACCCAAGCTCATCAAAAAGGATGTCATCGCTCAGATGAGACCTGGATCCGTCATCGTCGACCTCGCCGCTGATACAGGGGGTAATGTAGAAGGCACCGTGCTCGGCAAAGAAATCATTTCGGATAATGGAGTTATCATCATCGGCACCGGAAATTTCGAGGGCAGCGTCTCCCGCCACGCCAGCCAGATGCTCGGGGCCAATTTCTCCAATATGATTGCTCACTTCTGGGACAAACAAACCAAAACTCTTCCCATTAAACTTGGCGATGAAATCCAGAAGGGATGTGTGATCACCCACGATGGATCAATCGTTCACGAACGCTTTAAGGGATAATAACAATTCACCCGCCACAATTTACCAACTAAACAGCCATGGAAATACTTTTGTTACTTTTTGTTTTTGTCCTCGCCGCCTTCCTCGGATTTGAGCTGATCCAGAAAGTCCCCAGCCAGCTCCACACCCCGCTTATGTCCGGCTCCAATGCCATCTCCGGCATCACCATTGTTGGAGCACTCCTCGCCGTCGAGACTGGCGCAGGAATCGGCAAGTGGATCGGATTTGCTGCCATTATCCTCGCCACCATTAATGTGGTTGGCGGATATATGGTCACCGACCGGATGCTCGGAATGTTCAAAGGGAAAGACCAGAAAAAGAAGTGATTCCTTTAATCCTTTAGATTTTCGCCATTATGGAACAAGTCATCAATTTTTCTTACATTATCGCTTCGGTCCTCTTTATTTTAGGGATCAAAATGCTGGGCTCAGCTACGACCGCACGGCGGGGAAATTTGATTTCCGCCATCGGGATGCTACTCGCAGTAGTTGTAACCCTGCTCAAAGGCGGGCTTGATTTTACCTGGATCATTGCTGGCCTCGTCATCGGGACCGCCATTGGAGGGATCTGGGCAAAAAAGGTCGAGATGACCGGTATGCCCGAACTTGTGGCGCTTTTTAACGGCTTCGGTGGTCTTGCCTCGGTATTGGTCGGCTGGGCGGAATACGCCAAAGATCCCACCTTTGGGGGCGATGGCAGTAGTATTGTCAAAGCCATCGCCGTGATTTTGGCCATCCTCATCGGAGCGATCACCTTTACCGGCAGTGTCGTTGCCTACTTGAAGCTTTCCGGGAAAATCGGCGGATCTGCCACCATCTTTCCCCTCCAGAAAGCTGTTAATGCCACTGTGTTTATCGCCATTGTTGTGATCAGTGTCATGTTTATTCTGGTGACGGACGCCCCTTCGGGCATAGTGCTTCTTTACTTGCTCATCGGGCTGTCCTGTCTGTTGGGCGTTCTCGGAGTCATCCCCATCGGTGGTGGTGATATGCCGGTGGTCATTTCCTTTCTTAATAGCTGCTCGGGACTGGCTGCCTCCGCGGCTGGTTTTGTCATCTTTAACAACGTACTCATCGTGGCGGGGTGTCTCGTGGGGGCCTCTGGTCTTATTCTCACGATCATCATGTGTAAGGCGATGAACCGGACGCTTGGGAACGTGTTTTTTGGCGGATTTGGGGCCACCAATGCCATCCAGGCGATTGAGGGTGAGATGAAAGCCATCTCACCCGAGGATGCCTACTTTGTTCTCGAAGCCGCTCAGTCCGTAGTTATCGTGCCCGGTTATGGTATGGCCGTGGCCCAGGCCCAGCACGTCACCAAGGAACTCGGTGCGGCGCTGGAAAAAAACGGGACCGAAGTCCGTTACGCGATTCATCCCGTCGCCGGGCGCATGCCCGGACACATGAATGTTCTGCTTGCCGAAGCCGACGTACCCTATGATCAGCTCTGTGAAATGGACGCTGTAAATCCCATTATGGAAACAGTGGATGTCGCCATTATTATCGGTGCCAACGATGTGGTTAACCCCGCCGCGCTGGAAGACGAAAATTGTGCGATTTACGGCATGCCGATCATCAATGTCCACCTCGCCAAAACCGTCTTTGCCTTGAAGCGCGGCCAGGGTGCCGGATTTTCAGGGCTGGTTAACACCCTCTTTTTCCGCGAAAACTGTCGCATGATCTACGGAGACGCCAAACAGACTCTCACCAGCCTGGTGGCGCAATTTAAGGGATAATCCGCCATTAAACAGGGTACAGTCCGCCATTGAACAGGGTATAATTACCGCCTTATATCACTCGTGTAATGACTTTTTACTCGTTTCCTCGGCCAGCCACACCGAGATGATGGTGATCGTGGCCATCCCAATCAGGTAAAGCGCGACCGGCCAGGGTTTGCCTCCAGACTGGGTGAGCAGGGCTGTGGCGATGAGTGGGGCGAGGCCACCGGCGAGCGGGGACGCCAGTTGGTAGCCGAGCGAAGCACCGCTGTAGCGAACCCGGGTACCAAAGAGTTCCGAGAAAAACGCAGCCTGCGGGCCATAAAGGGCACTGTGGATGATCAGGCCAAGGGTGACGCCCAGCGTGAGTGCCGTGGTGGAGCGCAGGTCGACCAGCCAGAAAAATGGGAAGGCAAAGAGAATGATAAAGATGGCTCCACCAATATAAACCGGTCGGCGACCGATCTGATCGGAGAGCCAGCCGAAGAACGGAATGAAGAAAAATTGCACCGCCGAGCCGATCAGCACGGCTTTGAGCACCTGATCTTTGGTGAAGCCGGCCTGCTGTGTCGCATAGGTGAGCACAAAGGCTGTGACGATGTAGAAAAAGGCGTTTTCACCAAAGCGGGCCCCCATCGCAAGCAAAACATTGCGCGGATAACGGCGGATGACCTCCAGGATCGGCATCTCGGTTGTGGTTTTGCTTTTTTGCGCCTCGGTAAAAATCGGGCTTTCCAGGATTTGCAAGCGGATGAACATACCCACGCCGAGCAGCAAAATGCCGATCAAAAATGGAATCCGCCAGCCCCAGGTGAGGAAGGATTCCTCCGGGATCACCGAAGAAAGCGTGCGGAAAACCGCAGTGGCCAGTAGCAGCCCGATTGGCACGCCCGCCTGCACCCAACTGGCGAGAAAGCCCCGCTGCCCCGCCTTCCCATGTTCCACCGTCATAAGCACCGCGCCGCCCCACTCGCCGCCCACACCGAGTCCCTGGATAAAACGCAGGGTGACCAGCAGGATCGGAGCAATGATGCCCGCCTGATCATAGGTCGGCAGCAATCCGATGCCAAAGGTGGCGAGCCCCATCATCATCAAAGTGGTCACGAGCATGGACTTGCGCCCGAGTTTGTCACCAAAATGACCAAAGACAATACCGCCGAGGGGGCGGGCGAAAAATCCGACCGCATTGGTGGCAAACGAAGCCATCGTAGCCGCCAGGGGATCCATCTGAGTGAAGAATAGCTTCCCGAATACCAGTGCAGAGGCGGTCACATAGAGAAAAAAGTCATACCACTCAATGGTGGTGCCAATGAAGCTGGCGATCACTACTCGTCGGGTGGAGGTTGGTTTGTGTCGGGTGGCGTCCATGACGGGATTTAATCACATGCCAAGCCCCCGCGTCAATGCCTCTTTCGGTTGATGGAGTATCTCGTGTGCTGACTCCTGCGGATCTGCGCGACGCGATCCTCGATGAATTTGAGAAAAGCGGTTTGTCTGGAACCAAATTCGCCCAAGCGCGTGGCCTCAAATACTCGACGCTTATCACCTGGAGACAAGCACGAAGAAACAATAAATCGAGTGTCAGAGAGAATAAATCGGGCGGTGATCTGCGCCGCAATCGTGCCTCAAAAAAACAGGAACTGGCACAGGAAAAACTTGATCAAGGGGAAAGTCAGTTCACGTTTGATCCATCCATGATGAAATTTCGCCCCATTTTAATTCTAGGTATCGTTCTGGCCTCAGTCGCGATTGCCACGGCTGAGACGCCGGACGGCAAAAAAAAGCTCGTTTTGATTGCCGGGAAGCCGAGCCACCCGCCGTTGATGCACGAATTCCGGGCCGGGACGATGCTTTTTGAAAAATGCCTCGCTTCCGTGCCCAATCTGAAGGTGGAGCGCGGGGAAATGGGCTGGGTGCAGGATGAATCCGTTTTTGCCGACGCTGACGCAGTGGTGATTTTTGCTGACGGGGGCGGCGGGCATCCTGCGATCCAGGCCAATCACCTCGAAACCCTGCAGGCGCTGGTCAAGAGAGGCTGCGGGTTCGGAGCGATGCACTATGGGGTGGAAATCCCCGCCAACAAAGGCGGCACGGAGTTTAAGGACTGGATCGGTGGGTATTATGAAACTGCTTTTTCCTGCAACCCCATGTGGGAGCCGAACTTCACCCAGTTCCCGCAGCATCCCACCACTCGGGGTGTAAAACCCTTTCAGATCAAAGACGAGTGGTATATCAATATGCGGTTCCGGCCGGCTTTTGCCGATGGCATCGTCGAAGCCAAAGACGGGCCGATGACCTTTATGCCTCTGCTGGTTGCGACCCCGCCCGATGAGACCCGCGATGGCCCCTACGTTTACCCCAAAGGTCCCTACCCGCACATTCAGGCCGAAAAAGGTGCTCCGGAGGCGATGATGTGGGCCGTGGAACGGGCTGATGGGGGACGTGGCTTCGGATTTACCGGTGGCCATTTCCACCTCAACTGGGGCAACGATAATTGCCGCAAACTCATCCTCAACACCCTGTGCTGGGTTGCCAAAGTTGATCCGCCAGCCGATGGGGTGGTCTCTACCGTGGCCGAAGCTGAACTCCAGGAAAATCTCGATCCCAAAGTAAAGAAATAAAGCCCACGCTGCGACCGCTCCCTCAACACTCCATTTCTCCAACACTCCATTCCTCGCCCGAGTGTTGGAATGACGGAGAATCGGAATTTTTGGCAAATTCCGCTACGAAGGATTGAATGCCCGGCCTAGACTGTGCTAGGTTTTTGTCATGGAATCGATTCCGTTGCCAATCAAACCGCCCACTCGTTCGGAAACGGAGCAAATCGCTGCGGTGGGAAGGCTGCATAATGCCTATTTGACCTTTCTGGATCAGTTCGGAAATGTGATTGTGGGGATGAGTCGGCCGATCGAACAGATTTTTATCACCCTGATCTGTGGCGGGCATGCCATCCTCGAAGGTGTCCCGGGCCTGGCCAAAACCAGGATGATCTCCACCCTGGCGGCGATGACGGATTTGAAATTCAGGCGGATCCAGTTTACACCGGATTTAATGCCGGGGGATATCACCGGGTCGGATGTCCTGGAGGAGGATGTCGCCACGGGGCGGCGCAGTTTCCGCTTTGTGGAGGGACCGCTTTTTGGCAATGTCATTCTCGCCGACGAAATCAACCGGACGCCCCCAAAAACCCAGAGCGCCCTGCTGGAAGCGATGGAGGAGAAGCAGTTGACCTCTGGCGGCAACACTTATCCGCTGCCCAATCCCTTTCTTGTCCTCGCCACCCAAAACCCGATCGAGCAGGAGGGCACCTACCCGATGCCGGAGGCCCAGCTCGACCGGTTTATGATGAAGATCATCCTCGATTACCCGGATTTTGAAGAAGAACTGGAGGTGATGCGCCGTACCACCACCAATTACCACTACCAGTCCGAGCCCATCCTCAGCGCCAAAATGATCCGCGAGGCGCAAAGCCTGGTCCGGGATGTGATTGTAGCCTGGCCGATGTATGAGTTCGCGGC
>JBGSJM010000160.1:0-4065 GCA_041742015.1 Verrucomicrobiales bacterium | reverse complement strand
CCAGAAAGACAACTCTCTTTACATAGGGGAGCGGTTCAAAGAAAAACATTTCCCGGAGGGTTTCCCGTTCGTGTTCGCTGACATCCAAGTTCTCAGGAGCTACTGCAAAGAGACTGTCCCACTGGGCGGAGCCGCTCTGCTGGGTAAGCATTTTTGCCATCAGCCCCCCCATACTATGGCCGATCACAATCACGCTTTCATCTTTGGCTCCGTTGGCTTTGCGGAATTCTTGCATCGCCACCACTTCCTTTCTTAGATTTTGGGCGAGATAGGGAATCGGAGCACCAGTAGGAAATTCGAAAGCCCAAAATTCAAAGCGATTTCTAATTTCAGGATCGATCATCATTTGATTGATCATATTAACCCAGGTGTTTGTGGACGAAAACACACCGTGGACGAATACCACTGGTGTTTTATCAGGGTGGAAACCGAAAATCCTGGTGATTCCCATGTTAGGAGCAAATTTTTCGTAGTTCAGTAGGGCTTTGGCACTCTCAAACTCCTTTTGGCGGTCTAACAAATCACGCGCCAACGGAGCCGTGAAGTTTGCGGCGACGGGAAAAGATTCACGGAGATATGGATTGTTGGTATCGAGCAAACGAATCGTGGCGCATTCCTTGCCAGGCTCAAGCAAAGCTGTGAGAGGAACCCAAAGGCCAGTTTCTGGGATTAGAGAATCGTCCGGGGAATGTGGCAATCGACCCATAATCGGAATACCAACTCCTTTAATATCAAGCTTTTTTTCGATTCCTGCAAGCACCGTAATGGTGTCGGCAATGACAAGGCGGTCAAATTGTTCAAAACTCCGGATTTCGGAGTGATCAATCTGATAATCAATTTTGCCGTCCCGGGTGTGCAGCTTTTTCCGCACTCCTCCCGATTTGAGTGGGAATTGGGTGATCTGCACCATTGCGTTTCGCACTTCGCAATTGTAACTTTCGATGTCCTCCTTGGAGTAGTTTGTGCTTTTGATCCTCAAAAAAGCCTCGGATGCCGCTTGTAAATCAATGCCCGTGGGAAAAATAGCCGTGCCTGTCGAAGCCAGCCTGACATTTGATGAACAGGCTCCAAGGCCTGATAGCAACAAAAAGAGCCACAACAAGTGCTTGGGTTTTAAATGATTGACGGTCATGCAGGTATGGGATGATGCCATTTATTAGATGAAATATCAAATCTTTTCGTGATATTTAATAAATTTTTACATTTGGGTATTGTCGTTTAGTTTTTAGTTGGGTTATTTTGCTCGAAATATGGCGATAAAATTTCATGGTGATACTCCCATCGAATTAAACAGTACACCAATTAATGTTGGTTTTTTCTTTCTAAGGGCCTCCACCGTGGTCACTCTTAGTTATTATGAACTGGCGCTTCATCTTCAAAAAGCTTGGAACAATGTTTGGAAGGAAGAGGAGTGGGGGTTGGTTGACCAGTTTGTTAACTTGAACTTACCTCTTCCCGGAGCAGTGGCCGTGGCAATTGTTTTGACCGCCTTCCTAAGTGCCATTGGGGTTTTTTGGGGTTTTCTGGGGCGGATCAATGCAGCAATTCTAATTTTGATTCTTGGCTTTTTGTTGGGGGCCAACGTGCAAACTTCCGACAATTTTACCCCCGAAGTTATCGTGCTATATATGATCATCTTAATGGCACTGGTCATCACGGGTTCTGGGCGGTACTCAATGGATTATTTGTTGACGACGCAGAGGACGCGGAGAAAGGCTTGAAAAATCGCGGTTAGAAACGATGGTTACGATTTCTACCTCGTAACATGCCGGCTTTTACCGATCTTAATCTTTCACCTCCTGTCCTTCGAGCCATCGAAAAGGCAGGATACATCGAACCAACTCCAATTCAGGCGCAAGCCATTCCAATTGCTTTGGAAGGCCGCGACATCATCGGCGCCTCTCAAACAGGAACTGGGAAAACAGCAGCTTTTGCTCTTCCCATTATCAGTCGGATGGTTCCCAGCGACCGACCTCAGTGCCTTATCCTGGAACCCACCCGGGAACTTGCTGCCCAGGTTGAGGAACAGATGCGGCTCTTTGGATATTATCGCCCGATGAACGTGGTCCTGCTTCACGGAGGAGTTGGCTACGGAAATCAAACGGATGGTTTAAGTCGCAAGCCCGATGTGATTATCGCGACACCAGGACGTTTGATTGATCACCTCGAAAAAGGCAATTTGGATTTGAGCGATATCAAATATCTGGTTCTTGACGAGGTTGACCGAATGTTGGACATGGGATTTCTGCCCGACGTAAAAAAAATCGTCGATCATTGTCCCTCGGGCCGCCAAACCTTGTTTTTTTCTGCAACCATGCCCGGTGCCATCCAAACCCTTGCTCAGTGGGCACTGAAAGATCCGACCGAGATCGAATGTGGTGGCCGACGGACTCCCGCAGAAACCGTGGCCCACTATTTTTACCCCGTAGCCATGGACCAGCGCGATGAACTGATCGAGGAGTTGGTGGAAAGGACCGATTTTCAGAGCCTCATGATTTTCACGAGAACCAAGAAAGAGGCCGATAATCTTTACGAAAAAATGAAGACCAAGGAAAAAGCCAAGGCCACCGTTCTTCATTCTGATATAAAACAAAGTGATCGTACCAAGGCTTTGCAGGGATTTCGTGAAGGTATTTTCAACATGATTATCGCCACCGATGTGGCGGCCCGGGGACTTGATATTTCCGGCGTTACTCATGTGATCAATTACCGCGTCCCAGAAAACCCGGAGGACTATGTGCACCGGATTGGCCGAACCGGAAGAGCCCAACAAGAGGGGGATGCCTTCACGTTGCTCTCCGCTGACGAACTGGATTACGCCCGCTCAGTTGAGTTCTACGTGGGGCAAAAGATAGAACGGAAGAAGCTTGAGGGATTTGATTATACCTTCACCACGCTTTTGGATGATACGGTCAAGCCCGTCAGGCGTCGACCATCTGCTCCCAAACGTCGCCGTTAGAACGAATTTGCCGCATGAAATACGCGATTTGCAACGAAACTTTCCAGGATTGGCCATTTGAAAAGGCTTTTGCCTACGCGAAATCCTGCGGCTATTCTGGGATAGAAATAGCGCCTTTCACGATCAACCTGTCTGCTTTTGACATTTCAAAACAGACCCGGGACACGATTCGGGAGCAAATTGTTGATGCCGGGTTGGAGTGTGTCGGGCTGCACTGGCTTCTCGCCAAAACCCAGGGATTTTACCTGACCACGCCGGATGAGGCAATTAGAAAAGCAACCGGTGAATACCTCGCTGAGTTGGCGCGATTATGCCGGGACCTGGATGGAAAGATTATGGTGCTGGGTTCGCCAGTGCAAAGAAATTTGCTGCCGGGAATCACCCATGAAGAGGCCATGGACTATGCTGCGGACACGATCCGGCGAGCCATGCCTGTGCTGGAGGACTGCGGCGTGATCCTGGCTTTGGAACCTCTCGGCCCCGTCGAAGGAAATTTCTTGAATACCGCCGCCCTCGGCATCGAGCTGGCTGAAAAAGTAGATTCTCCGAACTGCCGTCTCCACCTTGATGTAAAGGCGATGTCAACTGAGGCGATTCCGATCGATCAAATTATCCGAAACTGCTCCGACTGGGTAGTCCATTTTCATGCCAACGATCCCAATTTACTGGGGCCAGGGATGGGAAGCGTTGACTTTGACCCGATTTTTACCGCACTACGGGAAATTAACTACCAGAATTGGGTCTCGGTGGAGGTTTTCGACTACACCCCTGGAATCGAAACCATCTGCGAAAAAAGCATGGCCTATATGGAAGAGGTCAACAGACGACTCAATGGATAGTCTTTGACCCAGGCCCGATGCGGTGCTTATCTCTCCTTTGATGCGCATTATTTCCAACCTCTTCAAGTCATTCCTCTGCCTTTTACTGCCTTCCCAAACCGTTTATGCCGTTGAAATTATTGCTCACCGGGGCGCTTCTGGAATCGCGCCTGAGAACACGGTGGCAGCCTTTAATCTCGCCTGGCAGGGTGGGGCCGACTCCTGCGAACTGGATCTCTATCTGACTGCTGATAATCAGATCGCAGTGATACACGATGCTGATACCAA
>JBGSJM010000159.1:0-17635 GCA_041742015.1 Verrucomicrobiales bacterium | reverse complement strand
TTGCATTCGAGTTCTGGCCGGGTTTCAGGAGAGTTGAGAAAGATGAACTGATGGCAGCCGGAGCACGAACTCTGAAAAACGCGCTAATTGGGATCATCTCACCTTTGTTGTTGTATTGAAAAAGTTGAAACGCCGAAAACTCCTCTTCGGTTTGAGCGGACGATTCGTCTATCCATTTGAAAAACCTTACCTCAACATCGGCATTTTTCGAAACCGCCAACTGTTGAGCCATCGTCAGTTGGTTTCGAATCACCCCACCTTCTCCTGAAAGCGTGCGAGCCGAAATCAGACTGAAAACATTGGGAGCGGCAAAGGCCATTAACATGCCGACTACGGTCAAAACCACCAACATCTCCACCAGCGAGAAACCCTCAAGTCGCTTAATATTAAAAATTTTCATTTTCAGAGACAATTTACCATTAGTGTTGGAATTAGATCACTTAACGGGTGCTTCAGTCACCCATTTTGCGGAACGAAGCATCACAATCGTGCTAAAAACGCGATAACTGATCTTTGAAACCTCTTTTCGATTGTGTTCGTCAAATGATTTGATCAATTCAGCGATATCTTCATTATATTTTTTTGTATCCTGGAAAAGAGTGTCAGGTATTATCGGCGGCTTGCCTTGACCGTATTGATCTTCCAGTTGAATTGCAGTTGTTTCATCAATCGCCACCATCGTTACTTTTACCAACGGCGGGACCTGCTGTCCCAACCCCACTTTTTCAGGCTTATTGGAATCGTAAATATAGCTGGGAGCTATTTTGCTGCTGGTATCAAAACGATTATCAGTTTGGGCTTCGAGAGTGTCCATGGGTGTCACCAGTAACAAGATGATATTCTGTCCCATTGGGTTTAGAAATTCCGAAAATTTCCCATTGCCGATTCCGGTGAGCCCCTGGTTCCACCAATGGGTGAATGTCTGTGGTTGGGGCGTGGCACTTTCTCGTTCTTCGATTGCGTCTTTGAAAACCTGGTTGGCTTCAGCGGGGGGGCGAAACTCCATTAAGCGATATCGGAACGTCTCTTTGTTAACAAAAGAGGGGATAAAATCGCGGTCGCTGCCGTGTACGACCATGTAACCGCGACCATTAAATAAGTTATTCAGGTTGCGATATTTGACAGAATACCCCAGCGGGGCCTGAAAGAAAACAGCATGCCCGGAGGTCTGATCACTTAATCCCAGTGCTCCCTCGATCTGCTTTGCCTGCTGCGAGTAAAAGTGCAATTCCGTCCTTTTTCCGTAGGATTTGATTTGATTGGCATCATCATAATCGTAATCCCAATAGGTGTTCATGGTGGCCTGGGACATGTTTTTTGTCATCAAGTCAAAAGCAACCCGCGCCTCCCGAAATTGACTGATTCTGGACTCCCCAAATTGCCAACTTTTTTGGACCTGATCCAAAAGTGATGTCATCATTAACATCAAAACAGAAAGAATTGTCATGGCGGTCAACAACTCAATCAATGAGAAGCCGCTCACATCTTTTTCGGCCTTGTTTTTCGAAAGTTTCATTTCTAAATCTCTACTGGTTTATGGTGTGTAATCCATTCCCATCCTGACAATCGTTGTCTGGAAAGAGTGGATGTTGCCAAAGTTTTTCGGGTCTGAAAAAAATCCATCCGCAGCCCCCAAGCGCCCTGCCAAACTATCGCCGGGAAACTGGAACGGAACCAATTCCACGACAACAGTCAACAATTCCTTACTGGAATCACCAATAACTCCCTTTGCATTGGTTCCTCCTCCAACACTTGGAGGGGTGCTACCAGCTTCGAACTCAGGAAGCCAAATTCGGGCCGAGTAATTCCAGGCGAAATCCACTTCACTTTCGCTTAACGAGCCTGGGCCTTTGGTAAACGAGCCATTATGATCCTGGTACCCCAATTCAACCCCCTGGGTGTCATACAATCGAATTTGTCGATGAAACTTCTTCAGTGGTGAGGTGGCAATATCGGGGTTGTTTGCCTTATCCCGGAAGGGAGTTAATTGGATCTCACTGAGAATTTGCTGATGAATTCTGGCTTCGATCGCCTGATCGCCTGCATCCTGCATGGTCTTTAAACCCTGTGGAATGAGGCCGATTAGGGATACCATGGCAATCGCGGCAATTGCCATGGCAATCGAAACTTCAACCAAGCTAAAACCCGATACGTTCTTACTAAATTGACTGGCTTTCATACAATTCTACATTGAGACCAAACTAAGGAGCAAATCTGGTTGGGTTCACAATCCTGAAGCGATGATAGTCGTCAATGGTGTGATAATTTGGATTTGCAGTGATTTGTTGGAATGTCTGACCACTCCCTCCTATAATTGCTGCATAATCAATGATTTGATCGCTGTTTGGGTCGAGATAACGTTCTACGATACTGGAACCCCGATACTCCCCGACGACAGAATCCAACTCGGGATCCCACGCTGAATAGTTGTTATCCAACCTGCGACCCTGTTTCAAGACTTGGCCACGATAATGAACTTTGAAGGTATTTGATTTGGTGGTGACCCGACTGTAGATATTTCCATACGCTCTTTCACGGGAGTTGTCCCCGATCGCCGCGTGGTCCTTCCAAAACTTCCCATTTTCCATTTGGGCCACCTCCGGCGTATAGGTGACCAACTGATTTCTGGATGTAGTAATGCCCATCCTTTCAGCCACCTGTTGCGGAACAAGGTGTACTTCACAAATCTCAGAAGCGGACTTGAAAATCTTCCCGGCATCAAATCTTTGCTGAAATTGATCCAAGGTACGTGGTTCCTGAATCACCGCCCGCAATCGCTTGCCTTGCAGAAATCCCCCATTGGGTTTGTCTCTCCAATGCCATCCCGAGCCCCGTCCACTGTTATGTTTGTACTCCTTGGTGTAAAGGCTGGGTGCACCCGTATTATTACTTTTGGTTGGATCATATCCCTTGGTTGGAACCAAAACCATTAATTCTGACCTGAAAATTCCTCGCATGGATGAATTCCTCTTCACGTTGCGGAAAGGCAAAATCTGGTAATTTAAGTTCACCTTTCCAGCAGTTGAAAGCGGTTCTGAAATCGCATAGGGTTCCACCACAGGCATCCAGAACAGATCTAAGAAATAGTGATCTGCCGGGTCTTTGCCGCCAGGAATCGATTTTCCATCATAGGTTTTTGACGGGGCGCCGGGATGTCCGCTGCCCGCTGCTGGCCTGAAAAGCAGGGTTTGCCAAGGTTTGTTCTGCAAAGCTCCAGACGGCAGCGACCCGAACATACCAGGACCGCTCGTAATTCTGTTCGGCGAGAAATAAGATGGGCTACCAGCTTCATGAAGCCAGTCCCTTACAAAGTAGGGGAAATCGCCATAGTCCCTGCGAAGTTCCCATGCATTGAGGTCTTTGTCGCTGGTTCTCTGATACAGCGAATGACTGTTGCCTTCATCAGGTTTGTTAATGTAGCAACCATCCACCAAGAGACCCATATTGTTGTCGAAATCACCATAACGATTCACCAACAAACCACCGTATTTTTTACGATCACCAATGGCATTCATAGGCAGCTTTCCATTAAAATTTAATCCCGGGAGAATTTGCATGGAACGTTCTGTATCCAGATCGTTTCCATTGTATGAATAGTTCCTATCCAGTCGTCCGTCACCACCCTCATATCGAAAACCCGTACTCATCGCCATATCATGGGCCATCCGACTAAAAGATCTCAAAGGGGCATCGCCATACGCAGCCAGGGCATCATTATAAGTGCTTG
Organism: Verrucomicrobiales bacterium; assembly: GCA_041742015.1. Lineage (GTDB taxonomy): Bacteria > Verrucomicrobiota > Verrucomicrobiia > Verrucomicrobiales > DEV007 > Arctic95D-9. The sequence continues at coordinate 13,908 of JBGSJM010000159.1, read as the reverse complement.
GCCAACCTGCTATTTCCGGCTCGGTTCTGGTGAAGGTCTCACCACCGTTCCCTTCGTATTTCGCATATCGGAAGTGCGGTCCATAAACCTCGTCTCCTGCCTTGATACTCTCCTGTACCGCAGCCACGCGCACGTCGCCGTGCAGAGTTCCAACTGACTGGACTACATCGTTAGCGTGAAATAACTGACCTTTCTCCGTAGAGAGTCGGAAAAGTCGACCTGACATTCCGGGCTGAGCTCCCCGAACACCCAGGCTCCACATTTCCATTGGTGTGACGGGCTGGTGCTCTTCCGCTTTAAATTCGTTAATATAACCTTCGCGTCCCACCGCAAGCATCGGGGGATGAGATACGATGGACGGTATATTGACTTCGATCGTCTGGACCAATTGTTTGTCGGCTTGAGGCGCTGACAGTTCACGGGGGGCATAAATACTATTTGTCTTATCCCCATGACTATAAATTTCGAATTTTATCTTTCCGCCCCTCATTTTCAATTTATACCTACCTTCAACAGGTAACGCCAGATAATCCTCGTGCTTAATAGCCAGATCAGATGGCCCAATTCGAAATGGAGCAGTGATAAATGAATACTGGTTCCCTTCATGCACGGACGGAGAGTAAAATTCTGGATCAAGAGGGGTGAGTCGGCCCGTTGTATTGGTGCCGGTTTGAGGATGTCGAACCTGTACATCCAAATTGTTGAGGGGTCCAATTTTCCCACGATTTTTTGCGTCGGCCCCCATGATGTACGTGAATGGCAATGGACCACCGGCATGCCGATGATGATGGGCTGTTTGCATATCATTGGAATACCACCACTCCCTGGGATCAAGGGGCAACAGCTTACCTTCCAGATCTCGATGCACCAAAAATCTTCCGTACTTTGTATCATCCACGTTTGTCGCGTAAATCTTATTTTTGCCATAACGAGCGTCAGATGCAGCGACCCTGGGTTTGAGAGTTCCTCCAGAGCCCAAAGTGACAAATTTAAAGTCATCGCCCTTGTCTTCCATTTCTATCTTGACAGACATATCAGGGTTGATTGGAACCCAGCCCATACTTGGGCAAAACATATTGAAAATCATGGCCGCCTGAACCAATTTTTCATGTGGGCCAAGACGCATGAAGTGATCCTGCGCAATTACTTCTCGATTAAACTGCGTATTTTTCTTGGTTCTTCCGTCTCCGGAGGCGATATCAACCTCGACGGGAATTGGAGCAAAAGTCCCGCCTTGAACCCGGTTGAACATCAAATTCCAATTCCAGTTTTCCTGTTCAAATACGGGTCGTATGATATTGAGAACTTCCTGCCAATATCCTAGATTAATAGCACGGGTTCTCGGATTCTTATCAGGTTCACCGGGAGGGGGGAAATTCCTCCAATTAAAACGGTCTCTCCAATTTCCTTTAGGTAGCAACGTGTTAGGAGGCTCAACACCTCCAACTTCTACCCACTCTCCTTCGTGATTCAAGTAGGCGTCGAGCCAATCTGTTAACCATTCCGGGTAAGTTGCAATGTTGTCGATTGCAGCGCCAATGTGTAAAGGGGGAAAATTTGAAAATGCAGGTAAGGCATCCACCCTTATCCGGCTGCTCTGATAAACATCGAAACCCGGATACCGTGGGCCAGCACTCGCGCCGCCCAATGCTTCCGCATAATTTGCCTGAATACCTCCGTCCCCGCCGTCAGCAACGCAAATCGCGTGGATTGCGACATCACTGAGGGTATAGAACCTGCCGAATCCTTTGGTGGTGACTCCACCCTCTTTGATTTCAATCGGCGTCACTTGACCATGCCCCTTATGAATACCACTTTGACCCTCAACTGCCAGATCAGGATTACCCTTCCTGGGATTGGTGTAAGTGATGTGTTGATTTGAATTAGTCTTCTTTAAAGCTGATTCCCAATCCTGGCCAAATAAACTGTCGTCGTGAAGATTGGTACAACGAATATAGTCGAAGATCTGTGTCAGGATTTGGAGCCTGTCCTTTTCTTGAAATTTATCGTTAAAACCTGCACCGACTCCGGGAATATTCGATCCGGTCAATTTAGCGAGATATTTGTAGAGTTCCCGGTTTCGTGGCAAATCATTGTAATCTTCAGTCGCACTGTCTGCATTCTTGCGTTCAAAAATGTACTTCTTTTGATTAATGGTTGAACAAAACTCGATCATTCTGTCAAACGCTGTATGATTGGTTTTGTGAATCGGCCAAGTTGCGATTCGGGGAGTATTAAAAAGAGTGGTTTCTGGTGCCCGACTCGTGGTGGTCAGGAAAAAGCGCACCCGTTCCATCATATCAACCATGGTTTCTTCAGGTGCTGGGCGACCGTCAGCCTGAGGGAAATAGTTGGGTTTCCGGTCAGGTGCCATCACGTACTCATCAACCGAAGGGAATAGTGGATTTTTATCGGGGATTAATCCATCCCGTTCCTTTGGATCGCGTGGATTCGCTTTGCGAGTCCCAGATTCGGAACCTCCGCCCACTATTCGCGGGACGGTAGCAAAAATCATTTCCATGGCGTTTTTGTTTCGGACAATATCAAGAACACCAGGTGCCAGAGTTGGAACCAAGTGAGTGGTCGCAGGGTGACCAGGATACCTTTGCCACTCATGTTGGAGGGGTTGATACTTGGCCATATCCATATCCATATCACCGCCAGCTCTGGGGGTATCCCATGCCAAGCCACCTGAATGGACGTTTAAATTCAATTTGGCGGTTTCATCATCCGCCCAAAATGCAAATCGACCAACAATTTGATTATCAACTGAAGGGGTGGCATTTCCCGACAGGGCGGTGAATGCTGAACCATTTATGGTTCCCAAGGTTCCATCAGCCAACTGATAAATCCAGCGTACTGGAAGGGCCAGGTGGCCAACGGAGTTTTTCTCCTTAACCAGTTTGTCATAATCACCGGGGCTGATGGTGTGAGCACTGTCAAAATTAAAGTCAAAACCTTCAACACCTGCATCATCAGTTTCTCCCCCAATTTTCGCCGGCCACTTGGGTAAATCTCTTGCTGAAGGATCAACAATTGGGAAGTAAACTTTCCCGCCCCTGATCACAGGTTCGTTGAGATCCACAAACTCACTAGGCCGCGACGCCCAGTTTTGCGCGTCTTTAAAGTCATCGTCATTGAGTTTGAGTTCAGAAGTTTCCAGTAATACATCATCGGAATATAGTTTAAAACCAACGTTGAATTGCCCATTGCTTGACCAGGTTCGAATCGCACCAGGTTGGGAAGCCCATGCCACATCTGATTTGGCGGTCGCCTTCCGAATTTGCGAGATCACCAGGTTGACCGCCTGCTCAGCAACTTGCTGGGCCTGCAGCCCCTGCGAATAAGTTGCGGATGATCGGTGTTCACTGGTCGCGAGACTGAAGAAAGTCAAAATCATGATGGTCGCGAGGGACATCACAGTTAAGACCAGAACCAGGGCTACTCCCTTTTTGTTGCCGGATATCTTTTCGGCAAGTATTTGCTTTTTCAGCGGTTTCGAGATTTTCATAGGCGTGTAGTTGATCGATTTAGCATTTTGACATCAACAGGGTCAAGAAAAAATGATTTACATTGTAAATTGATGCAAATACAATGACAATACAAGTCAAAAATCCATTTTTCTGCAAATACTTTGTATTTACATGCGGGAATTTCAAGAGCCGGAGGAATCATTGAAACAGCAGCATCCTTTTCCGTCAGCTTGCCCCATCAGAGATCAGCTTTTCCGGGTGCTGGCAATCAGTTGTGCCAGTTCGTCCGCAAAGCCGGGGTAGGAGTTTTCAATACATTCAGCCCCCCGGATCACCGTTTCGCCCCGGGCCCGGAGTCCGGCGATGGCAAAGGCCATCGCGATCCGGTGATCTCCCATACTTTCGATCACCGCGCCCTTTAACTGAGCGCCGCCCTGGATTTCCATGCCGTCAGCAAATTCTTCAACGCTTACCCCCATGCGACGGAGGTTTTCGGCAACGGTTGAAATTCGATCACTCTCTTTCACTCTCAGTTCTCCAGCGTCTCGGATGATGGTTTTACCCTTGGCCATGGCTCCTGCCACAGCGAGAATCGGAATTTCATCAATCAAGGTAGGAATCATGGCGCCGCCAATTTCAATCCCCTGAAGAACGGAACCTTTGACTTCGATTGAGCCGACAGGTTCGCAACCTGAATCATCAACCCGCTCGCGGATCTTGGCACCCATTCGAATCAGAGCGTTCAACAACCCGACCCGGGTCCGGTTGAGACCTACGTTGTTGACGAGGAGTCGGGATCCGGGGAAGCCTGCGGTTATCGCCACCCAAAAGGCAGCACTGGAAATATCCCCCGGCACCACCAGATCGCGGGACTCCGGAATTTGATCACCCCAGATCGAAACCTTGGTTCCCTCTCTCACGATCTTAACCAACATATAATCAAGCATTCGTTCGGTGTGATCCCTGGAAAGCGAAGGCTCCGTTACGGATGTCTTGCCTTTCCCCAGCATTCCGGCCAGCAGGACGGTGCTTTTGAGCTGAGCGCTGGCCACCGGGGATACATATTCGATCGGCTTGATTTTCCTGGTCCCCCGAATTCTCAGGGGCGGGGTGAAGCGGGTTCCCTGGCCCTCTATTTTTGCTCCCATCAACTCCAGGGGGATGGCGATTCGCTTCATGGGGCTATTGGAAAGAGATGCGTCACCTATTAATTCCGTGTCAAAAGGTTGTGCGGCAAGGATGCCGGCAAGCAGGCGCATCGTGGTTCCGCTGTTTCCGCAATCGATCGGACCCTGAGGTGAACTAAATATACAGCAGGTCCCGTGGACGCGGAGATGTGTCTTTGCCTCATTAACCTCTTCGATCTTCACTCCCAGGGAGCGCAAAGCTTTGACGGTGGTGAGACAGTCTTCGCTGGCGAGAAAGCCAGTGATATCGCACGCTCCGTTTGATAACGAAGCAAGCATGACGGCACGATGGGATATGCTCTTATCGCCGGGCACGGTGATCTCAGCGGAAAACGGCTCGACTTGGCGGATTTTGATCTCAGACATTATCTCAATAGTAAAAACTCCGCGAAAACTGAAACGGTGCTTCAAATATGGTCGCGAATCTCTTTTGCCTCGGACAAAAATGACCGAAGCCTTTCTTTGTCGATAGACCGGAGGGTTTCCTGCCACGTTCCGAGTTCGTCCTGCAATATCTCCAGCTCCTTTGAAATCGCTGCCCGGTTTGCCAGGATAATGTCAGTCCACATGTCAGGATCTCCGCAGGCGATTCGAGTGGTATCCCGAAAACCATTTCCTGAAAAGAAAGCGCGACTCTTGTTGTTACGCAGAACACTGCGCACCAGGGCGGCGGCCAGTAAATGCGGGAGATGACTGATCGCAGCCACAATTTCGTCGTGCTCTTCCGGACTCATCAGCGTGACCTCGCCGCCAATCACCTGCCAAAAGTTCTTTATTTTTTCGATCTGGGTTTGATCAGAGCTGGTTGGCGTCATAATGACCGAGGCACCCGAAAATAGATCCTCACGGGCGTGTTCGATCCCGGTTTTTTCGGAACCCGCCATGGGATGACTGCCAATAAAAATGGCACCCAGACCACTGACCGCCTGCGCTATTGAGTTTACGACTGAGCTTTTGGTGCTGCCGACATCGGTGACGATGACATCTTTTGCCAGTTCCGGAAAACCCGCCACCACCTCTGGCATAAACTGGATGGGCATCGCCAGAATGATCAGTTCTGCCCCACTGATAACTTTCTGGAGATCGGTATCGGCAAAATCAGCCAGTTGGTGTTCACGAATATATTCTAAAGCCGGTACGCGGCGAGCCCAAACGCGGAGTTCGCATTTGGGCTGATGCCTCTTCACTGCTTTTAAGATTGACCCTCCCAGCAATCCTGGACTGATCACAGCAATGGACTTAAAAACTTCCGGTTGAGTGGTCAGACCTTAGGGAACTTTGAAATAGATCTTCCCTCCGGGAACGTTTGGGTTTGGCACCTGCATTTGCGTTCCTCTTGCCCAAGGTGACCCCAGACCGTTTCCAGACGGATCAACCTTCTCAACTGAGATGGGGCCAACACTCGCGTACTCCCCAGGAAGTGTGACATGTAACTTGTCTCCAGGAACTGCATTGGCAAAATCCAGCTTTACAACCTGAGTGTTAGCCGGAGGCGTCGCTGGCAACTTGGGTGCTTCAACTTTGGGCTCTTCCATCTTTGGTGCCTGAATTTTCGGCGCATCGACTTTGGGGGCGGATGCCACTTCTGGCACATGATTCCCAACATCGCGGCGGAGGGGCTTTACCGGAGCTTCACTTTCGGCTCCAGCAAAGCCAAAGCGGTTTCTGCCAGTCTGAGATGCTGCTGGGAGATTTGGAGCTGGTGTGGTTGTTGGAGCTGTTGCTGTTGCTGGGGTTGTTCCTGGAACGGAGCCTGCCAGTGGTGCTCCGGGTGCAGCTAGTGGTGCTGGCCCTGTTCCGAACTGAGTAGCAAGCTGTTCAGCCGAAGCTGTTTGAACCTTCTGACACCCTGTGACAAATGGGAGGGCTAGAGAACAGGTGCAAAGTAAAATCTGCTTATAAGTTTTCATCTTTTTGGTCGATGGAGTCCCATCATAATGTGTTGTGCGGTTTAATCCAAGTCTTTTGATTTGATTGTGGAAACGTATCCTCAATCCATTTATTAGTTTGGTTTAATTGATTATTTAGAAATATGCAACAAAAAAGGGCGATCTTTTTGATCGCCCTTGAAACTATTTTTCGGGATTAAGAAATATCTTATTTTTCAATATTTGCCATAGTGTTATTTGAGTCTGGAAAGCCATTGACTAGCTTTCTCCCGTCCACCCAGACCAATGGCAATGGCTCCTCCCACTCCGATTGCAAACCCCACTGCAACAATTACGGCAGTGACGATGAGCTGAAATGTCTCATTGGTGAGGCTTGAGATGTTTGCTCGCTGAAGGGCGACCGCTCCCAGGAAGGTAATAATCCCAATGCGAACCACCCTTGCCCAGAACGGACTTTTGCCCTCGATAAATTGACCGATGATGTTGGCGAGGTAAAAGGCGGCAGCAAAAATGATAAGTGCCAGGAGGATGTTGAAATAACGAGGAACAAATCCCGTAGCCAGTTCGGAAATGAATCCAAGTTCCATGGCCTCGAACGCCTGGGCGGTCATAATAACCAAAATAGTGGCCATGGCGATATACCCGAGAACTTGAGAAAGCTTGCGTCCCCCAAAGATGCCGCCGGTGTAACCCAGTTTTGTAGGCAGTGAATCTGCTCCAATGGATGACAATACGCTGGTGAGAACTTTTTGAACGGTGGAGGCGATCAAATACCCAATCGAGAAAAGAACGATACCAGCAAGAAGCTTGGGCAAGTAAGAAAAGATCTGGGAGACCATCTCGGTTACGGGAACTGAAATCTGATCCATGCCGAGTTGGCTCAGAGCCGAGGGAAGCATCACGAGGATGATGCCAAAAAATGCCACCAGACCAACACTGTTGGTGATTGGCTTCGAATCAGACAATCCGAGGCGCTCGTCAACTCTTGATGCGGTCATCAGTCCTACCAGTAAATTTTTTCCGAACGTGGCAAGAATCCAGGCTGCAAATCCAATCACTCCGGCTGCTATCAGTCCGGGCAGGAAATTAAGAATATCGTTGAGGATATTCTTAAGTGGCTCAAGCACCATTATCTGTCCGGCTACATTCAGGGCAAGTACAACCACGAACAGCATCACCAGATAAAAGAAGAAGGTGGAAATCCCTTTTTCAATACCATCGGTGTCTTGTTCAAGAACGTTGCCCAGTTTTTCATCCAGATTAGTGCGGCTGACGGCTTTACGAATGCCTGCGGCAATCATTCTGGCCAATACGTAGCCTACTAATAGAATTATCAGAGCTCCAACCCACTTACCAATCGGGCCCATAATCCAGCTTGTAATATTTTGTATTGTTGTATCCATCTCTCTATTTAGGTCGGTAACCTCACTGATTTTATTAAGTTAAGTAAAACAACAGTGTTTGTTTCCCTATCCGAAAGAGTTCTGGTCAAGTTATAAGTTATAGAACAACTCCAAAAGACGGGAAAGCTCTATAGCTAAATACATTTTAACAAGCCGTCCACTAAAACATCGTTAAATTATGGGGTTTAATGAGATTTATTGTCGTTTATGGCTCTGAATGTTCTTGTAAACTAAATATGGTAATATTCAGATTTTAAAATAGTTAGGTGAACTTGATTGTATAGTTGATTTAAAGGCAATGGTTGGTGTAATTCTATATAACCACCAGGGTATGATGAGCTTGTCAGATGGGCTTTTGTCCATTTTCAAAGGCAGGTCGCTCACCTGAGATCGATCAAAGTCGGGTTCTGACGCATTGAATTGGAACAATCGATGTGTATGAGACTTCGGCTTCGCGTTCCTGGCCAAGCCAATGCATGAGAACGCGGACCCGTTCTTTCCCTGACAGAACCTTGGTCACGATGGTTTGTAACCCGGCTACCGCACCATCGAGGATAAGAACTTCGTCACCTTCATTGATCGGTTGCTCGATGACTCGAATCTCATTTTCTCCTTCGGGAAATTCACCCCGGAGTTGCTGGATAAAATCGTTGTGTACTTGTGGGTAGATGTCGGCAAAGCGAAGCACCCCGATGACGGAGTTGCAGGCATTAACTGCTCTCAACTTTTCAGAAAGGTCAAATCTGGCAAAGATGTACCCAGGGAAAAGCGCCTCAATAAACCAGACCTTTCCACGGGTGGTTCCTTTTTCGTGTTTGATGCGGGGAGAAAAAACTTCGTCCAAGTCCGCAAACTTCAAAAGATGAACCGCTGCAATATGTTCGCTTTTAGGTCTGGTACGAACGACAAACCACCCCAACTCACCTGCCTCTAAGATTGTCGACATAACTTTCTAAAGCAATCGATACTTTATTTTGCCGTAAAATCAATGTTAATTAGTTTTTTTGCTTGGGAAAGAATGTAACGATTTTTACACAAAAAAGGCGTAACCCGCTGGTTACGCCTTTTTTAATTCAAATGAATTTGGGAATCATTTCCCGCCCCTTTTGATTCTGATGTTCAGATTTTGGAACCTTTTTCCAGAGGGTATCCCAGGCTTGGTGCCGATTACAAAACCAACTGCACCGGGCAAAAGGCCCACGACCACCAAGATTAATAAGTTAATTTATATTAATAATTAATTTTGCTAGACATTTTTGTGGGATAAATTAAATAATCACAATTGCGAATCACATGAGTAACTTTATTTTCACCACACTTAAAAGATCCTGTCTGGCAAAAAACTCAAAGGTTTCATCCGTGATGGCCATAAGTCTGGCGCTTTTTTTGACAGGATGCGCCTCCAAAATGGGCCCAAAACTGATTGAAAAATCGTTCTCCAGTTATGGTGAGGCAATTCATTCGGTGGTGCGGGAGGAGTTGCTTCTCAACGTGGTTCGTAGATCTTACCATGAGTCACCTCAGTTTGTGACATTAAGTGGTATTAGCCATACTCGCTCCGTCAGGACAGATGCAGCGGTTGGCGTATCAATTAATCCCTCCGGTTTTGCAACGGCCAACGGAGGAGTTGGAGGGGAGCAGGTTGATTATCCAACCTTTTCAATAACTCCGCTGCAAGGCCCTGAAATTGCTGAAAAACTACATCAGCGTCTCCCTCTGAAGACGCTGCCGCATTTGACTGGAACGGGATACCCAACTGAGTTGGTCCTGACCCTGCTTGCTCAGGAAATAGGTGGTATCAGGGGCGTGGATGCCGCGGCGCATAACAATTTCCGGCCCGGTTCGCCCAAATTTTGCTGTGTGCTGAATGCAGTTAAGGCATTGGAAGCGAAGAGCCAGATTAAAATCGACAATTTCATCTGGGAAGAGCCAGCCTTTGCTCACCCGTTTACAGCTGAGGCTTTTTCTCCCGCTGAGGTAAATAAAGCAAGGTTGGAAGGAGGTCGCTTTGTGAGCAATGACGAAGGGAAAAGCTTCTATGTGACCCAGGAAAAGGTACGTCCTTCATTGTGGATTGATCCCAAAGCCAGGTCTTACGGACCGGGAAGAGAATTGATGGACCTACTGGATTTGGAGGGTGGTTCTGCCTCCAAAGCTTGGATACTTGACGAGAGGCGCTTCAGCCGGGTTTCCGCCGCAGTGGAAAGGCCCGCCGGACCAACAATCGCTGCAACAAAGCCCTCCGAGGTGGTTCCAGTTGAACCAAGACCAGCGGAGCTTGCTCCCATCACTCCAATCAGTGATGAGCAAAGTTCAATCGTCGTGCAGACGCGGTCGTTATACGGGATTTTGAATCTGTTGAGTCACGGTGTGCAGGTTCCGGAAATGGCCGAACTCACTTATACGGCTGGGTCTCATGAATATGGAAGTGCGGTGGTTGCGGGTTTGGCTCCTGACATCGCCAGTCGTTTCACGGTTCACTTTTCTTGCGAAGAGCCGGAGTGTGTCTTTCTTGCTGTGCGTTCCAAGAACGGATGGTTTTACATCAAGCGGGACGACTACTGCAGCCAGCAGATTTTTAATATCCTTTACGATGTTTACAATCTTCAAATTGGTGCGCCAGCCGGTTCTGGTGGTGTGCCAACCGGACCTCCAATTGCCATCACTGCCCGGTAAGTTTTGATAAGAGGTCCATTTTCGTCCTGAACTTAGAAAAAGTTCGAAAAAGTAGGCAATGGTTTCTTGGATCAAATTTTCAGACTGCTCCGATGAGCGCCAAAAAGGCCGTCCATTGTCTTTTTCGGGGAGCCAGGAGAGGCAGCCCACCTTTGTTTTCTGACCCAGCACTTTGCTGAAAACCAGGCGGCTCCGTCGGGAATGGATGCTCTTCGTGAAAACGTTGATCTTCGGCGGGTGAAGTCCTCGGAGATTGAGTTCGGTCTTGACCGCAAGGGCTGACTGAAACGTTCGATGTCTATCAGGTTCACCAGCGTTGGCCAAGAGGAGTTGGTCTTTGGGAATGCCAAGACTCAGTAATTCCCAACTCGCCATTTCCGCGTAGTTTGATGGCATCTCGTTCCATTCTCCCGAAGCCATGCAACCTGTGGTGATGACCCAGTCATAATTACCTCGTTGGTATTCGAGATGGGCCGCCTTGAGTCCTTCCAATCCGATCCAGCCTTCCACAACGAGAATTGTCGCGTTCTCTTCGGGTTGGTGCAGGGCAAGAAATCCTTCCGAGAAAAAGATCCACCAGAGAGAGGGGATTGATGACAGGAGGAACAGGCAGACCCATCCCAGAGCAGTCGGCCACCAGACCATCCGCCTTCTCAAAAGAACCCATCTCATGTAGAGCCCAGAATGAGTTTTCGGGCGTGAAAGGCTTCCGCCCGACCCGAGGGAGAGGCACATTCGATTCCTCGGATCCGGTGCAGGGCCTCAAAACTGTCCCGGGAAAACCAGTGCCGCTTTAATTGAGTCTCAAAGTGTTCCATGAGCAGGTCGATTTTTCGGGTGCTGATTTTCTCTGAAAGAGGGACATAAAAGTTCGGTTTTCCAAGGTCACCATCGTATTTAAGGATCTCATATTCGAGGACCAGGTGATTGCGAAACGTGTTCCAGGCCAGGTCCGACAGGACACGATGATCCTGATGTCGGTCCTCCCGGAAATGGGTGAAAATCACATCGGGCTCCATGATTTTACGGATGTGCTCGAACCAGTCTTTTATCTTCGGCCACTCACTGGGGAAGTAGCTTTCCTGGAAAGTACCGATCAGGACTTCGCTTCGGGCTGCTTTTTCTAAAAAGGCAGCGGCACTCCCTCGGGCTTCACTCTCACGGATCCCCGGTGCACTGCCCACCACCCAGCAGATTTCCCGGTCTGGCGACTGTTCGAGGAGCCTAAGGAGCGTCCCGCCCATGCCTATTTCGATGTCATCGGAATGCGCCCCGATGCACAAGATTCGTTTTGCGTTTTGTAGTTCCACTCCAATCATGATTTTTTTCTAAATTTTCAGGTTTTCGCGAAGAGTTGGTCCGCGACATAACGACCGATTTCCAGGGATGAGGTGGCGGCTGGAGAAGGGGCATTGCAGACATGCATGATAGCTCCTTCGTTGAGAATTAGGAAATCGTCGACGAGTCGGCCATCACTTTTTAGAGCCTGGATTAATTCCGCCAGTTTGCGGCAAACTCTTCCAAAATCCACGATACCGGTGGACGGCACCAGGATACCATCCAGACTTTGGACGTGAGGTTCGATTTCCTTGACCCCGTTTGGGCTCAATTTGACGACTTTGAGGTCGTTGGCCAGGCAGCGTTGATAGAGGCGCTCCATTCCGGGAAGTTCAACAGGATCAGTGGCGACGATCACTTTCCCGCAAATCTCGTGGGGAATTTCAAAAAACTGCGATGTGTGCATCAATATTTCCAGTGATCCCGCCGTGGACCAACCAATCCATCGGTTCGTCACTTTGTACGGCTTTGGCTCGATTTAGCACCCGGAAAGTTCCTGCTCCTATCGAGAATTCCTCCTTCGTTGGTTAACCGGTCCGCCCTGTCTATATCCCGGAAATCGCTGAATTTCAGTTTGATCTGTTTGGTTTCGGGTTTTTCGGTGGGGCCAAACACCTGGTCGAGTGCTTGATCTGAGGTTTCAAGGTAAGTCACCATCTGTTCTGCGGAGATGGCAAGATCAGAACCATTGTTATCGAAACCTTGCTCTCGTTCATCACTGGGCAAAATTCGTTGCAAATCGACCTGGATCCCAAAGAGATCGTTCACCGTGTTTTCATATTCATTGCGATTCAGCCGCCGCAAAGCCACTTCGCGGGTAGCGAGATCAGCTTGAGTGAGGGATTTACCCAAGTGTTGCAAAAATTCGGCACGGGCGGTAGGGGTCGGCTCCGCCTCCTTTGCTGGAGGTATCTCATGGTTCGCCACCCTGTCGTGCAAATAGACCCAGCGGCGGTGAACTTCGGCATCGTAAAAATCACCAGACAACTGATCAAAATTGAGCCCGCCCTTGCTGGAGTCGCTCAATGCAATATTCTTTCAGAAATGGCGTTCCAGGTTGAATTTCCGAAGCCATGGCGAGCCCGGCCTGGAAGAGCAAAAAACCGAGGACGAATCTCATCTGGATGCCGTTTGCAAAATCTACCCTATGAGGGCTTCACTTTCCTGCTCCTCAAACTCACAGGCCATCGCCCCTTCTTTTTCACCAATCCTGCTATTTTTCCACAGTTCCCAAGGGGCTTCGCCCTTGTTAAACATATCCGTTAGTTCCTGTTGCTCTTTGAAGGTGTCCATCGCGTAAAACCGCTTCGCCGGAAAGGCCATGAGCCGCCTCTCTTCGATGAGTCGCGAGAACGGTGCCTCGACCAGTTCTTCGCCTGGTTTGAGATAGTTAAAGATTTCCTGCCGGAAGACAAAAAAACCGCAATTGACCATGATACCGGAATCCGCGACCGATTTGATTGATCCAACCCGGTTGTTGTTACCGAGCCCGACCAAATGAAAGGACTGGGAAGGCGGTGCGCAAAGAAACGCACCGACGTTTTCCGTGGATTTAAACTGTTCAATCATCCGGGGTAACGGATAATTCGTGAGCCCGTCTGAATAATTGGCGAGGAAATACTCTTCCCCCTCCAGATAGGGGGCAACCTTGCGCAACCGCCCTCCCACATTAGTATGGAGACCCGTATCGACAAACGTAATATTCCAGTCCTGAATATCACTACTTCTCAGGTCAATGCTCTTGCCCCCGCCTGACATGGAAAAGTCGTTGGAGACGCATTCATTGTAATTCAGAAAGTATTCCTTGATTTTGTCCGCTCGATATCCCAGGCAAAGAATAAAATCCTTATATCCAAAGTGGGCGTAATATTTCATGACATGCCACAAAACGGGGCGATATCCGATTGGAACCAGCGGTTTCGGTATGTTTTCACCATACTCC
>JBGSJM010000158.1:0-8572 GCA_041742015.1 Verrucomicrobiales bacterium | reverse complement strand
GTGGCGTCCCGCCGCCGATTTATACCTCTCTGCTCAGGAAACGGCGGCGGGACGCCACCGCTACGACGGATCCCCCCGCTTCTGATCAGCTCATCAGCTCTCTTTTGGCTGCTTTGATCTCCGCCTCGCTTCGGCCCATCTCCGAGAGGAGCGCGGCGTAGCTCTCAAATGCTTCTTGCAGATGGGGGTGTTCATGCCCGGTGATTCTGGTGAAGGAAACTAAAATCTCCACATTCCTCCACGCCTCCACTCCTCCAGCCACAGAACTCCGGCTCGACAATCGACGATCCATCCGTTAACAATTGATCGTAACCTAACCAAAAAATTTATGATGAACCATTCATTGCGTATAACATTCGTGGCGCTGCTCTGTGCAGCTACCGGCATTCTCACTGCTCTTGATGAGAAGAAGGAAAAGGGGAGTGCCGCCTCAGAAACCAAAATCGATCATGTGGATGCGGCTGGTGCTGCCAAGTTGCTGGCGGGTGATCAAAAACCAGTGGTTCTGGATGTCCGCACTCCCGCCGAGCACACCGCAGGTCACATCGCGGGGGCGAAGCAGATTGATTTTAGTGCGGCTGACTTCGCCACGAAAGTCGCGGAACTGGACAAAGACCAAACCTATCTGGTGCATTGTCAGTCCGGAAGGCGCAGCACCGGTTCTCTGAAGGTGTTCAAAAAGCTGGGTTTCAAACACATCGTCCATCTCGATGGTGGATTCTCGGGATGGGAAGACGCTGGTCAGCCGGTTGTGAAGGGGGAATAAAGCCCCACTAAACAACGGCACCAGGTGCCTCAAGAAAGGGATAGTTACCGGAGCTGGAGCTGCGGCAGCTATTCCTCGTATTTTCAAATGCGGGTTAAATGGTAGGGTAATGCCCCATGGTGATTCTCACTGGATCTGGGAACTTGCTGTTGATTGCATTTTCAAACTAGATTCGTATATGAAGTCACAAAAGCTTGATGACTGGGCCAGGCAGTACCATGCCGCTCTGCACACCGTTCTTCAGCAGACGGATAACAACACTCCGACATCGGCAGCACACGATCTGGGGCAGCTTGCAGTCGCTCTGGGGATCGACGCTCTTGCCATGGCCCAGATGCATGACGCGGCACTGGCCTCCATTTTGTCGAGTGAGCTGACGCCCGAATTTCGGTTGAGCCAGATCAAAAAAGCGATTGAGTTTTTCGAAGAGACTCTCGGCCCGCTCAACCAAACCCACTCCACCAGCGAGGAAACTCACACTAATTTGCAGAAACTTGGAATCGCTTTGGAACAGCGCACTGCCGAACTGGCGGAATCCAGTCATGCCTTGAGAGAGGGGATCTCCGAACGAAAAGCTGCCACGGCGGAATTAAATTCCAAGAGCCTGGAGTCAGATCAATTGCTCACCGCCTCCAGGGCTCTGGAGGATCAACTCAAAAACTCGGCGAGAAATATTCTTTCGGCGAGTGAAAAGGAGCGCAGAAATATGAGCCTGCGCTTAAACGATGAAGTGACTCAAACCTTGCTTGGAATCAACCTGCGCATGCTGGCCTTGAAATCAACCGTCGCCGCAAATCAAGTGAATCTCGATAAAGAGATCGCCATTATCCAGAACCTCGTCGATAATTCGGTGAAACTAATCAACCAGATTGCTCATGAATTCAGCGTCTGATCCAGATAAACGCACCAAATTCTCAAGCCAATACCAAACCGCTCTGAAGGCTTACCTGGTCGGTGCCCCGGGCGGAACCCTGGAATCAGCCCGGGAATTGGGAAAGCTCTCGGTATCCTGGGGGTTGGACACCCTGGACATTGCCCGGATTCATGATTCGGTGTTGACCACTTTGGCCGTACTTAAGATAGACCATCCCGCCATCAAAGGTGGGAATGATTCCTCCACCACTGTAAAAGACAGAGCGGTTGTCTTCTTTGCGGAGGCACTGATACCCATCGAACAAAGCCGCAGCGGGGCGAGAGAGATAAACGTGCATTTGAGTCACATCGTAAATGAGCTGAGTCAGCGCACCCTGGAGTTGGCCGACTCCAATGAAGAGTTGCGCGATGAAATCCGACTGCGCAAAAGCATTGAAGACTCCCTGCGCACCAGTGAAAAAGCCGCCACTTTTTTACTGGAGCAATCGCGCCTGATGCAGGAGGAACTCCGGCAGCTCTCCCGGCAACTTCTTTCGGTCCAGGAAGAGGAACGGCGGCGCATCAGCCGTGAACTGCACGATGTCATTGCCCAGACTCTCGCCGGAATCACGTTGCAACTTGCCACTCTAACAACGAATTCCACCGCAGGCAGCCAGGAGTTCCAGAAAAAAATTACCGAAGCGCAGCGCACTGTGGAACACTCCGTCGATATCATGCACCGTTTTGCAAGGGAATTGCGTCCATCGGTGCTGGACGATCTGGGTTTGATTCCAGCCCTGAGATCCTACCTGAAGACCTACGTGGAGGAAACTGGCATCCGCGTGAAATTGACCGCCTTTGCCAAGATTGAACAATGTGATGGCGCGCAGCGCACGGCTCTTTACCGGATCGCCCAGGAAGCCTTGACCAATATCAACCGACACGCCAGGGCTACCGAAGCCTCCATCAAAATCATGCAGGATGCCACTAGCATCACGATGACAATTATTGATAATGGACAGGGCTTTGCGGTTGAACCCAACGGATTTCCGAAAAGTGGCACGCGCCTCGGTTTACTTGGCATGAGGGAGCGCATCGAGATGGTGGGAGGCACCTTTTCCCTTCAATCCACCCCGCAAAAGGGAACCACGGTGAACGTTACCATCCCGACTGATACCGAATCTTTGACCAAACTCACCTCAACCCAACCATCACCATTATGATCAAGATACTTTTAGCTGAAGATCACACCATTGTCCGCGAAGGTATTCGCGAACTCTTTAAACACGAAACAGATTTTGAAATTGTCGCCGAGGCCGAAAACGGCCGGCAGGCCGTCTACCTTGCCGCTGAGTTGTGTCCTGATGTCATTGTCATGGATGTCGCCATGCCAAATCTCAATGGCATTGAAGCAACCCGACAAATCCTCCACTCAAAGCCAGACACCCGGATCATCATGCTCTCGGCCCACGCTGACGAGGCTTATGTGGAAAAGGCCATGGCCCTGGGCGCGGCGGGCTACCTGATTAAACAATCTGCGTCAGACGAACTTTCCACCGCCATTCGGCAGGTATATAACGGTAAAACCTACTTCAGTCCGGACATTTCCAATCGCCATTTTTACCATCAACGCAAAGCACTGGCAGAAGGAGATCTTACCAATGCAAATGCCGCCAAACTCACCCCCCGTGAGATGGAGGTACTCCAGCTCGTCGCAGAAGGCAAGACCAATAAGGAATCGGCGGCTGATCTTCATATCAGCATCAAGACCGTGGAAAAGCACCGCCAGAAAGTCATGGAGAAACTAAATCTCCACGACACCGCCAGCCTGACCCGTTACGCCATAGCCACAGGCGTCATAGAGAGTAGTGTGCAAGTCACCATCATCGAATAAATCATTCAGTCTTTACTCTCTACTTTCCTGCGCAGAGAGCTTCGATTCAGCGAATGATTAGATTCGTCCGGTCAATAGCAGGATGACAAGGATGATGACGAGCAGGCTGGCACCTCCTCCGAGGAAGGTGTTGCCTGACCGAAAGCCGTAACCTCCGCCTCCCAGAAGCAGAAGTATAAGGACGATGACAATAAGGGTAGTTGTGCTCATAGATTAATTGAAGTGAAAAGATGGGAAGACAATTGCGATCTACCCGTGAAAACAATAGTCGAACATGTACCATTGGCACCATGGGGTGAAATCCCCATTTTACAGGGCATGGGACAAAGTGAGGATTCGGGATACACCCCATAGAGATCAAGCCGAACACTCGCCATATTCAATCCCGTAGATTCAAACACCCGGGTTTGTTTTAAACGAAAACATACCCAAATACAAATCGATACCTATGGAGTCAAATTTCCAAAAAACCACGCTCAATTCTTTGGATGAGGGGTTTATCAAATCTGAAGCATTTGCTGCTGCAGCAACTTTTGCCGTGGCTGAACTCGGAGTTAAAAAAGCAAAACATATCGCCGTCAAAGGATTCTCCAACACTCTCATCTTCGATCTTTCCGCAGAAAATACAGAACTCAAAACCCTCGCCACTCAGAAAGGTGTTGATATCTCAGGGATTCACGCTGAAGCCAAAGATATTTACAAACTTGAGACCTACCATGGCGTAGAGTTTGACAAAAAGTTTCTGACTCAAATCATCAGCGGACACAAAAAATGGATCACCGCCATTGAAACAGGCACCAAAGGAACGGAATGCATCGAACTCAAAGCTTGGTCTAGCAAAATTCTACCAACTCTCGAAGCGCACCTCGCCAGGGCCGAAAGTTTGACATGGAAGCTCCCGTCAGTCGGATAAATCCGGGTTGTGGAACAAAATAGGAGTACACCCCATATCAGAAAAGTGGTGCAGGGGGCAAAGTGAACCCCATGACCAAAATAGAAATCAAAGGCAACCTAAACATCATCAGAGGTAAACTCCATCAACGGTGGGCGAAGCTCACGGATAATAATCCGATGTATCTCGACGGTCAACAAACCGAGCTGGTGGGGCGAATTCAGAAACACACCGGGCAAACCTGGGAAGATGTTGAGAAGGCTATGAATGCACTGGAAGGCGAACTTGACAAAAAACATTAGGACAAATCATTGCCGCGTCCCTTAATCGAATCACACTCATCGTCCGAGGCTGAAGCCTGCGGGTTGTCAACACACCCCATGATGGCGGAAGAAACGAAACATTGATCTATTTTTTCAAACCACGCACCAGGTTAATTTAAAGCTTTCTATTCCACCATCCATTCTCTCTATGCAGATTCTCGAAGAGTGTAAATTGATGAAAGTTCTAGAAGAACGCTTTCGTGACGAACTTAGCGTTCTTCATGACTCGGAAAAGCAGCAAGGGAACGGGCTCTTCAAGATTGCGGAAGCCGCCACCTGCCATCATTTGAAAAAGCTGCTTCTGGAGCACATCGACCAGTCAGAAAGTCTCGTGGAAAAGTTCGCCCAAATCTTCACTGCATTCGGGGAGGATGCCACGGGGAAAAGTTGCAAATTCACTGCCGCACTGATGCGTTCATGGAACCGCTCGGTGGTGGATTTCAAAGATACTTCGGCTCTTGATGCAGCAATTCTGGCCTATGCCATAAAAATTGAGCATTACCAGAACACGTCTTATGGCTGCCTGTATGAGTGGGCGGTGCAGCTCGGCAACCGAGAAGTCGCCAGGCTTCTCGAAGAACTTCTCGTTGAGGAGAAATCGGTCATTCAGGCCCTCACCGACCAGGCATTTCTTCCGTGTTATCTGGGAGTTCTCAAGGTAACTTGCATTTCATGCGACAGATACGGCCATAAGATTTCTGGGATTGCCGAGCTGATAGGGAATGGCGATTGCAAGCCCTTTTGATTAAGCCGTCGGTCCTGATGGGATTGAGGGGGTATTGTGACGTAGGTGTGGGGTTGGCCGGTCCAAGGATCAATCTCAGCAGAGTCCCAAACAGAGGTTTCATTTGGCCGGAAGAAGCAAAAAAGGTGAATGGGAGTGTTTTCAAGGCCATCCCCTGAGGGTTTAATGACCGATTCAGCCGCGTGATACGAAACTATGCCCGGCCTCCATATGGAAGCCGGGCATTTGTTCCAAAGCCGGAGGGATTAACTCCGGGCTTTTCTCAGCCCGGATTTCTCACCAGGCTTTGAGTAGTTTTTCTCTCGATTTACTCCTGGGACTTACGGTTTGAGGACTTGGGTTTTCTGTCTGTGTTTGGCGGGTTTTGAGGTGCCGTCTGGGGAGCTGGGTTGCCCCTATTCTGCTCGATCTGCCGCGGTGCCGCTTTGGGCCGAGGACTGTCTGGTTGCGGCTGGCGAGTTGGAGCTGGGGGCACCCTCTTCTGCTCGATCATGCGTGGTTCACCTTTGGGCCGGGGACTTTCTGATTGCGGCTGGCGAGTTGGCGCTGGTTGGGTAACTGGGTTCCCCTTTTTCTGCTCGATCATCCGTGGTTCACCTTTTGGTCGGGGACTTTCTGACTGCGGCTGGCGAGTTGGCGCTGGTTGGGGAACGGGGTCCCCCTTTTTCTGATCATCATTCATGCGCGGTTCACCTTTGGGTCGGGGACTTTCTGACTGCGGCTGGCGAGTTGGCGCTGGTTGGGGAACTGGGTCCCCCTTTTTCTGATCATTCATCCGTGGTTCACCTTTTGGCCGGGGACTTTCTGACTGCGGCTGGCGAGTTGGCACTGGTTGGGGAACGGGATCTCCATTTTTCTGATCGTTCATCCGTGGTTCACCTTTGGGCCGGGGACTTTCTGACTGCGGCTGGCGAGTTGGCACTGAATCGGAGTTGGGCCGGACTATCTCCTTGGAGGGAGGTAGCAGTGTTTTTGGTGTTTTCGGCACCTTGCTGGATGGTTTGCCTACAATCGGGGATTCGATCCGCGTGACCCTGGTTGGACTCGTTGGTGGGACTGGTTTACCCACTTTCTGGTCTGTTGATCCGATCTCCAATTCCCGCCGTTGATCGCGGAATCCTTGAACTTCCTGGCCGCGTTTCGCCAGATTCTGCTTTTCCTTCTCAGCTACAGGAATGAATTTTACCTGGTCGCCTTTGTCCCTTTCCAATCGGTCAAGCGGGGCCGCCATCATCAGCCGTTTTTGTTTCGAATCATTTGCGCCAGATTCCATTCCCCTCTGAGCGGTCCAGGTGCGGGGCGGCCGGGCTGATTCATGATCACGTCGATCCTGATAGGACGAGGCCACGCGTTGCTCCCACTGAGAGTCGTGACGATGCAACCACCGTTGATGAGAGTAGAACGGATCATAGCCACGGCGGGAAGACTGAAACGACAACGAAAATTGGAACCCACTCTGGTTATAGCTCGGGGCGTAATAGTCCCCGAAATAATAGTGGCCATAACTCGGGCGTAAAAAAAGGTGCTCCACCAGCGCGCCAAGATTGATGGCAATGGTCGGCGAGTATCGATAACCCCGCTGCGAATAAAGGCGCGAGGAAAAGAACACCGGGGCAAAGACAACTCCGCGCCGTGCCACCGTGTAGTCCCAATACCCATCCACGAAAATATACCCCCTTCGCGTCCAAACATAGTGAGCTGGGATCCAGTCCCAGTCAGATCTTCCTTCATTCCAATAACCTGGCCTCCACGCATAGCGTTCATTATGCCAGATCCAGCAACCCGGGCTCCAACTGTAGTCGGCTGATGGTGCCTGGACATTGGGGCCACTTTCCACTGTCTCTGGAGGTCGGGGCAGATAGGTTGTCTCCTGGGCAGTGGTGTCAGCCCAGTATCCAGATGTCCACTGATACTCTGACTGGTTGGGAGCCCAATAGCCCGAGATCCATTCGCGTCCGGGAGGCAAAGCCCGCCAGGTGCCGCTGATCCACAAGAAGTCGTTTCGTTCATCATCCCACGCCCAATAACCCGGAATCCACGACACGTTGTCTCCTTCCGGCCTCATCTCCGGGGGCAGCTCGGAGATCGCTTCGGGTGGGGGGATCTTCACAGTGATCCCCGGTTCAGGATTGTAACTTACGATCCCGGCAAAGGCCTCGTGGACAGGACCGCGGGTGAGCACCTGGGCTCCAGATTCATCGCCGCCCGTGACTGGTGTCTGGCCGGTAGTTTGCGGGGTGTTGAGGCCGAACAAGGCGGCAACTAGCATAACCACGCTCCGCGCCGAACGACGCGCAACAGTACCAGAGCCTGGGTTGTTTAATAGTTTTTGAATTGGTTTCATTTTCATGTGAGATCAACATCACCGAAACATTGGTAGTAACAATGGGGTTATTCCCTACTAAACCAGAACTTTAACCTTTGGTATTTATTGTGCTATAGGCAGCACCGTTGCGAACAGGTGATACTTGTTGGGGAATTGTCTTCCATATTAAAAATGTAAACCAATCCTCATGACGAATCTCCGGGTTACACCCCATTGAGAACAAGGGTTGTGAACTTTAGTGTCCATCCGGTGACAGTGAATTGTCATCAGTAAACTAATATAATACAAATATGACAAAACTCGAAATCAAAGGCGACTGGAACATCATCAAAGGCACCCTAAAACAAAAGTGGGCAAAGCTGACAGACGATGACCTCAAGTATGTAAAAGGGAAGGAAGATGAAATGATCGGACGAATCCAAAAGCGCACTGGTGAATCCCGTGAAGCGGTGGAAAAAGCCATCAAAAAGAGCTGCTCTGATTGCAACTGCTAAGTGAATCCGGCTCGGGATCGCGGTCGCCCCGTGAATCCCGGGCTCACCCCAGTATCACCCCCATGCAAGTCACGAAGAGTCCAGACGCAACGGCCTATTCGGAATTTGGGGACTCCTGCAAGTAGGAAATTGTCCGGGCGAGCCTTGGTTAGTCGTAAGCCGGTAAAACGGCCCCAACAAAAGGGCGGCACGAAGCGTAGGCAGCGAGTTGGAAGCGAGTTGGAAGCGAGTTGGAAGCGAGTTGGAAGCGAGTTGGAAGCGAGTTGGAAGCGAGTTGGAA
>JBGSJM010000157.1:0-15098 GCA_041742015.1 Verrucomicrobiales bacterium | reverse complement strand
GGTGCCCGGATCGTGTTGGAAGCACCGGCGGTTCTTGAAGTAAGTTCGCGAATGCGCTGCCGTTTGCTGGAGGGTTCTCTGGTAGCGGATGTTCCGGAATCGGCTCACGGATTTACGATTGATGCTCCGGAGCTGGAGGTGGTTGACTTGGGAACGCGTTTTGGACTGACCACCAATCAATTTGGCAAGTCTCACGTCATGGTTTTTGAAGGTGAGGTCGAAGTAACCAAAACTCAGAAAAATGAAACCATCAGCCTGAAGACGGGAAGCACGCTCGTTAATGGAGCGGATATCATGCCTCCTAACCAGGAAATTTATCGAAATGAGGAGCCCACACCCCGCGAGGGCTGGGATCAGATCACTGCCATGAAAGATGCGTTTGTCAGGTTTGGGGCTGAACATGGCAACTATGGCTCCTCCCCACTGATGATGGTGAAAGAAACCGACTTGTCTCCCGCCAATCGTCGCCGGGGAATCGTGAGTTTTGATCTAGCAAATGTGGCGGATCGGGAAATTCAGAATGCAGAAATCTATCTCGATATCGAGTCCAGCGGCCTCGGTTTCTCGACTTTAATCCCGGATTCGGTCTTTGCGATTTATGCAGTGACGGATGATGCGCTGGATGCCTGGGAGGAATCCGGGGTCGTCTGGGATACGCTGCCTGGAGTTTCCGAAAGCGGACCCATCCCCGGTGCGACGCGAAAGCTGGGGAGTTTCGAAATCAGTCGCGGAGCCTCGGCGGCGGCTTCGGTGAAGGTCCAGTATCCCGAGTTGGGTGATTATCTCCGCAAAGACGCCAATCACATTGCTACTTTTTTGATCGTGCGGGAGACTGGAGAGTATGAGAGTCAGGGGTTAGTCCATGCCTTTGCCACGAGGGAGCATCCCACTGCCAAAGCACCAACTTTATATTTGAAATTAAAATGAAAATTCCAACACTCATCGGTTTGCTACTAGCTCCATTTATCGTGACGGGTGCTGATGCAAAAGCATTGAAATTTTTCGAAAACGAAGTCCGCCCGTTACTTGCAGCAGAATGTTACGATTGCCACGGACCGGAAAAAGCCAAGGGCGAACTGCGGCTTGATCACATCAACTTCATCAAAAAAGGTGGCGACACCGGCCCGGCTCTGGTGTCCAGAGATGTGGAAGGTTCTTTAATGATCAAGGCCGTGCGGCGAGGAGATCCCGACTTTGTGATGCCGCCCAAAAAAGCCCTTTCTGCCAAGCAAATCGCCGTGTTGGAAAAATGGGTTGCCGCCGGTGCCTACTGGCCCGAGGAAGTGGTCAAGACCGAAGCGGTTGATGAGTTTGGTTTTTCCAAAGAAGACTACCAATGGTGGGCGATCCAGCCAGTCACAGCCCCTTCTCCACCGGCCAGCGGAAAGGGTTGGGCCAGAAATGAGATTGACCACTTCGTCGCCCGGAAACTGGATGAGGCGAAGCTGATGCCTGCTCCCGAGGCTGACCGGAGTGAGTTGGTGCGCCGGGCCTATCTGGATCTCCACGGGCTGCCGCCTTCCCCTGAGCAGGTGGATGCGTTTGTAAAAGACAAGCGTCCCGATGCCTGGGAGCGTCTCATCGAGGAACTTCTCGCCCACCCTGCTTACGGGGAAAGATGGGCTCAGCACTGGCTCGATGTGGTGCGGTACGCCGAAAGCGATGGCTACCGGGCGGATGAATTTCGCCCCGAAACCTGGCGCTATCGGGATTATGTGATTAACAGCCTAAATGCTGACAAACCCTATGATCAGTTTGTCCGCGAGCAGATTGCCGGGGATGAAATCGCACCGGATGATCTGGACACCTTGATCGCAACGGCCTTTCTTCGCCTGGGCATTTATGAATGGAATCAACGCAACGCTCGCATGCAGTGGGATTTAATCCTGACTGAAATGACCAATGTCACCGCAGAGGCCTTTCTCGGAATCGGGATAGGCTGCGCCCAGTGTCACGATCACAAATTTGATCCCATCCTGCAGAAGGACCACTTTGCCCTCCAGGCTTTTTTGAATTCCACCTGGTGGCCGGAAGACCAACTCCTAGCCCGTGAAGAGGAATTGACCGAACTAAAGAAATGGGAAGAGGCCACGGCAACGGTGCGTGCCAGGATCGATGAGTTTCAGAAACCAATCCTCGAACGAAAGTATGCCAATATCGTTAAACAGTTCCCTGATGATATTCAGAAAATCTATTACAAGCCCGCTCTGGAACGCACCGCCTACGAAGAACAACTCACCCAGCTCGTGCAACGCCAGGTTGATAACGAAAAACACCGAACCAATTGGGAGAAAGATCTGGCGAAAAAGCCGGATTTACTGAAAACCTACCAGGAACTTATGGCCGAATTGGCGACTTACGATCATCTCAAACCCAAGCAGCCAATTCCACATGCTTTCATCACCACAGATGCAAAAAAACTACCTGCTGACACCCTGTTGCTGAAGCGGGGCAAGCAAAATGTAATCGAGCCAGCTTTTCTTACCTTACTGGGACAACCTGCTCCGAAAATCCAGCCCAAAGAAAAAACCACGGGACGCAGGCTGGCTCTGGCGAACTGGATTGCCAGCCGGGAGAATCCCCTTTCGACCCGGGTGATCGTCAACCGGATCTGGCAGCGCCATTTCGAAAACGGCCTCGCGCCCTCGCCGAATGATTTTGGTAAACTGGGTGGTAAGCCAACTCACCCCGAATTGCTAGACTGGCTGACCTCCCGATTTTTGGAGGACGGCTGGAAAATGAAATCGTTGCACCGCCTTATCATGACCAGCGCGACCTACCGCCAGTCAGCGCGGCGAGAGCCAACCTCGGTGGAAAATATCGCGGACCCGGGCAATGAACTGCTGTGGAGATATCCGCCACAACGGCTCCAGGCCGAGCAGGTACGCGATTCCATGCTGGCGATTTCGGGAGAAATGGATCGCCAAGTCGGCGGTCCGTCTCAAAAAGGGACCTCGAAAAAGAGGGCCATTTACATCCAGAAAATGCGCAACAGTCCGGATGAATTTTTGGCCGGGTTTGATGCCCCGGCGGGTTTTGGTTCCACTCCGAATCGGATTCCGACCACAACGCCGAATCAATCTCTCTTCCTGGTGAACGGATCTTGGCCCATGGATCGGGCTCGCGCTTTTGCCGCCCGAATCCTCACCGACAAAAAAGCGATTGATGCGGAAGCGATCCAAACTGCCTTCAAACTCGCTTACGGTAGAGATGCGACCCCGGAGGAAGTGAGCGCTTCGATCAACTTTATCAATTCGCAAGAAAGTGGAGCAGGCATCCTGCCTGCCATCGGAGAAGAAGATTCAAAATATCCAGGAGAGACCGGCCAGCGGGATATCAGCCAGCACTTCGGGAATGTCAAAGGAATGAACCTGGGTAGCAAAGCCCTTTGGCTCCAACCGGGCAGCCGATTTGAAAAGTTGGACTTTTCGAAGGAAAATATCCCCGAAGATGCCTTTACGATCGAAGCGGTGGCGCTTCTCGATAACATCTATCAGGACGGTTCGGTGAACACCCTGGTTTCCAGGTGGAACGGGTCAAAAGACACCGACGGCTGGACCTTTGGTGTAACCAGCCAAAAATCAGCTTATCATCCGCGAAATTTCATCATGCAATTGGTGGGAGACAATTTTGAGCAGAACCGAATCTATGAAGTGGTGGCTTCTGGTCTGCACTTCCCGCTGCAAACCCCGGTGTATGTTGCGGCCTCCGTTTCCGCAAAGCCAACTGATGGCGATTTGATTGCCGGGAAAGTGACTTTTTATATGAAGGATCTTTCCGACCCTAAATCAGAACTGCAAGTTTCCGAGGTGAAACACGCCGTGATTGGCGGATTTTCCCCAGGCAGCGTCAGCTCGTTTATAGGTGGACGCGGCGGAAAAGGAAACCTATGGGATGGTCAGCTCGCCCGGCTCAGAATCAGCAACGGAGCCCTGCCGGGCGACCAACTCTTTATTAACAGCGACGAATCCTCCTCCGTAGCGGTGGAGTCCCGCAGCCGTTTGCCCGCCACCATTATCGATTGGGATTTTAGTGGAACCAACGGGGAGGAACCGGAAATAGGAACCTCCTGGTACCGCAGTGAGAGCAGTCCCCAAGCGGATAATCATTTACTCAGCGCGACGACGGATTTCTGTCACGCCCTGCTGAACTCGAACGAATTTCTTTACCTTCAATAAGAGCCATGCCCTGTTATCAATACGATCATCCCACGAGTCGCCGTGAGTTTCTAGCCCGTGCTGGTGCTGGATTTGGAGCCGTCGCCCTGTCTGCGCTCGCCGGAGAAAATCTGCTTGCTTCAAGTGGACCACCCAGCCCGGTGGCGGCAAAAATTCCGCACGCTCTCGGAAAGGCAAAAAACGTGATCTGGCTTTTTATGGAAGGTGGCCCCAGTCATCTCGATTTGTTTGATCCCAAGCCTCTTCTAAACCAACTGGCCGGGCAGTCGTTACCAGAAAGTTTCGAAAGACCGGTCACCGCCATGGGGGAAGTGAACTCTCCGCTCCTCGCCTCCAGGCGCCAGTGGGCTCAGCATGGAGAAAGTGGTCTCTGGATTTCCGACTGGCTGCCGAATCACTCCAAAATCGCCGACGAACTCTGCGTGATCCGCTCCTGCGTGAGTGATGGGATCAACCACGCTGGCGGCGTTTGCCAGATGAATACCGGCTCGGTTTTTGGCGGGCGACCCTCTTTGGGATCCTGGATTTCTTATGGTCTGGGGACCGATAACCGGAGTCTCCCCGGCTTTGTGGTTATCAAAGACAGCAACAGCATGGTGGTGAACGGGACCCGCTGCTGGGGCTCCGGCTTTATCCCGGCGGTTCACCAGGGCGTGCTCTTTGAGAGTGGTGACCAACCGATCGTTAATTTGAACAATCCCAAAGGAATCTCCAACGAAAGGCAGCGCAAAAAGGTCGATTTCATCACCCAGTTAAACAAAACCCATTTCCAGGGACGGGAATCCAATACCGATCTCGATGCCCGGATCCGCAGTTATGAACTGGCCTTCCGGATGCAGGCGCAGGCCCCCGAGGCGATTGATCTGGACAGCGAACCCGAACCCATCAAAGCCCTCTACGGATTGAACCACAAAGACACCGAGATCTATGGACGCCAGTGTCTCATGGCCCGGCGCCTCATCGAACGCGGCGTCCGGTTTATTCAGTTGTATCACGGTGCCGGCAGCAAATGGGACAGCCATTCAAAAATGGAGGAAAATCACACTCGGCTCTGTGCCAATGTGGATCAGCCCATCGTGGGATTAATTACCGATCTGAAACAGCGTGGTTTACTCGATGAAACCCTGATTATCTGGGGTGGAGAATTTGGCCGAACCCCCATGAGCGAAAAAGGCGATGGCCGCGACCACAATCCGACTGGCTTTACCATGTGGATGGCGGGTGGAGGCGTTCGGGGCGGCCAGACGATCGGTTCCACCGATGAACTGGGGCTCTACGCAGTCGAAGACAAAATGCACGTCCACGATATCCACGCCACCACCATGGCCATGCTCGGACTTGATCACACCAAAGTGGTCTACATGCACAAAGGCCGACCCGAGCGGGTCGACCTAAACGAAGGCCATGTCAACGAGCGGATAGTGACCGGTGTTTGATCCTGGCTTCATAAGCTATAGATTGATCAGTTTTTCGAGGATTGTGCCCTGTGTAGATGTGGACGCAAAAAGGCAGACGTAGCGGTGGCCTCTGGCCGCCACGTGTGCAGAACCCTTTGCCCGAGCAGCCTGATCGCAACGATTAGCGACGCCTTCGCGGAATCCCACAAGATTTACCGGGTCGAAAAAGCCAAGGGCGTTGAGAGTCGCCGTCTTCAGTGACGGGTTTGAAGAGCGTCTGGACGGATTCGCAACCCAGCTGATCATCGGGATTTCGATTTTACAAAAGGCCTTCGATAAAGGATTTGTTCCGCTCATTTTAAAAATAAACATCATGGCGGACGAATCATCCAAGGCATATCACCCCGGAGAAGTGGAAAACAAATGGTACTCCCGATGGGTCGAAGCGGACTGTTTCCGGGGCGACGAAACGGGTAAAGGCGATGCCTATTCCATCGTCATCCCTCCGCCGAATGTCACCGGGATTCTCCATCTAGGCCATGTTTTGAACAATACAATCCAGGATATTCTCGCCCGCCGCGCCAGAATGCAGGGCAAAGACGTGCTCTGGCTTCCCGGGACCGACCACGCCGGGATCGCCACCCAGTCGAAGGTGGAGCAAAAACTCCGCAAAGAGGAAAACAAAACCCGTCACGACCTGGGGCGGGAGGCTTTTCTCGCCAAAGTCTGGGAGTGGAAGGAGGAACACGGTGGCATCATCATCGAACAGCTCAAGCGCCTCGGCTGCTCCTGCGACTGGAGCCGGGAACGCTTCACCATGGATCCGGAATACTCGCGCTGGATCTCAAAAGTCTTTGTCGACCTTTATAAAGAAGGGCTCATCTATCGCGGAAAACGCATGGTGAACTGGTGCCCCAAGTCTCTCACCGCCCTCAGCGATGAGGAGGTGATCATGAAACCCCAGAAGAAATCCAAGCTCTATTTTGTGCGCTATCGCGTTGCCGGAGAGGCTGATCGCTGGATCGAAATCGCCACCACCCGGCCCGAAACGCTCATGGGAGACACCGCAGTGGCGGTGAATCCCAAGGACAAACGATACGCCGATCTGATCGGAAAAAAGGTGATCCGGCCTTTTCCCGAGGCGGAAATACCGGTGATTGGCGATGACAGCATCGATCCGGAGTTCGGGACCGGTGCCCTGAAAGTCACCCCCGCCCACGACAAGACCGACTTTGAAATCGGCCTGCGCCACAAGCTACCCTTCGTCGATGTTTTTAATCCCGATGGCACGCTGAATGAACTGGCCGGCCCGGAATTTGTGGGCATGGACCGCTTCAAAGCCCGCGACGTCGCCGCAGAAAAGCTCGAAGCCATGGGCCAGCTCGTCAGGGTCGAGGATTATCAAAACAGCGTTGGCTACAGCGAGCGGGCCGATGTCCCGATCGAGCCGCGCATCTCCATGCAGTGGTTTCTCAAATACCCCTGCACCCGGGAAGCGGCTGATGCCGTAGCCAACGGAGATATTGTCTTCCGGCCCGAGCATCACAAAAAGACCTTTGCCAAGTGGATGGAGGGCATTCAGGACTGGTGCATCAGTCGCCAACTCTGGTGGGGCCACCAGATCCCGGTCTGGTATCGGAAAGACAAGGCCGAAGAACTTCAAAATTTGGAAAATCTCAGCGCCGACTTCTCAGGAAAAGACATTTACGTGGGCATCGACCCGCCGGAGGATGAAGCCAACTGGGTTCGCGACGCGGATGTGCTCGACACCTGGTTTTCCAGTTGGTTGTGGCCCTTTGCGACGATGCGTACCTCGGAAGAGGAAAGCAGTACCACCCTCGCCAAATTTTACCCGACCGACGACCTTGTCACCGGGCCGGACATCATCTTTTTCTGGGTCGCCCGCATGATCATGGCCGGTTTCCGCTGGCAGGGCGGGGTACCCTTTAAAAATGTGTATTTCAACGGGATCATCCGCGACAAACAAGGCCGGAAAATGTCAAAACAACTTGGCAACTCACCCGATCCCCTCGACCTCATCGAAAAATATGGGGCCGATGCCCTTCGCTTTGCCCTGCTCAAAAGCGCGCCGGGCGGTGCGGACTTAAAATACGACGAAAAACAAATCGAAGAAGGCCGCAATTTCGCCACCAAAATCTGGAACGCGGCCCGCTACCGCGAAATGCAGGGCAACGCCCCGGGAAACCCCGGCAAGCCTTCCATCTACGCCATCGACATCGTCACCAAACTGGAAAAACTCCAGGAGGAATTGGAAAAGTCCTACACCGACTACAAATTCAACGAAGTCGCCCAGATGCTCCACGAATTTTGGTGGAATAATTACTGCGACTGGTACCTCGAGTCCGCCAAGGGAGATTTTGCTCCTGATGGCGATGCCGGAGCCCGTGCCGCCACCCTCGCGACCATGGATACCGTTTTGGAGCGATTCCTCATGCTGCTTCATCCCTACATGCCGCACATCACCGAGGAGTTGTGGGACCGTTTTGGTTTTAACCGCAAACATGACTCCGCCTTCCTCATGAACACAGCGATCCCCCAAAAGGCGCTGCTCGAAGGGCTTAGCCAGAAGCAAAAAGAAACGGCCTCGGAGCAAGTTGCCGCCATTTACGAAGCGGTCGGTCGGGCCCGCAACCTGAAAGCCTCTTATGGACTGGGAGCCAGCAAAGAAGTCACCTTCATCATCGACCCGGAAAGCGGCAAATTCACTGAAAACGAGGTTTTTGCGAAATTAACTGGAGCCAGGGAAATCAAGGTGGAGCCCGGCTACGAAGCCAAAAAAGGCGTTCCCGTGGCGATCTGTGCCATCGGCAAAGTGTATCTGCCGCTTGAAGGATTGATCGATGTCGACGTGGAGCGGGAAAGACTTTCCAAAGAGCTGAAAAGAGCCGTCGAAGAACTTGGCAAAGTGACCACCAAACTCGGCAACGAAGCCTTCACCTCCAAGGCCCCGCAGGAGGTCATCCAGGAGATGGAAGAGCGAAAAGCCCACTGGACCGCCCGCAGCGACGAACTCAGCCAGATGATCGATAATCTGGGGTGAAGCCGCGATTGTACCCTGTTTAATGGCCGACTGTACCCTGTTAAATTGGGGACCGACCCATGATCAGGGTATTGATTTGCGGTGGGAACTTTGCCAGAATGCAGCATATGAAATTTTCTGTTTATCTTTCCACTTTACTGACTGCGGTCTGCCTGGTTCCCGCAACCAATCATGCCCAAGTCGCTGCCAAAAATTTGGCAATCACCCCTGTGTTGCATCCCAATACCGAGAAAAAACACGAATCATTTAATGAAATTTCCAAACTGGGGGAAGCTCAACTCGTGTTTTTGGGGGATTCGATCACGGCGGGTTGGAGCGGAAAAGGAAAAGCAGCCTGGGAGCGAGTCTGGGCACCCATGAAAGCAGTAAATTTCGGAATCGGCGGCGACCGGACCGAACATATTCTCTGGCGCTTGCAGAACGGCAACTACGATGGATTAAAGCCTAAACTGACCGTGCTCATGATCGGAACTAATAACACCGGTCACCAAGGACGGTCCGCCATAGAGCACGACGGCGTGGTTTACACCAGCCCCGCTGCCCACACGGCGTCAGGGGTGGAGGCAATCATCAAGAAACTCCAGGAAAAACAACCCCAAATGAAAATCCTCCTCCTCGCGATTTTTCCCCGAGGGGCCGACAATAACGACAAATACCGTCAGCAAAACTCGGAAACCAATGCGCTGATTGCCAAACTGGCTGACGGGAAAAAAGTCCATTTTTTGGATATCAACGCCGCGTTTCTCGGGGCGGATGGCACCCTTTCCAAGGAAATCATGCCGGATCTCCTGCACCCGAACGAAGCGGGTTATGAAATTTGGACCAAGGCGATTGAGGGCAGGGTCAAAGAGTTGCTAGCAGAGTGAGGAGGGACCTTACTTGTCCTTCTTCTTTTTCTTTTTCTTCTTATCTTTGTCGGATTTGGCTTTTATTTTCTCCTTCTTGGACTTTTTATCGCCATCTTTTTTGGACTTTTTATCCTTTGATTTTTCCTTCTTCTTATCCTTTGTCACTTTATCCTCAGTCTTAGCAGGTTTTTTCTCGGTTTTGGCTTTTTGAGCAGGAACTTTGGAATCGGAAGATTTGCCGTTTTTCGACAGGTAATCAACTGCGCTTGCGATCGTCTGGGAGGCCCTAATATCACCAAATCCTGTTACTTTGGATAAGGCGGCGACATCGCTGGCTGCGATGTCTTCAAGACTGCGGAAGCCTTTTTCCGAAAGTGCCTTAGCGGTAAAAGGACCTATACCCTGTATTTTAGTGATTGGAGTAGGCATGGTGAAGTGTGTATTTGTAGCTGAAGTTAAGAATATATTCTATAAACTCCAGCATTACAGGTGTGAGTCAACGGGAAATATCACACTTACTGAAATTGTCACATTCCAGGTAATTTCTATATCCACCAAATTTCTACTCCGGTCGTCGCCCAACCATGGAAAGTAGTTCATGGCGCAATTCCTCGATTCCGAGGCCTTCTTTGGCCGAAATGGCGAATATTTTCTGATTTGGGAAACGGTTGCGAATTGGCTCCAGAAACAATTCAGATTCCTCCAAATCGATCTTGTTGGCAACGATGATCCAGGGCCGTTGGCTCAGTGCTTCATCAAACAGCTTCAATTCTTTGCGCAGAATCTCGAGATCCTGAATCGGGTCGCGCAGATCTACGGCTGCGGCATCAACCACAAACAAAAACACGCTGCAACGGCTGATGTGCCGCAAAAAATCATGCCCCAGGCCGATGTTTCGATGGGCTCCCTCGATTAAGCCGGGGATATCTGCTACGGTGGTGCGAACATATCCGGGAAACTCGACCACACCAACCATGGGCTGCAGGGTCGTAAAGGGATAAGCGGCCACTTTGGGTGTGGCATTGGAGATGGCACCGAGGAGAGTTGACTTCCCCGCATTGGGAAAACCAACCAGGCCGACATCGGCAATTTTTCGAAGCTCCAAATAAAACCAACCTTCTTCGCCGGAGGTTCCGGGAGTGAAGTCGATGGGAGCCTGATTGGTGTCCGACCGAAAAATCCAGTTCCCCTTGCCGCCTTCACCGCC
Organism: Verrucomicrobiales bacterium; assembly: GCA_041742015.1. Lineage (GTDB taxonomy): Bacteria > Verrucomicrobiota > Verrucomicrobiia > Verrucomicrobiales > DEV007 > Arctic95D-9. Next base: position 4,407 of record JBGSJM010000157.1, on the reverse strand, counting down.
CTGACAGAGGAGAAAACGCTCCCCTACTGTGGTCAGGTCAGCGATGATTTCCCCGAACCGCCCCTGGTTATTGGGGGAATCAGTTTCGTCGGCAAACTCTTCGTCATCAACCAACATGTCGGGACCGTCGGAAAAATCTTCTTCTTCGTAGGAGTCACCATCGTCATCGAGCCCCTCTTCCGGGTCCATCAATACCATCTCGCCCTCACCTTCCACCTCACCCAGGAAATCATAATCCTCTGGGAGATCATTTTCATCCCCGGGCTGGATTTTGGGCACTGGGGCTTCGCAGCGATAGACAATGGTTCCTGGCGGGACTTTCAAAATCAAGTGTTTACCGGATTTCCCATTTTTCCGGTCTCCCTTCCCGGATTTTCCCGGCTCAGCCTTTTGCCGGGAGCGATAGAAAAAATCACGCAAATTATCAGTATGTTGGTCCACTTCCAGAAAAACATTCCCGCCCCGACCGCCGTCACCGCCATCGGGACCGCCTTTGGGAACAAATTTCATGCGCCGAAAGCTGCAGCATCCGTTTCCTCCGTCGCCAGCTTTGGCGTGTATTTTGATGTGGTCGACAAACATCGCGACGGACAATAAAACACGAGTCAGGGAAAAATCTATCACTCATTGTGTTAAAACACTGGCCTTTTAACCGGGCGCGGAGCAGAATCCATCACACCCGAGAGAATATTTTAATTTTTATGGCAGACGAAATCGAATCCAAGCAACCGGCAGTGCCCTCGAATTTTCAACGCAAAACGTTCTGGGCTGCTTTGACAGCACTTGGCATCGTGGTAATCGCCACCATCTCAGTCGGGGCAATCATTCTTGGAAGCAAGGCTCTAGGCTATCTCCAGCCGATCCTGGTGCCGATCGCCATCGCCGCAATTATCGCATACCTGTTGGATCCGATCATTGCCTGGTTTCGCCGCCTGACCCGTTGGTCATACAACGCCAGTATGCTGTCGGTCTTTTCCGTGTTTATGGCAATGATCGTGCTCCTGGGAGTCGCCGTGGTGGTCCCAAGTTTTGGACAAGCTTGGGAAGTCGGAAAAAAATGGAATGCAAACCAGACCCACATCACGGAAACGGTTCGTAAAGGAATCAATGATCTTCAAGCCAAGTTCGATACCAATCCCACTGTTCGCAAATACTGGGACAAATACTACGACAGTGGTATCAAATGGCTGACAGAGGAGGGACCAAAAATGGGACAAATAGTCGGGGCCTGGACCTGGGAACGGCTCATGGGAGCATTCGGATTTTTCGGCTATCTTCTCGGCCTGATTCTGGTTCCGGTTTATCTCTTCTTTTTTCTAAAAGAGAGCTACAAAATCAAAACCACCTGGAGCGACTACCTGCCCCTGCGGGCTTCGAACTTTAAGGACGAGGTGGTCGAAACGCTGCAGGAGATAAATCAATACCTGGTCGCTTTCTTCCGGGGTCAAATGGTGGTCAGCCTGATAGATGGTGCACTCGTCGCCCTGGCACTGGCGTTTATCCTCCATCTCCCCTACGCCCTGCTAATTGGCGTTTTTCTGGCAATCCTGGGACTGATCCCCTACATCGGCAACTTGGTTGTGATGATTCCGGCGGTGCTGATTGCGATCGGACATTTCGGTGAGCGGGGGCATACCTCACTCCCTTTCTCGTCCGATTTGGTGGCTGGTCAGGTTATAGTCGTAAACGTCGACGACGAGAACAAAAATCGATACGTCACTGCTGTGGAGAACGTGACCTGGGTGACCGTTCTCGAAAAAGGAGAGATCTTGAAGGGTTACGTGCCGTATGTCGCCCCGGCTGCGCCTGCCGCAGATCCCACCGCAGCGGCAACCCCAGCCAGCACTCCACCGGTGGAGGCAGCCTCTGTGGGTAAGAAAATGAACATAAAACTCGAAAATGGCACCACGGTAAACAAGGAAATCAATTCCATTCTTGAATCCGGTAAGCGGGCGGAATTTATGAAAAACACCTGGTCGTTCCTGCCCAACATGTGGTTTTACCCACTCATTGTGATTGCCATCTTTGTGATCCTCCAACAGATCAACGGCTTTTTTACCGCGCCGAAGATTGTGGGGGATTCGGTCGGCCTGCATCCCTTGACGGTGATCTTCTCCGTGCTTTTCTGGTCGTTTCTTTTGGGCGGATTGCTGGGGGCCCTGCTGGCGGTGCCGATGACGGCGTCGATAAAGGTTCTGTTCCGGCGCTACATTTGGGCAAAACGGATCGAGCCGAACACCGTCAAATCCATTGCTTCTCGAAATGAAGCCCAGGCAACCACGCCCTGACCGGAGCAGAAGTCAGAAAGACCAGTTGCCAAGGGCTCTTTTTACTCAATACTCAAGGCCATGGCAAAGAAACCGGTAGTATTGATCATTCGGGATGGTTGGGGCGACAATCCCGATGGAGAAGCAGGTGCAGTGAAAAACGGCGACTGCCCCAGACTCGCAAACACTCCTTTCACGGATTATCTCATGGCGACATTCCCGAGCTGCCACATCAGCGCAAGCGGTCTTGATGTGGGCCTGCCGGAGGGTCAGATGGGGAATTCGGAAGTCGGTCACCTCAACCTCGGTGCCGGTCGGATCGTTTATCAGGATCTGACCCGCATCAATAAAGCGATTGCAGATGGTGAACTCGGTGCCAACCCCGAACTCAAAAAAGCCTTCGCCAAAGCCCAAAATAGTCGCCTCCACCTGATTGGTTTGGTTTCAGATGGCGGAGTTCACAGTCACCAGGACCACATCATCGCCCTCGCCGCTGAAGCTCACAAAGCCGGTGTCACCGACATCATGCTTCACGCCATTACCGATGGCCGGGACACCTCCCCGACCGGCGGCACAACCTACATCGGCTACTGCGAAGACAAACTCGCTCCCTACGGTGCCCGAATCGCCACCGTGATCGGTCGATACTTCGCGATGGATCGCGACAAGCGCTGGGAACGCACCAAACTTGCCTGGGATGCCATCGTTCACGGCATCGGCCAGAAACAGGAGATCATTGCTTCCGAAGCGGTTCGCGAAAAATACACTGAAGATGTCACCGATGAATTTATGCCCCCCATGATCTTCGACGCCCATGAGGAACAGCGGGTGCGCGATGGCGATGTCATCCTCTTCTTTAACTTCCGGGCGGACCGTTCCCGGCAGTTTAGTCAGGCCGTTTTGAACCCGGATTTTAAAGGTTTTGAGCGCGGCGCAGTCCCGAAAGTTCACTTTTTAACCCTAACCGAATACGACGAGACCTATGATTGCCCCGTGGTTTTTCCACCGGTCGCTTTGACCGAAGTATTGGGGGAGGTCGTCGCCAAGGCCGGAAAAAACCAACTCCGCCTCGCGGAAACGGAAAAGTATCCCCACGTCTCTTTTTTCTTTAACGGAGGTCTCGAAGAGCCTTTTGCAGGTGAGGAGCGCGTCCTCTGCCAGTCACCCCAGGACGTTAAAACCTACGACGAAAAGCCGGAAATGTCTGCCGGAGCCGTGACCAAGGTTCTGATGGATCGCGTCGGAGAATTCGACATGGTGATCGTCAACTACGCCAACCCCGACATGGTCGGCCACACCGGATTTGTCCCGGCAGCGATCAAAGCCGTCGAGACCATCGACGCTTGCGTGAAGCAGGTCGTGGAAAAAGTGCTGGGCCTCGGCGGAAAACTACTTATCACCGCTGATCACGGCAACTGTGAGCAAATGATCAAGCCGGATGGCTCACCTCATACCGCCCACACAACCAATCTGGTGCACCTGATTTATGTGGGAGAAGACAGCGACATGATCACTCTGTGTGATGGGAAACTTTCTGACATCGCTCCGACCCTCCTGCATTTACTGGGTATCGCTCAACCCGCTGCCATGACCGGGAAATGCCTGATTTCACCGAAATAGTCAAAGTGACTGCCGGACCATATCTGCTGAAACCCCGCGAAGGCTGAACACTTTTAGAATCGTGTTTTCGATGAGATTATTCGGACAGGAAGCACCAGCCGTGATTCCGACCACGAGACGATCTTTGGAAAACAATTTCCCGGGATATTGGCTGTTTATCTCTGCTTTTTGGTGCAAATCAAAATGTGCGATTTCCTCCATCGAGGTCAAACAGCGAGCCCCCCGGATAAAGAAAGTCGGCAGGTTTTTCTCGCCGATCTCGACGAGGTGCGAAGTGTTTGAACTATTGTAACCCCCGACGACCAGGAGCATATCCATTTGGTCTCTCAACAAATCAAAGAGGGCGTCCTGCCGCTCCTGGGTGGCTCCGCAAATCGTATCGAAAACCTTGAAATTTTCATGACTACCATCCCGCTCCTGGACTGCGGCCGCCACCAGCCGCTGTATCTCTTCGGTTTCGGACTTCAGCATGGTGGTTTGATTAGCGACTCCAACCCTTTGCAAGTGCAAATCGGGATCA
>JBGSJM010000156.1:0-5354 GCA_041742015.1 Verrucomicrobiales bacterium | reverse complement strand
CGGACTCTAAGGCCTAAGGGTAAGATCAGGTTACCTCTCCCTCCTCCAAACAAAGTTGATTAACTTTCGTTTAATGTTCCAAAACCTCAACTTTTCAAAGTATAAGGGTATAATCCAGGACCTAACAGGGTACAATCGGCGGCTTTTGAGTTCACGGAAAAGGCAGGTTCCTGGTTGCGAGTTTTGATTTCCCGGTTTCGGTGGGGGGATGAAAAAAATCGCCTATCTGGCATCACGTGACACCCTGCCCGACTCGCCCTGCCGACGGGCTGATGCCTTTGAGCATGATGAATCGGTTGCTGCGCTGCACGGGCCGTTCCGGGCAGAGGGCCTGGAGATTTGCCCGCTGGCATGGGATGATCCAAAGGTGGACTGGTCGATTTATGCAGCCGCAATCATTGGCACAACCTGGGACTACTCGGATCGAAAAGAGGAATTTCTCTTTACCCTGGAGCGAATCGAAGCCCGGACCCGCCTTTATAATCCCGTCGCCCAGGTACGCTGGAACAGCTCCAAAACCTATCTGCGCGAGCTGGCCAACAAAGGAGTGGCGACGATCCCGACGCTGTGGCTCGACCACCCGACTCCGGCGGTGTTTGATGAATTACGGTGCGACGATCTGGTCTTTAAACGCCAGGTCACTGCAGGAGCCATAGGTCAGCATCGCTTAAAGCGAGGTGATCCGTTCCCCACCATGCCGGATCCCATGATGGTGCAGCCCTTTTTGAATTCGATCCAAAAGGAGGGGGAACTGAGCTTTATTTTTATCGATGGCCAACTCTCCCACACCCTGCTGAAGCGGGCGTCCGACCAGGATTACCGGGTCCAGTCGCTCTACGGTGGCTACGAGGTGGCGGCGCAGCCCTCTGCTGCGGATGGTGCGGCGGCGGCCCATGTCATGAGCGTGTTGGAGGAAATCCCGCTTTACGCCCGGGTCGACATGATCCGGGGCAGGGAAGGTGAACTGCTTCTCATGGAGTTGGAAATCATCGAGCCATTCCTCTATCCCGAGCAGGGGCCTGATCTGGGACCGCGCATGGCGAGAGCTATCGCAGCCCGGATTTTGTAGTCTTACCCTTGCATCAAATCCGCGCCGACATGCAAGATGGCCTGGGCTCCGCAGCCATTTTCTGGCTGGCAGAGCGGATGGATTTCCATATTGCGGTCTTCGATGGCGCAGAGAAAATGAACGCTGGCGTTTGAATAATGGTAGGGGGTTTCCGGAAGATCAAGGGGAGATCCAGCGGGATTTTCGCTGGTGGCGAGTAGGACCCGTCCGCCATGATCGGGCTCGATGTAGAGCGTGCCAGTGTTGCCGTAAATCGAGGTGCTGTAGGCGGTCAAACTGCCTATCTGGGTCCAGCTCGCCTCGGTCAGGCCGATGGCCTGGGGATATTGGAGAATCAAAACGGCGTTGTCCTCTAGGGTGAAGTCGGGCTTGGTTCCGCTGTTGATCCCGACTCCGTGAACGGAATCCGGCGTGCCGAGCAGCACCTGGCAGAGGACGGCCCCGTAACAGCAGTAATCCATCATCGCTCCGGCTCCGTTTAACTCTCTGTTGTAGAGCCATTCGCAAAAATAGCGGGAACACCCCAGCTCCACCGGCCCCTGATGGGCGGCCCGGTAACGGACCTGACAGAGTTTGCCGATGTGTCCGGATCTGGCGAGGTCGATGGCATGCCGTAACTGCGGCCACCACACAAAAGGCCAGTTGATCATGAGACGGACATTATGGTGATGCGCTGCGGTGAGCATTCTTTCCGCGCCTTCGATGGTTGCGGCCATGGGTTTTTCGACGAGGCAGTGTAACCCCCTTTCCATCGCCTTGACAGCGAGTTCCTCGCCGACCTTGTTGCTGGCGAAAACATAGACCGCGGTGAGGTCTCCGTGATTTAACAAATCATCGTAATTTTCGAAAACTCTTCCGCCAAACTGGTGATTGTATCGATCAAGAAGCTCGCAATGAGGATCAGCCGCACCGACGAGTTCAGCCCGTCCGGTCCGCTGGAGTTCCTCAAGGTTCCCCCAGACATGATCGTGATGCAATCCCAGAATGCCTATTCTATGTGTCATATCGGGCTGATTCTACCCCGTTTTCCCAAAGGCTCAAACACTGGTCTGCTTTGTCCTACTCTCTGGCTCAATTATTTTCTGTTTTTTGCACTCCAGCGGATCATTTCGGCCAAAAACATCGCCACATGGGATCAGCCTTGTATTCGGTCACTACCTCGACGAGAACTTTGGGCTGAGTTTTGTACCGCGTTTCAACGGCCATCGTGAAAGAAGCCGCATCTTTCCCATGTGGCGGAGGGTGAAGGGGGCGTCACTCAGTTCTTGCGGATCTCTAGGAGTTGCCCCTCTTCGACGGTTGTCGTTCCTTCGACACCGTCCAAGGTATAATCAACCTTCAATTGTTTCTCGATGCCGTTTGCAGGATCGCCAAAATTCTCAGCGGTGGCGTGAACCGGGAGGGCATCTTCGACCCAATCCGCCACTTTTTGGGTCACGTTGACCACGGCTTTGTTGGCCAGATCACCATAGACCGCGTTTTTGATCACGAGACGAGGTGATCTGGCCGCGCGTTTCACGGGTTTCAGTTCCAGGAACGGGTTCCCGATCATGAGAATGCCGGAGACGGTGTCGCCAGGAACCTTGCCGGCCATGATATGTTCGGTTTCGTGAGCCTGCTTGCAGGGAAGGTAGGCTTTTCCGAGGTAGTCACCGGCGCGGAGGCGCTCGTAGATGAGATCATCGAAGCCGACTCCACCACTGCGGACCTGAGCGACGGCAGCCTGCCCAAGATGCCTTGCGAAAACCCAGCTCAGCCCGCAATTGGGGCCGTTGTTGTCGTGTTCGGTTTTGGTCCAGTTCGCAGCGAAGCAGCCATGGCTGATGGTGATGAGCGACCCGGTCTTAAAGTCGGCAATCTCCTGCGCCATGAGGTCCCCTTCATACAAAGCGTGACCGGTTTCATCCGAGTGGAGCGCCACGCAAGGGAGTGAGTAGCTGTGTTTCTTGAAGGCATCCAGCACGGCTTGATGGGTGCATGACTTGCCCTCAAGCAGCGTTAGATCCGCCGGTGCGGAAAAGCGGGCCCCACCGCGCCTTTTGAACCAGTCGCCCGTTCCGGCCCAATCTGATGTGGGGATCTCTGAGCTAAAGAGAAGGGTGCGGAGTTCCGGCACAGCTTTGCCCGTGTAATAATCGTGCGTCTTGGCAAAGAAGCGACGCAATCCGGGAATATCGTCTTCCCGGGCCTTTTCGGTGGCGCGGATGTTGGCGACCCAGATCTTCAGTTCAGCATTGCCCTTGTAGGCATCGTCCACGCCATCCTGGTTGCGATCAACAAACTCAAGGTCAAAGTCCTCATAATAGAGCGGGTTGGGATTGGGATGCTCATGCATGAAGAAAAGGTGCATGGGCATTGCGCCGACAAGAATGACACCTGAGATGGCTTTTTCGCGATGCAGTTTCTTAATGGTCTCACGAACTTCCTTTGGAGTCTTCCAATCATTGGCAATGACTTGCAGCTTCACGGGGAAGCGCGCCTCCACATCGGCAATATAGGTGCTCAGTGGTTCAGCGAGTGCTTTCCGGGTGGGTTCGTGGAGCAGGATTGCCACGCGATCAGGTTCGGCTGTGAGCGTGGAGGCGGCGAAGAGGAAAGCCAGTAGGATGATCGTTTTCATTCGGTTGTTCAAACGTCGCCAAGCACTCCCTCACTCGCGCCGAACTGCTCAGTCTCGAGGCCGGTTTGCTGGAGCATGCGGACAAAGAGGTTGCTGAGCGGCGTGTTGTTTTTGAGGTCTTTGATAACGTGGCCCTGATGTTTGTAACCACCACCAGCGAGGATGATGGGGAGGTTCTCGCAGGTGTGGGCGGAGGCGTTGCTGAGGTTGCTGACGTTGAGGATGGAGGTGCTGTCGAAGAGGCTGGTGTCGGCTTCCTTGACCTGCTGCATGGTGGTGAAGAAGCGGCTGAGTTGCTTCAACTCAGTCTCCTCGATCATGGCGAGCTGTTCGATTTTGGTTTCGTCTTTGCCGTGATGCGAGGCGTCGTGGTGGCCAAGGGTTAGGCCATCGAGCTTGGCTCGTCCGGCATCCCCCATAGTGAGGAGGATGACACGGGTGGAATCAGTCTGGAAGGCGAGCCGGGTGATGTCGAACCAGAGGGTTTCACGGGCGACGATCTCTTCGCTGTTTGGGTCGGCCTTCGGCGCTGCGTAATCAACGGAAGGTTTGGGGCGGTTGACCCAGGCTTCAGAGCGCAGGAGGTTTTGTTCCGTCTCGCGGATGGAGCTGAACATGAGATCGAGCCGTTCCCGGTCTTCAGCTCCGAGCTTTTTGCCAAAGGCCTTCGCCTCATCGCGAACTTGGTCGAGGATGCTGCGTCCGGTTTGGAGCCGATGTGTTTCGGTGGCGACTTCGTCGGGGCTGCCGTTGATGAAGAGTTGCTTGAAGACCTGGGAAGGGCTGCGCTCGCTGGGCACAGGCACACCATTCTCATTCCATGAGAAGTTCCATTGTACGGGCGGGCCGATGACGAGGTTGCGATAGCGCGTGTCCGCTTTGATTCGTTCGGCGGCGTATTGATCGAGAGAGATGCTGTTGTGGTGCTCTTTGGCAGGCTCTTTGATGCGGTCCCAAGGGACGCCAGTGAAGAGCCCGGCTTCACTGTGATGGTTATTGTATTTGATGTGTGAGACCCCGGAGAACAGCGTGAACTTGCCTCGGTGCTCGTCCAGATGTCGAAGGTAGCGCGTGCTTTCGTATTTCAAACCGGCGGTTTCGGGGAACAAAAAGGGCGCGTGCAAACCGAGGTTGCGACCGATGAGAAGTATTCGTTTTGGTGACACGGGAGGTGCTGCCCGGAGACCACGGGGAAACATGGCGTTTAATGCGGGTAACGCGAGGCTGACGGCTCCGGCTTTGAGAAAATGACGGCGGGCAATGGGTTGGCGGAGATTGATGTTCATGAGTGAAACGAGTTACTTGTTTAGGAATGGGCGACTATCGATGATGCGGTGAATGAGGCTGCGGAGGCCGTAGTTTTCGGCACGGATGGACTTCACGATGGCTGCCACATCCTCGCGGTCGGCAAACTGCACGCGGGCTCCCGTGGCATAGGTAAGGAGTTTTTCAGTAAGGGCTCGGGCGAGGGCGTCTTTGTCCTCCAGCAGCAGGGTCTTATACTCATCGACATTCGCAAAGGCGCGTCCGTCGGGCATCGTGTATCCGGTCTCCACCGCGGGGCCGCGGTGGACTCGTTTCTTGCTGGGCTGGATTTCGATGATCTGGCCGGTGGAGCTGGTTGGCGTGCGATAGAAATCACGCCAGCCGCCGATGACATCGAAC
>JBGSJM010000155.1:0-7976 GCA_041742015.1 Verrucomicrobiales bacterium | reverse complement strand
TTTCCTTTTCGACTCTGCAAATCATCAATAATTTTAGTGGTCAATCGAATCCCGAGATCACCGGCAATGAGGGTTTCCTCCAAATCATCCCATTCGATATTCGGGGAGTTTTTGAAGCGGTTCACGATGCTGGAAAACAATCCCATGTTAATTTTCAGGTGCTTTGGTTGATTTGTCTTTCAAGATCCGGTCCAGGACTCCGTTGATGAATTTGGGAGACTCTTCCGTGCCAAATCGCTTGGCGATTTCAATGGCTTCATTCAAAGCGGCTTGTGGAGGAATATAATCCGCATAGCCGATTTCGTAAGCTCCGAGACGCAATATGTTGCGGTCGACCCGGGTAAGCCGCTCCATTTTAAAGTTTTCGACACTGTGTATGATGGCTGCATCGATCTCTTTTTGATGGGTTCGGACGCCAGTGACCAACTGTTCCGCAAACTCCCGGACGATGGCGTTGGCATCCCGAAGACTCCAGAATTCATCCAAAGATTCACGATCACCCTCCGCCTCCGCAAGGGATTCGTGACCGTACAAATATTGAACTGCGGCCTCCCGGCCGTCTCGACGTGGATTTGGTTTGGGCATGTTGAATGGCGTCCGCGATCCCTTACACCCAACAGGCGGTTGGGCAAGTGCCGGATGCAACAATGATGCCACAAATCCGTTCGAAAACAAACCAGCGTGTCTGTGTCGTTTTCGAATACCTTCGGTTAATTCGAAACGGTAACAGGAGAAACCACCCGGCTGATTTCCCGTCTTTTAACCGTTGCCTTGCCAGACACGGTGATTTCTTTTACCTCTCCGCCGTAAAGCATTCTTACCGGTTTGCTGTCATGGGTTTTTTCGATCGTCAGCGGATTGGAATTGGTCTTGAACCAGGCGGTGCGAAGAATTTTCCCACTTTCAGCCGAAATGTAGTGGACTCCGACTGAGCGTCCGGCTGGATCAAGCATGTTCACCACCCAGATCGGCTCCTCGTTGAGATCCCGGCATCGCAGGTGATAATGAACTGAGTCATAACCGACTTTTGCGGTCAGGGCGAGATCCTCAGCGATCAGAAAGGCTGTATCAGAATCGACTTTGAGCCGGGCCCGGTTGATGGCGATGGTGGGAATGTCCTGGTGAGGAATGGTTTTTATCTTTCGGCTCCCCTTTAACTCGGAATCACTGATCACAAATTCCTGAAGTAATTCATCCGCATTCGAACTGCGGGTCAAAATCAACCATTGTTGAGGCTGATCCTGGCCGTAAAAACCCGTCATACCCAATACTTCACGGCCAGAAGTCGCCTGGCTGGATTTCAAAAATGCATCCAAAGATGGAATCCCCGTCGCATATTTTTCCGGGGTAGCATTCGATAAGATCCCGACAAGGAACCAGCTTATGATTGCTATAAAAAAAATTCGCATGACTTTCGGTTTTAGAAGGGATGAAGTGATAAAACTTTATGGTAATTTAAACTTTCTTTTAAAATAAACAAACAAATAATTTTAAATTTTATTAACAATATGTCATTCGCCAAGCCAAATTCCGCCCTTTTGATCCTGGGCCACGGCTCGACAGAAAATCCTGATTCGTCTCAACCCACCTGGGAACTGGCGGATGGAATTCGACAAACGGGATGTTTTTCGAGTGTTCACTGTGCTTTCTGGAAGGAGGAGCCCAGTTTCCGCCAAATTTTTGCGGCCATTGAGGAGGATGAGATTTACGTGGTTCCCAATTTTATCAGTGAGGGGTATTTCACCCGGCAGGTACTGCCCCGCGAGCTGGAGCTGGAGGGCGCGACCACAACCCGAGGAACCCAAAAAATCCACTACTGCGATCCGGTGGGGATTCACCCCTCAATGACCGGTCTGCTCGCCGACCGGGCTGTGGAGATGCTGGACGAGGCGACGCCTCTTTCTGACACCGCATTGATTATTGTCGGTCATGGCACAAACTTGAATCAAAAATCAACTGAAGCCATTAAAGATCAGGTCGACAGGCTGAAAGATGGCGACCTGAAATTCCGGGAAGTGCTGGATGCCTACATGGAGGAACCTCCCTTTATTGCTGATTGGAAAACGCTGACTTCAGCGCCCAATGTCGTGGTGGTCCCGTTTTTTATCGCTGATGGGTTGCACAGCTTTCAGGACATCCCGGTGATGTTGGGAATCGTTGACCAACCGACCGCTGCAGCCAGTCAAATCACGGATTTTCCAGAAAATCCACATTACTTCGAAGGTCGGCGGTTATATTATAGTCGAGCCATCGGGACGGCTCCAGCCATGGCACAAGTCATCCTGGACCAGGTCGCCTATTTCGACGAACATTATCTCCATGAAACTGCCTGATTTTCTAGCCACCTACGTCCCGGACGAAAACACCCGCCTGTTTGGTGAGGTCCTGCTTTCCCGCCTTGGGGACCCGGGACATTTCAAAGCCGTTCATTTCCGGGATCGCGATGTCCCGCTGGATCAGTTAAATCAATTGCAATCAATCCCTAAAGTCCGGGAAATGGTAAAATACAGTCCCGCCGGGGAGTATCGCCCTCTAAAAACCGCTCCCACCATGAAAAACGGCTGGCTGATTATGGAAGCAGATGCGAATAGCTTTTACCTCATGCTTGATGCCATCTACCCGGCAGCCCTGGCCGGGACGATCAGGTATTTCGAGGGTGAAATCCATCCAGTTTCGCTCCGCCAGACCCTGGGGCGCCAGACTGGGATGTATCAGTTCGCCAAAAACGTGTCTGATGCGGATGCCAACCAAATTATGCGAGAAACCTGCGCCAAAGGCTGCCTCCGCAAAATCTCCTGGCCTTTGGACGATAAATGCCCGGTAGGGCGGTTAAAACCACCCAATGAGCGGAATATTCCGATCATCTGCACCGAGGCCTGCACCTTTGTGGTTTCAGAAGCCCGCCGCCTTGCCCGGGAAGCCTATGACCGGGCCAATCCCTCCCCATCAAATTAAACAGGGTACAATCGCTGATTAAACAGGGTTTAATTCAGAATTAATCCGGATCAACCCCCCGCCAAAATCGACTTGATTGCCGATCAGAGTTCATGTCTTCCGAAGGAATGTCGGTTGCTGACAAATTGTTGCAACTGCCATCCAGAAAGCTGCAGATGATTTTCTTGGAGGACCATCTTTTTTTTCCCGTCTCGATAATCGCCTCACGGTCTTCGAAGCCGATCACATTGGAATCCTGATTTTCGGTGTAAAGAAGAGCCGGGTGCGGAATCTTGGTCATGTTCTTGTTGGTCAATTCAGGATCACTGGAATTTTTATACAAATAATCGTACTGAAGACTCCGGTTCATCGCATAACTGTGCTGATGCATATCTTCAGCTAATGGGTTCTTCTTAAATGACTGCTGACTGAAGAAAATCGTGTCTTTTAAATGAGCACCGTTTTGTCCGTCCACTTCTGTCACCTCTTTATAGCTTTCGTTGTCCTTGTTTTCCTGTGCCCGCTCATTGTTTGCCGCAAACATCACGGCGTAATAAATAACTCCATCGAGCCACAATCCCGATCCGGTCTTGGCGAAATCCCATTGTTCAGGAATTGCAGGATCGCTTTGAGAATGACCACCGGGATACTGGGGCGAAGGAAGGGTCTGACTATTATCAGAGGCCCACTGGATCGTATGCATGGTCAAATTTTTAACATTCGAAACATGTTTCACCATTTCAGCCTTTTCGGTCATTTGCCGGTAAACTGGCATCGATAAAGTAGCCAGTGTTGCTATAATCGCAATAACGATCAACATTTCAATCAGCGTAAACGCGTTTCTTTGGTGGCTAGGTCGGAGATTCATTTTGATGATTTAGAAATGAACAAAAATGTAATTACGATGTAAATGAGTTTGATTTTAGTTTAAAAGCTCCCCTCTGGTCAAGCTTGAAAGTGGAACAACCGAAAATTCTCCAATGCAGGTACGCAAATCTGAAAAAAGTTTAGCGGATTTTCATTTGCGAAGTAATCTTCCCCGTTTTTCAATATTCAGGAAATGTACAATATTTATCTCGCCGCTGGTTCGCAGGACGGCGGTGGTTCCCTAACACTACTTTTTCTATTTTTCGGCTTATCGATCACGATATCCTTTTTCTGCTCTCTTTGGGAAGCCGTTCTGCTGTCGGTAACCCGCCCCTACATTGAGAATCTAAAAAAGACCAATCCCAATGCCGGTCTACGATTCGAAATTCTCAAAGCCCAGATTAACCGACCACTCGTTTCCATCCTCACGCTCAACACGGTTGCCAATACCATGGGTTCGATGAAAGTGGCTGCCGAGTTATCGAAGCTGACCAACGGTGGCTTTTGGGAAACAGTCGGTGGTTTTGTCATGACTTTGTCCATCCTCGTCGGCTCAGAGATCGTCCCGAAAAATCTAGGGGCGAGAAACTGGAAAAAGCTGGCTCCCTGGGTGGGGTTTTGTCTGTTTTGGCTCACTTGGTTTATGACCCCGATTGTGGAAATAATGAGTTTCTTAATCAAAAGCGGTCAAAGTGGCGACTCCTTTAACCGGGAGGAACTCAAGGTGATGGCTGAGATGGGAAAACTGGAGGGAAAACTCAAGGACGAGGAGTGGGAGATTCTGAAAAACCTCCTCAAAATGAGGGAGATCACGGTCGAGAACGTCATGACCCCGAGGATTGTGGTCTTCGCCCTCAAGGAATCCACCACGATTGATGAATTCCTGAAGGAACACGGACAGATCCCATTTTCCAGGATTCCGGTCTATCGGGAAAACCGGGATGACATCGACGGATTTGTTTTAAAGGGCGAGATCCTTCTCGCCTCGGCCCGGGACCAACACACCGACGAAATCAAGACCTGGAAACGAGACATCGCCAACATCAGCGAATTAACGACTTTGCCGGAAGCTTTTGAAGAATTGCGCCACAACAAACACCATGTGGCCATTGTTCACGACGAATTTGGCGGAGTGACGGGGCTGGTCACCATGGAGGACATCGTCGAAACCCTGCTTGGTCTGGAAATTGTGGACGAGTTGGATAAAAACGATGACATGCGCAAACATGCCCGGGATTTATGGGAAAAACGCTCCAAGAGAAAAGGAATCAATCTGGTCGGTCAAACTGAGCCCAGAAAGACTCTGGACCAAATGGGGGAAGAGTGATGGAGTCTTGAAGTGACGCGGTGGGGGAATTTCTACATCACTCCAGGTTATCGTAAGCTCCAAAATCATTGAACCAGTATCGCTTGGCCCAACGATAAACCGGGTGTTTCTCCGGGATCTCCTCCCCAGTGGGGAGCCACTGGCTGTTTCGAGGCGTCATGGACTCCAATTCGGCGATGGCGGTTTTTCGAAGGGTGGTGTCCTTGGCCCCATGTTTTTCGGCCAGGGCTTTCACCAGATCGGGCCTCTCCAGCACGATGCAGCCGCGGGTGTGTTTGGCCGAGGTCTCTCGGAAATCCTTAAGAAACTCTGATTTAGTTAGGGTTTCGTAAATCGAGTAATTGTTGTCGGCAATGTTGTCAGTAGCCACCTGGATAATCGGGCACGGCTCAATCGCCCCGGTCGGAGAGATATGGTGGGAAATCCCGGTTGACATTGGGCAAAGCGCCCGGCCTTCGCCATCGTAGTAGGCATCGATGATTCCCAGTGGCAGCTTTACCCGCATATCCACCACAAACTGGCGCACTTTCCGGGCCTGCTCGGGAGTAAGCGCCAGTTCATCATGAATCTGGGGCCCCACCGGGCGATAGGTGTGATACCAGGCATAGTGGACCCCTTTTTTGATCAAATGCCGCAACCAATCTTCCGTCAAAAGATCGTCGATGTTGGTCTGGCAAAGACTGGTCGCTACTCCGGTCAGAATCCGATTTTCGAGACAGGCATCAAGACCGCGCAGAGTCCGGTTGAGGACATCTTTGCCGCCCCGGCGTTCATTGGCCACGACCTCGGTTCCCTCGATCGAAATCAGAGGCGTGACATTCCCGATTTGCCGCAGTTGTTTCGCCTTCTTGTCGGTGATCATCTGCCCGTTGGTAAAAACCTGGAAAAAGCAGTCAGGATGGGCAGCAAAAAAATCCATCAAATCTGGGTGCATAAAGGGTTCACCACCCAGCACCCCAAAAAACGAATTCCCGTGCGCCTTGGCATCATTGACGATTTTATTCAGGTTCTCGATATCGATTTTGACCTGTGGCTTGTCGACATCCACCCAACAGCCCTGGCAGCGCAGATTGCAGCTATTCAGAATCGAAATATAGATGAAGGGAGGAAAATAAACCCCCTCCTTCATTCGCTTTTTAAAAAGATTAACTGATCGGATTCCCTTGTATCCAAAATTCCACATAAACTTCATGAGGTGTCGTTTGTCGACACTGGCAAAAGTGCGGGCTCCGTATTGGATACTGGGAATGATCATGTTCAGGAAATTAATTTGATGGCTTTGTCCACCGAGTCGCCCTCATGCACGATGGCACTCAGCGCTTCAGCGACTGCCGCCGGATTTTTATGTTGCCACACATTACGACCCACGGCAATACCCGATGCCCCCGCATCCATGGCGCTTTTGACCATGGTGAGGAGCGCTCTGTCGTCACCCATCGCCGCGCCACCCAGGACGATCACCGGGACAAAGCAGGCATCCACGATCTTCTTGAAATCATCCACCGTGCCGTTGGTTGGGAAAGCGGTTTTCACCACATCCGCACCGAGTTCAGCCGCGATCCGCACCGCCAGTCCGATGTTTTCCGGCGTGTAATCAGCCGGTCGACCGATCCCAAAAGGAAGCGCCTCCAAAATGACCGGGATATCCGCCTCCAGACTGTCCCCAATCAGATCAGCCACTTCACGGAAGATTTCCACCTCGTTGCGATGGTTGACATAGAGCATATTCATCACCGCATTGGCACCGATCATTTCGGCGTGGTCCATGCCATAAATGCGAAAAGAGCCCTCGTCCTCATTAGAGCCGTAAGCGGGCTTGTAACAATCCGTTCGCAGACACAGCCCCGCTTGATCGAAAATTTCGTGAGCAGCCAGAGCCAGCCCGAGATTCACCACATAGGCATCGACAAAATCCACAGTCGCTTCCATCAAAGCGATCGGATCCTCCATTCCCGGCACCGGAATCGCCGTGCCATGATCCATCGGCAAAATTACCGTTTTGCCATCCGTTCCAAAAAAACGGTTTAAATTTTCTTCGCGTGTATTCATATCTGGAAACAAGCGCTTGAATCACTTGGAAATCAACACAACTTTTGGTAACTCTCGGTGCAGTTGCCGCGATCATCGCCAGGAGGACGAAACGTGGCACGCCAGTAAACTAATCACTTTCAGGCGGCACGAGGCGTGTGAAATGAAACCCCGTTATCTCGTAACCCCGTCGAAAGTAGAAGCGGTGGGCATTGGCCAGGGTCACGTAGGAATCAAGCACCACACGGTCACAACCCAACTCACTCGCCCTGGCCTCCAGCCAGGCCATGAGTTGGCCTCCGATCCCGGAATTGCGATATTCAGGGAGAATAAAGACGTTGTCTGCCTCTAGGTATTGCCCGCACCAGAATTTCGTCCCTGTCCAGTAGCCTGCGATACCGATGAGACGGTCACCTTCGAAGGCTCCAAGACAGTGATAGCCCTGTGGAATCATCTTTTCGAGCCGGTCCCGCAGCACCAAAGGAGCCGTCTGAGGGTTATGCTGGAAGATCAACGGAAGAATCAGAGGGATTTCGTGAGCCGCGAGATCCCGAAGAGAGATTGGGGCAGAATGCTGATACGAAACAAAAATTAGTTTTGGATAAGTAGACATTGAACGAAGTGTTTGCTTCAACGCTCAGCCACGGCCTGCCGTCGAGATTGAGGACGCGCTGCGAGGCCTCCCACCAGCGGCGCAGGATGGGGTGGAGTGCCTCGCGCAACGCTTCGATGGTCGCGAAGATGCGGTTGCCCAGCTCGTCCTTGACCAGGTCCCAAAGTTGCTCACAGGGATTGTGCTCGGGGCTGTAAGGGGGCAGAT
>JBGSJM010000154.1:0-8627 GCA_041742015.1 Verrucomicrobiales bacterium | reverse complement strand
GACTTTTTTGACAATGCCTTTACACCAACCATTCCCAGGGAGGTGACCCTGACTTCGCCTGGTGATCCGCTCACCATCAAGCCACTGCCGACGGAGAGGCGTCCGGAAAACTTTAGCGGCGCGGTGGGCGAATTTTCTCTGGGCGGGTATCGCCTGCCCGCCGAGGCCAATACCGGGGAGCCGCAGCAAATCCGCATCACCATCAACGGGAAAGGGAATTTCGACCGGGTTAATCTCCCCACCCTGGAGCCGGCCGAAGCCTGGAAGACCTACAAACCGAAAATCGACTTTACACCGGGAGATGCCGCTTCATTTTCCGGCAGTAAAACCTTTGATTTCAGTGCCGTCCCGCAAAAGAGTGGTGACCAGTCCCTGGCTCTTTCCTTCAGCTATTTTAACCCCTCCAAAGGCGAATATGTCACCGTGAAAAGCCAGAGCGTGGATATCACGGTCAAAGGACAGGATGTCAAAACCACCGAGGAATTAAAGTCGTCCGTGCTCCCAAAAGCCTCTGCAAGCTCAGCGGATATAGCCAAAAATTCCGACGCGATGAAAAAACCGGATTCCATCATGGAACTGGCTCCGCTCCGACCAGTCACCGGTTTGGCTTCGGAACCACTTGTGTCTCTGATTGATTCCACCAAATACTGGACTTTCATCTCGATTTCCCTGTTCGCGATGCTGGCTGGCTTTTTGTACAAAGTCATCCAGGTGCGCCTCAATGACCCGGTCAAACTGGCTGATCGCCATGCCCGGCATCAGGAGCAGATGGCCCTGCACCGCGCTACCCAGGCAGTGCAGGAACAGAATGTTGCGGCCTTTCTCGAAGCAGCCCGGCACGCTCTCCAGGAAAGGTTTGGCCGCCTCTGGCATCGGCCTGCGGAGGCGATCACCCTCGCGGAATTGCGGGAGCGACTCCCGGGAGATGCGGGTGCAATCGAGCTTTTCCGGCAGGCTGATGCGGCCGCCTACGCCCCGCAGGGCCAGGCCACCAAGACACGGGGCAGTGCTGCTGAGTTGCAAAAGTGGCATCAAATCCTCCAGGAAACGCTCGCCGAAACCCAAAAAAACCAGTAGCGGGATGACTAGCATTGGATTCAACAGGGTACAGTCCCCGACCGTACAGGGTACAATCACTCGGTTGATTGCCGTTGTGGTTGCTTTATTTGTGGGTCTCTCCACCGGCGCAGAGAGCGGCAATCTCGCTTTTGAAAAGCAGAACTATGAGGAGGCGTCCGAAATCTTCCAGAGGGAAATCGATCAAAACGGCCCCAACGCCAACCTGCTTTTTAATCTGGGCAATGCCCACTTCAAACTCGGCAAATACGGTGCCGCCATCTACGACTACGAGCGTGCCTTAGTCCTGGCACCGCGGGCCTCCGACATCCGCAATAACCTCGCTCAGGCCCGCAAAGCTGTGGCGGCTTACGAGGAGGAAAACTCGATCACCAGGCGATTGGTGAAAATCTTGGCCTGGTTTAGTCTCAATGAATGGCTTTCGATTTGTGGTTTTGCCATTTGCATCCTCGCGGTTGCCAGTGTCGCCCGGTCAACGCGGTGGCTTGAGAAGCTGCCGTTTTCGCTATCGCTGCGTGGACCGGTCGCAGTGGCCTGGATCTTGTTGATCATCGGATTGGTGACCATTTTTTTGCGCTACCCGGAATTGAACCGGGCCATCGTGGTGGCGGACAGTGCCCCGGTGCGGCTGTCGCCCTTCGCCACGGCGGATGTCAAAATGACTCTGAAATCCGGTCAAGCCGTGCAAATCGAAAAGGAACACGAGGGATTTTACCGAATCACAAGCGGATGGGTCTCGAAGGATGAGGTCAAACCGATCATCCTCAGGAAGTGAGTAGGGTGTTGCCAGCCAAAAGCGGTGTGCTAGGCTTGGCCTTCTCAAACATGAAACGATTTCTATGCCTGGCGCTCCTCGCAACTCCTCTTTTTGCAGATGAAACCACCGCAGATTCCATTGCCGCCGTCACCAGGACCCCTGGCCTCGTGGCTTTTTGGGACTTTGTGAAGCGTGAGCCAGATGGCGGGCAGCGTTTCACTGCGCATGTACCCGCTGGATCGACCAATCACTACCCGCTCGATGCCGCCAACTACATCAAAAACTACTGGGGCACCGGGCGCGAGGCGACGTATGCGGATTTTCCGCTGCTGGGACGGGGACCGTTTGGACAGGCCATCCGCATCGTGAAGGAAATCGATGCTGACTTCCGCCCCTTTCTTTTTGTGCCGCGTTCGCGACTCCACGACACCCCGCTCGACATCAAAGGCGCGGACAAATCCGTTTCGGTGGTAGTGTGGGCGATACGGGAGAGCGGCAATCACGCGCTGGCCGGCATCTGGCATGAGGGCACCGATTTGAAACAGAAAGAAACCACCGCCATCGCCAAGGTCGAGCGGGGGCAACGGCAATACGCACTTTTTGCCGGACTGAACAAACCTGGAAGCGCCTGCGGCCATGTGTCCGAGAATGGTGCGAGTTCCTTTCTAAACAAGTATGCGCTCCACAAGTGCAACTCCGCTGATCTCTCGCCAGTGGTGCCCGCCGACTCACCCGCTGAAGTGCTCGACCAGTCGTGGCAATGTTTTGCGATGACCTTTGACCATAAAAAGGACGAACTCACCGGCTGGCTGAACGGCGTCTCCGGCGACCGCTGGCTGGACAACCCGAAGAAGGACGGGCTCATCAAATCCGCCTACAACGCCTACATGCAGGGCCACTATGCGAATCTACCCAGCAAACAAGACGGCGAGGACGAGACCTTCCCCAAAGATCAATACTACAATCCGCCCGAAGCTGAACCGCTGAGCGTGAAAGTGCTGCGTGAATCCGGTGACGAACGCGTCGAGCTGCGCGAGCATCGCTACACCAAGATCGAAGTCACCCTGCAGGGAGGAAAGGAAGTTTCCCGGGACCTCGTCGCCCTGCGTCTGAATCCCTGGTGGTATCCACACGACCTCTACGCACCCAAAGACGACCAAAGCGGTGGTCCCTTTACCATCGGCCGGGTCATTCACAGCTCCCGCAGCGTCGGTTTCACTGGCTGGATCGCCGGCGTGGCGGTGTTTGACCGGGCCTTGAGCACCGAGGAGCTGGCGAAGCTGTCCGCCATCGTTCGGCAACAGCCAGACCAAGCAAAACGCTGAGCAGAATGATTCGCTGCCCCGATGAAATGGAATCTCCACCTGGCCGTATTTGAAGACGTTCCTGCCCTGGAGGAACTCATCCCGCTTTCAGTCCGGGTGCTGCAAGCGCCGTCGTCTCAAAGTTGGGCAACAAGCGTAGGAATTTAGTTACTTTAATTAAATCATGCAGGGAAGTTTCTCAGAGAGTTTCTCGAATGCCTTCGACGGGCTGCAAATCCATCTCCAGATCCCGGATCTCTGGCAGCAGGCCGCGATCCGGGCCCTCAGTGCCGGACGCGACGTCATCGTGTCGGCCCCGACGGGTGCGGGCAAGACCTTTATTTTTGAAAGCCTGATCAATTCCGGCAAGTTACCCGGCCCGGGGCGTCAGGCTGTTTACACCGTGCCGACGCGGGCATTGGCCAATGACAAGTGGCGGGAGTGGAAGGGCCTGGGCTGGAAGGTAGGCATCGCCACCGGTGACATCGCCGAAAATCTGGATGCCCCGGTGCTGGTGGCCACGCTGGAAACTCAGCGGGAAAAGCTTATTTCGGGCCGGGGGCCGGGGATCCTCGTGATCGATGAATATCAAATGATTGGCGACCGCCAGCGTGGGTTGCACTATGAGCTGGCCATCGCCCTGGCTCCGCCGGAAACGCAGCTCCTGCTTTTGAGCGGGAGTGTCCGCAACCCGCAAAAGGTGGCAGCCTGGCTGACGGCGATCGGGAGGGAGGTGGAGGTGGTCCACACCAGTGAGCGCCCCGTCCCGCTGGATGAGGTCCACCATGAGGTTCTGCCGCGCCGGGCCCCGGATCAGGTCAAAAACTTCTGGGCGAAACTGGCTCTGAGTGCACTGCTGTCAAACTACGGACCGCTCTTGATTTTTGCCCCGCACCGCAAATCAGCGGAAAAAATCGCCAGTCAGATCGCCGAGGCTCTGCCTGATGATCAACCGATCGAATTTGCCGACCGCGAGCTGCAGCAGATTTGTGGCAAAGAACTTGCGCGACTTTTGCGGAAGCGGGTCGCCTGTCACCACAGCGGCATCAGTTTTGCGGAGCGGGCCGCCATCATCGAGCCACTGGCCAAAGCCGGGCAACTCCGAGTCATCGTGGCGACGATGGGGCTGGCGGCGGGGATTAACTTTTCGGTCCGCTCGGTTTATGTCTCCGACCGGGTCTATCGGGACGGGCCCTACGAACGGGAGGTCACGCCGGATGAACTGCTGCAAATGTTTGGACGGGCCGGGCGGCGCGGGCTGGATGAGACGGGTTACGTGATTTACGGGAACAAAAGCCCCCGTCTTTCGGATGCCCACCCTCTCGATCTGCGGCGCGCGAATGAGATCGACTGGCCAACGCTCCTGCGAAAAATGGATCTGGCCCTGACCTCCGGGGAAGATCCCTTTGCCGCTGCCCGGAATCTCTGTGAACGACTTTTCAGCGAACAGAAAATCGCCCTGGGTTTCCGGGGCAGGGCTCAGGCCTCCGGCCAGACCGGAAAAAACGAGGAAGCGCTTTTTGGATTAAAAGCCGTCCGCAAAGAAGTGCTCAACAGCAGGAGCGAGTGGGAGGCTCTCCAGCCCGGTCGCGAAGCGGAGCAGCCGCTGGGCGAGACCCGTGCTTTTGTCCGGGGCAAATACCGGTCGGCCGAGTCCTCCAGCGAGATCATAGAAAATCTCGTCCCGGATCGTTCCCGGCTGACCCGCCTTTCTGATGGGAAAAATGGCCCGCGCCGCTACGGATCGGAACTCATGATTGCCTCTCAAGTACCTGGCACCGAACGCTTTATTCTGACCAAATACATCCGCAAAGAGGCGCGGATCCCTGCGGCCAACGCCGCGATGACGTTGGAGGAAGCCAGCGGCCTGCTGCCCCAGGAGCTGTTCGGGCAAATCGCACCTGCCGAATACCACGGTATCTCCCAGCGGGGTAACCAGCTCTTTATCCAGGGGCATTTTGCCAATCACCGGGTCAAAGCTTATCGGGATGATGCTGGCGTCTGGCTGGTTTCGCCAGAAATCCGAAGCAGCGAGATCAAAACCGAAATCCACTATACCGATTCTCAGACTGGTCTGACCCTGACGCCGGGGACGGGAACGCCGGCCCATAGCTGGCGCAAGCTCGGTCTGATCGATGATAACGGTAAACCGACCCAGCGCGGGGTGATCTGCGGTTTTTTCCAGCATGGCGAGGGCCTCGCAGTGGCGGCGGCACTGGAGGATCCGCTTTACCCGATCGATGAGATGATTTTTCACTTCGCCAATCTCCGGGCCGGGTATCGCTTCGAGGTAAACGAAGCCGGGGCCGAGGGCGACTCCGGGCGACTCGCCGCCAGTTGCCGTCAAGCCTACGGGCCGGTCGATTACGAGGGGTATCTGCGCCTCGGCCTGCCGACGACGTATGGCGAGGGTGCCGCCGAAGTGGTGCAACTCTGGCTGGAAGGCAAAAGCCACCAGCTTTTTTCGAAAATCCGCACCCTTGATTTTGGTCCCGGCGACGTGGAGCGCGCTTATGTGGAGTGGCTCAGTTTTCTCCGGCATGTCCGAAGTGCCCCGGCCGCGCCGATCCCAAAGTGGCTGGCCCTGCAAGGCAAAGCCAGCGAACTGCTCCGCAAATACGACCGCACCAGCCCCCTCCAGAACATGCCGGTGATTCCTGCCAGTATTTTGCAGAAACCGCCGCAAAATCGGATTTCCTACTCCCGGCTGACGCGCTTTTAATCAACATGGATGGACAGGATGAACAGGATTTTTTTGAAACAGGTCTGCATGGATCTTGTTGTTTTCGATCCTGTTCATCCTGTCCATCCATGTTGAATAACAACTTTGGTGTTCTGGCTGAAAGAATCTTGCCCGTTCTGCCCATCGATGAGATTTTTTACCATGAGCAACGATGAACCCGATTTTCAAGACAAGGATTTGCTTCACGGCGATCTCACCCGCCGTAGTCTTTCGCAATCAGACCGTTGGGGATTTTTACGCCGACATCCTTGTTGAAGACAAAGTGCTCATTGAACTCAAAGCCGTGAAAAGCATCCTCCCGGAACACCAAACACAGATCATCAACTATCTGAACGCGACCGGTCTAACCGTCGGCCTGCTTATCAACTTTGGAAATCCAAAACTTGAATTCAAACGATTCACCAGAAGCAAAAACTAAGCATTCAAAAAAAATCCTGTCCATCCTGTCCATCCATGTAAAATACCTTATGGTCCATCCATGAAAAATGCTGACACCACCTTTAAAGTTTACATCAAACCCGGCTGCCCCTGGTGCGTCGAGGTGACCGATTATCTGGAAGACGGCGGCTACGACTTCGAAACTTTCGATGTCCGGGCCGATGCTGCGGCTTATCGAAAAATGCAGGAAATCTCCGGACAAACCAGTGCTCCCACGATGACGGTGGGTGATTTGCTCCTAGCTGATTTTGGGGTGGCGGAGCTGGTGCCCTTCCTGAAAAAACATGGCCTGCTGAAGTAAAACCGACCCTGCGGAGTTTGAGATTTTGCTTGTGTTAGAATTCGTTATACCGGATCTTTGCTGAATTTCGACATAAACAGGCCAGCAGTGGCAAACCTTGAAGCATTCCGAAACAACACGAATTCGTCGGGGATTTCTCCCGATTCTGACTGGCTGCGATCTGTCCAGGCGGCGGATTCCGCGTCTGGAGTTGGAGGCCGAGCCGGGACCGGGCATCTGGCTGACGGCCTGCGCCCACGGGGATGAGGTGGGGGGCATTGTCTCAGTCCACGACTTGTTTCGTCGCCTCGCCAAGGATGGTTTGAAGAAAGGGAGCATCCACGCTTATCCCTTGATGAATCCGATTGGTTTTGATGTCTGCTCCCGGCATATCACCCTGAGTGAAGAGGATTTGAATCGCTCCTTCCCGGGGAATCCGGCTGGCAGCCTCGCCGAAAGGATGGCTCACACCATTTTTCAAAGCATCCTCAAGACCGGACCATCGCTGGTGCTGGATCTCCACAACGACTGGACCCGGACGATCCCCTATATTTTGCTGGATGCGAATACGAAAAGCAGCCACCTCGCCCAATCGGGAATACGCGAACAACTGCTCCGTTTTGCGGCGTGGGCCAATTTCCCGATAGTTGATGACCCAACCCCACTGCGTCGGTCTCTCTCCCACACCTTGATTGAAAAGGGCATACCTGCGCTGACGATCGAGTTGGGGGAATCCCGGGTTGTCAACGAATCCAATGTAAGTTTGGGCGTGGCGGCGATCTGGAGAATTCTGGCCGGACTGGAAATGGTTGATGCTGAATTTCCCGAAATCCCCCTCCATGAAACCCGGGTGCTGACCTACTCCAGCCTGCCGCTTTGTTCGACAAGTGGAATTTTGCGCTTTGAATGCAGGCCGGGGCAGTCTGTGAGAAAAGGCCAGGCCCTCGCCCGCGTGCACGATGCCTTTGGCCGGGTTCTCGAGACCCTGCGGGCTGGGGAAGACGCCCTGGTCCTGGGAATCGCCGATTCGTCAGCAACATTTCCCGGTGCCCATGCCGTGGCGATGGGACTTTTTTAGGTTGGTAAATAAAATCCTCATTGTACCCTGTTGAATGCGGGATTGTACCCTGTTGAATGGTTCAAACTTCACTTTCTCTCAATCACGATCAAAGATGGCGGGGTGTTTTTTTGGTTTATGAATCCATATTCAATCACGGTGAAGAGGGATTGGTCCAATCCCTGACACCAGGCCTTTACGGCAGCGGCTTCCTCCGCGCCGCCATCGTGACCGGTGTAGAGAACGATGGTGATGACTCCTTTGGGCAACAACCGGGTCGCAAGCTGATCGAGCGCCGCGAGGGTGGTTTGGGGATTGGTGACAATTTGTTTATCTGTTCCTGGTAGATATCCCAAATTGAACATCGCTGCACGCGGAAGCCTATCCAGGCAGGAACCCACCTTTTCGTGACCGAGGTGAAAGAGCTCCACCTGGGGGAAATCGATGGTCTTCTCGCGGGTGGTTTGAATGGCTGACGCCTGGATGTCGAAGCCGATGACTTTCCCCTCTGCACCTACTAGATTGGCCAAAAACAGGGTGTCGTGCCCGTTGCCGACAGTGGCGTCGACGACCAGATCTCCCGCTGAAACCCGGCTTTTTATGACGTGCTGGGCGAGTTGAATGGCCCTGGGTAGGTGATCAGCAAATAGATCCATGGTGAACGCTCAAAAATCGAAATGTTTGGTGATTTCGTTTTTGTCATCGATTGCTTTACCAGTGAGTAGATGCTCAACGAGGTCCAGGGTGTGGGAGGGTGCATTGATCACGCCCTTGGAACCCAGGCCGTTAAAGTAAACCATGTCGGGAAAAACCGGATGTCGGCCCATATAGATTTGGCTGCGCTTAATGATCGGGCGAATTGCTGATTCGTGCTCGATGACGTGAAAATCCGGCTTGATGAGCCCGCTGATTTTCTTCTCTACTTCACGTCTGCCGCCCGGTTGTGGGCTTTCATCCGAAAAATGGTGATC
>JBGSJM010000153.1:0-38107 GCA_041742015.1 Verrucomicrobiales bacterium | reverse complement strand
GCCACTCTTCGTTCACCATGTAGTCGATTTTTCTGGTATCCCCCCCCTGCATGCGAAGTTTGATAAGTTCGCGCCCCTGATTGATCTGGATGCCGCGTAGGTCGTTAATTTCCTTTGATATCCCATCAAGGAAGGCTTCCTGAAAGCTGCCTTTTATAGTGTCCCAGACCTGCTTGTTACAAGCGATGATGGTGGCCTGGTTGGGGGCGAAGCGATGTAGGTAATCGAGAACGCTGGCGAAGGTGCCGGCCAGGTTTTCATCATTGACGTAGTAGTCAGCCTGGTCGAAACAAAATATAAACGGGCGGTAGTACGAGGCGAGGATACATAGATCAACAATGCGTTGGCGACTGTTGCCTTCAATGGTGGAATTTTCCGACTCGGCCTGAACCAGCTCGGAACTTTCGAGGCCGATTTCTGAGTAAGCTTCAATTCCTTTGTAGGGAATTGATTTTAACCACATCACACAGAGTTTCCGGGTTTTGTAGTCCCTGCGGTCCCTGGCGTACTGGCGCAGGACACGGAGGAGCGGGCTGAGGTTGTTGCATTTTACCTGCTGGTCGCTTTGTAGATCATCAATCTGTTCTTCGAGGAATATTTCCAAATCATCGAATGCGGCGTGAAAGGCTTTGGTAAGGGGGAGTTCTGGATTGGCGAGGTCCCATTGATCACTGAGGCCGGCGCGGAGGAAGGGAACAATATCGATATCCGTTTTGCTGCTGACGGTGACTCTTTGTAGGTCAACCAATTCAGCGAGGGCATGCCCGAAGATTCCGTGGGCAAAGGCATCCAACTGATCAGGATCATTGGGATCTTTGGAATTTGAGTTAAATTCGGGGCGACGGAACTCTTCTATTAAGAGGTGAAGTACGTGGCTCCAGGCGGTCTTGGGATCTTGAAACGGCGGGAAATAGATTCGGGTCGCCCGGGTGGATACAGAATTAAAAAGTCTCCCCAGGATGTGGGATTTCCCGGTGCCGCGATTGATAGAGCCAAGGTGCTCGACCTTGGGGGATGGGATCGGTTTATGCGGGGCATCGTGACAGATACTGTGAACAAATTTGGTGAGTTTGGTGAGGATGTCTTGATTAAGGCTTTCTACGATGGGCCCAAGATTTCGCGGATTGGTAATGATGTCTGATGTAAACGGTGTCATTGGTCTGAGTTGTGTAGTTGTTCTTAGGAAAGTGTTCCGATGGTCAGGTAGTGGATTCCGTTGATTTTTATTGCGGCATCGCGCTGACTTTTTGTCGCAAGAGACCAGTCGGCCTGACCAAGTTCAAATTCGCATTTCCGGGCTTTCCCAGCGGCCCAGGCGTGAATCGTCTCCAGGGCGACACACGATTTCTCGAAAATGTCTGATAGATAAACGTGGCGAAATTGCGTTTCCCGGCGAAGCACGCTGTAGGCTTTGAGGATCGCCTTTTCATCATCAGCGGCCTTGTTTTCGTTAGTCAGGGCATCAATCGGGGCTGGTGCTGCTGGTGCTTTGAGTCGGAATTTGTAGGAACGTTCATTTCCCTTTGGAGGGATGATTTCCAGGACGCCATCTTCCCAAAGTTGATTGATCAGATTCTTCAGATCTGTCGCCTTGATTTGAGTTGCCGGGGTGGCGAGTGCTTCTGAAAAAGCGGCTTTGGTTCTGGCTTTCTTTAAAGCATCAGCAGGGAGCCAGGAATTTTTTCCGAAAGTGACCTCAATTGCATCCGCAATGATTTCTGTTGTCGACATGTGCGTAGTGTTCGTTTCTGAGAAAAGGTTTAGGTTAAATTCTCATTTCCGCAACCTTAAAATTAAACTTTTCTTAATTATTTAGAATACCGAATATCGGTGATTTCAGACTATGTTCCAGGGTTGTTCAGCGTATCTGAATCATAAAGCGAGGTTTAAAGATGAGAACACTTTGGTTGGTTGCCTTTCTGGTTGTGGTGGCGGTTTTGGCTGACGCGAAGGATTACAATTTATTGATTCTGGAGTCGATTGAGAGCAGGATGCCGAAAGGGGGAAGTTATGCCAAATATGAGAAAACGAAGGTGGGGAAGGAATTTGATGATTTGCATCAGACCGTGGCGGATTTGAATTCAGCGATTGAGGTGGAAAAAAAGAGGTTGAAGGTGGTGCCGTCTCGCGCCGGTGCTTTGAGTTTTTGTTCAAGTGCGACTTATCTTCTCTTTGTGGATGTGCTGGCGAAGTTGCCAGCCAACGAATTAAAACTGGATCTTGAAGTGGTAAAGGAAATCGCCAAAGTGGGTGATAAGGCTGAAGTAATTCAAGGCAAATTGGATGGGATTGGGATTTTTGGGCATTGGAATGCGGATGGCCCAGGAACGGCGGTGCTTTTTAAAACCCTGGGTCTGGGAACGAATTTTTCCAACTATTCCGAAGCTCGTCCCGGTGATTTTCTAAAGATTTTCTGGAATGAAAACATTGGCAAAGGGGAGAGTGGGCATCTGGTCGTGTTTCTAGGGACCAGTCCGGATGGTGCGTTGATCGAGGTCTGGTCGAGCAACTCTAGAAATGCCGATGGATCGTGTGGTTACGGGAAGATGTGGGTGGAGAAATCCCGCATCAAGAGGGCTCTTTTTTCCCGGTTGGAAAAGCCGGAAAATCTCAAACGATGGAAGGATTTCACCGAGGCGCAAAAAAGGAGTGAATACCTGATTCGGATTCGGAGTACCGGATCAACTGAAGCTGAAATGAAACAGGTGACGGGTGCGAGGAATTGAAACAAGTTTATTTCCGATCATTGTAACCATGGGGATGTTTGCGATGCCATTCCCAGGCAGACGCAACCACTGTCTCTAAATCGGGAAACTTCGGCGTCCAACCTAGTTGCTGTTTTATTTTGGTGCTGTCAGCTACCAGAATGTCAGGGTCACCGGGGCGGCGTGGCACCACCTCTGCAGGGATGGGATGGCCGGTCACCTTCCGAATTGTATTGATCACTTCTTTGACGCTAAATCCGTTTCCGTTCCCAACGTTTAACTCCAAAATTTCGTGGTCGCTGAGAGCATCGAGCGCGAGAACGTGGGCATCGGCTAGATCCGAGACGTGAATGTAATCGCGGATACAGGTTCCATCCGGCGTGTTGTAGTCGTCTCCGAAAACTTTGATGTCCGCCCTCTGCCCCAGTGCAACCTGGAGAATCAAAGGTATCAAGTGGGTTTCGGGAAAGTGATCTTCGCCCTTGGTTTCAGTGCATCCCGCTGCATTAAAGTAGCGAAGTGCGGCGAATCTCAATCCATGTGTTTCGCGATACCATCGGAGAATTCGTTCGATAAAATACTTCGATTCCCCGTACGGGCTTCCTGGCACCAGTTTTTCGTTTTCCGATATTGGGATGTTTTCGGGCGTGCCAAATAAGTTGGCGGTTGACGAAAGAATGAACCTTTCCACACCCTGATTGGCTCCGGCATCAATCAAATTGAGCGCATTCGTTACGTTGGCTCCCAAATATTTTAAAGGATTTTGCATCGACTCACCAACCAGTGAATAAGATGCAAAATGCATGATCGAATCAGGCTGGTGTTCTTTAATCGTTCTGGAGATTTCTTCCAAATTACAAAGATCACCCTCCACAAAAACGGCGGCTGGATTCACCGCAGCGCGATGTCCCATGTAAAGATTGTCAAAAACGACAACATCATGACCAGCCGCCACCAATGCATCCACTGTGACACTCCCAATATATCCAGCACCGCCAGTTACTAAAATTTTCATTGATTGTTAACGATACTTCTGTTTATGAAAAATAAAATTAGGAAGGTTATTCCTGGAACATTTCTCCCCGGCGGATGATGCCCTCTGGAAGATAAAGGTCCTTATTGTTGGCATGAAATTCCGCTTTGAGGCGGACTTTGAAATTGGCGAGATCAATCAGATGCCAGCGAAGAAATTTCCAGGCCCGGGAATTGCCATCGTGCTCAATGCCAACGAGGAGGTGCAGGCCGTCACTCAATACTTTTCCATCTCCACCTTTTGGCGTGAAATAAAACGTTCGCAGGCTGGAATCCAAAGTGCCCGCCTCCACCATCTTGATATCCAGGTAAATGACTCTGCCTGATTGGATATGGACGATTTTGAGGTCTGGATATCCAGAGCGCTGGAGATTTCCGTCTTTTGTGCGGGAGAAATCACAGGCAAATCCAGGGGAAGCGTTGATCGTTTCTCGGACTTTTTCTTCAAAGAAAGAAACCACTTGATTAATCTGAGATTCGGAGTTGGTGGGTGATTGGGTTGCATTGAAAAACTTCAGGGTCGCGTCCAGGGTTCTGGATATTTCGTCAAGAATATCACTGTCCACCTCGTTGTTTGGGTCCATTGGGATCAACCGGAATCCCGTGGAAGCCCCGATCACTTCAGAAAAGGAAATGTCTTTGTAAGTGCCACTTCCATCAAGGAATGTGGTGATCAGCGCTTTTACTGTAGGCTCGGTTTCAATGATGATCGGGGGCGGAGCAGGGGACTTGCTGCATTGTGTGAAAAAAGAAAAGGTCAGAATCACCGCAGCACTCAAAAAGCACCTGGGGAATTCCAAAACATTTCCTTTGTTCAGGAGCCTCGCCAAGAATCCTATGCGGCCAGGGGTTGAAGGTTGTCGATCGCGACCAATTGCTTCAAGACCTGGCTGGCATTTAGTTTTGATCTTTCCAATAGGTAGCGGGATACTGATAGTTGATTGGAGAAAGACTCCTCAA
This sequence comes from Verrucomicrobiales bacterium, assembly GCA_041742015.1. Classification (GTDB taxonomy): domain Bacteria; phylum Verrucomicrobiota; class Verrucomicrobiia; order Verrucomicrobiales; family DEV007; genus Arctic95D-9. The sequence continues at coordinate 33,410 of JBGSJM010000153.1, read as the reverse complement.
TATCTTCGTAACACTCCTGAAGACTTGCGGTGAGGGCTTGCAATTTTTCGACGGAAGCTTCGAGAACCGGACAATCCCGGAGATGACCTTGATTTTTCTTTTCGGCGATTAATTCCAGTTTTTCCTGAGCTTTCCGGGTGGTTTCCCGCAACTCAGCCAGAACAATTTTTTCAGGAGCCACCACCCGCAAATCTTCGACCAGCCCAAGTTTATAAAGCAGCCAGATGGTCCACTTGGTGGGGTCCCATTGCCAGGGTTTGACTCCATTCCGATAATCATGTTGAAAGGAATGGTGATAGTTGTGATAGCCCTCTCCAAAAGTGAAAATCGCCATCAGAAAACTGTCCCGGGCGCTGGTCGTGGAGCTGTAGGGCTGCCTGCCCATGGTGTGGCAGAGCGAATTGATTAAAAAAGTGCAGTGTTGCACGGCCACAATCCGGGTGATCCCCACAATCAAAAATCCCCCCAGTGCTCCCGACCAACCGGAATGCCAGTAACCCAACACCGCCGGCAGCAAGAGTCCAACGACTATTCCGATGAGGTAATGACACCGATGCTGCCACATGACCAGTTTGTCCTTGCGCAGGTCTGCTACATTGTCGAGGGCGCGTGGGTAGAGTTTAAAGAAAATCCAGCCGATATGAGCCCAGAAAAACCCTTTGGAAATGGAATAAGGGTCATCGTGATCATCGTCGGTATATTTGTGATGATTGCGGTGATCAGAAGCCCAGTCCAATGCCGAATCTTCAAAGGCACAGGCCCCGAATACCAGCGTCGCGAGTCGAACCGGCGTCCGGGCTTTAAAGGACCGGTGGGCAAAAAGGCGGTGGTAACCCAGGGTGATTCCCATGGCGGTGGCCACAAAATAAAATAGAAACAGCCCGATAAAAAAAGGATCCAGCCCAAATTTTATGACATAAAGCGGCGTGCCGATCACAGCCGTGAAGAAAGTGAAAATCAAGAAAGAACTGGTAAACCAGTTTACACGATCAAATGGGATATTACGAAACATACGCAGTTGGACTCTTCGTTGAGTTTTGGTGAAACGATGCAACGTTTTACACCCTATTGGGCCATTTGCCACGTTTTTATGGAAGCCTTTTGTTAACATTTTCTGCATGGTCGCTCCCACCTTGTTTAAGCCAAGGCAAAGATGGGAGGTGAAAATACGATCTGGCCAGACATTACAGAACCGTAATCTTCCTGTAACTGCGCTGTCACGATGATGGAGTTGTTTCTTTCAGTGGCAAAATCGATGCCAGTGAAAAGAAACCGTAACCATTCACCAAACCAACCATATGAAAATCAAATTAAAAATCATACCAGGAATAACCAGTCCAATCGAGACCTTTGTGAGTCTGGCATTTGTAATTCTACTGTCCACTGTGATCATACCCATGGCTGTGTACGCGGTGGCACCGAAAATTAAGGCTTTTACCGCAAAATTTCCCGGCAGACATACCATCGATAATCCGGGCGGGAAAATTCCGGTCATGGCACAAACTTTTGCTGCATTTAAAGACACTCTCGGCATCTCCTGGGACGATGATTTTCTCTATATCGAAGGAAACGGACTGCCCCAGCATCCGATGATGAAGGGCATCACCGCGTGGCAGCAGCAGGTGCCGATTCCCCATGATTTCACGGGGGGAAACCGCTTCAAGCTTCCCCTCAACCCGGTGGTCACCAAGGGCAGCCCGCAGGAATTGACCTTGTTGGGTCCGATCGCTCTGGCGGTTAATGGAATACCAATTTTCCACGCCCTTACCCAGAGCGGAAAAGACGCTTATGCCGGAGGCGAACTGGATGAGTGGGGTGGGCACTGCGGTCGGGCCGATGACTATCACTACCATATCGCCCAGTCGCATCTGGAAGCGGTTGTAGGGAAAGGGAATCCGGTGGCTTATGGATTGGACGGTCATCCCATCTATTTGGAAAACCCGGCCACAGATAAAAAACTCGACGACTGCCATGGCTATTTCGACGAAAAGGGGATCTATCGGTACGTTGGAAACCTCAAACCGCCCTATATGATGGCTTATTTCCGCGGAGTTGCCGATCTGGAGGACCGGCCTTCCACCAGGCCGGTGCGGGAACATTTACAACCTTTGCACGGCGCGAGCATTACTGGTTTTTCTGGAACCCTGGAACAGGGATACGTTCTGGAGTATCAGGTCGACGGAAAAAAAGGATCCATCAATTACGTGGCCACTGATCGGGGTGTAGATTTCCATTTCGTTGATCCAGATGGCACGGTACGCGATGAATCCCATGTGCGCCGCACCGGTGGTGGAAAAGGTGGTCCCAAGGGTAAGGGTAAGGAAAAAGGCGGGGGCGGCAAAGGAATGGAGAAAAGGTAACAAAATCACTGTAAGGCAAAACTTATGAAATATGGATTAACTATCTTTTTCGCGCTATGGGTTTCCACTTTGGTTGCGCAACAGCCCAACTTCGTTTTACTGTTGTCGGATGACCAGGCCTGGAACGGACTTTCCTGCGAAATGCACCCAGATTACCCGGGATCAAAGAGCAACGTCATCGAAACTCCGAACATCACCAGACTGGCCGCCCAGGGGATGCGGTTCTCTTCGGCTTATTCGCCAGCTTCGGTCTGTTCGCCGACCCGGATCAGTTTGCAGACGGGGAAAAGCCCCGCCCAGTGCCGATGGACCAAGGCAGCTCCATCCAACAAGGCCGCTGATGGCTTCAAATTATTGGATCCGGTCAGTCGCAAGAATATATCAGCCGATGAGACCACCATTGCGGAAGTACTCAAAACAGCCGGTTACACCACGGCTCATTATGGAAAGTGGCATCTCGGAGGTGGCGGGCCGGAAGTCCATGGTTACGATGCCAGTGATGGTGACACCGGCAACGAGGATGCAGCACCTCATATCGAGCCAAACCCGGTTGATATATTAGGCATGGGCGCCAGGGCGGCCGCCTTCATGGAAATTAGTAAACAGAAAAGGATGCCGTTTTTCATCCAGATGTCCTACCACGCTTTGCACTACCCGGAAAATGCCAGCCGGGCTTTGATTGCCAAATACACCGTAAAAATGTCAGGTGGTAGTGAAAAGGAAATTGGCTGCGCTGCCATAAGTGAGGATCTCGACCGAGGTGTCGGCCTTTTGCTTCAGAAAATCGATCAACTCGGCCTGGGCAACAACACTTATGTCATCTACATGTCGGACAACGGGGCTTCGACGAGAAAATTGCTTCGTGGAGGCAAGGGAGGAGTCTGGGAGGGCGGTATCCGCGTGCCCCTGATCATCTGTGGTCCCGGCATCGCCGCGAATTCATGGTGCCACGAAAGAGTGGTCGGCTATGATCTGTTTAATACTTTCTGCGAACTCGCCGGAGTCAAACAGCCGCTTACAAAAGTCATTGAGGGTGGATCGATTACCCATCTCCTGCGCGGCGAATCCACGCCGGTCCAGCGCTCCCGCCCCGAGCTGGTCTTTCATTTTCCCCACTATCAGGGAGATGCTCCTCATACCGCCCTGTTTCTGGAAAACTACAAGCTGCTGCGCTTTTACGAAGATGGAGAAATTCATCTCTTTGATATCAGAAAAGATATCGGAGAAACTGAGAATCTCGCTACATCCTTGCCGGACCGGGTTAAGGAAATGACGGAACTCATGGATGCCTACCTGGCAGACGTCAAAGCGGATCTGCCCAAAGCGAATCCGCAATATGATCCCGCCAAAGATCCGGGTGATACCAAAATGAAAAAGGGAAAAGGTGGCAGGAAAAAAGAGAAAAATATTGACGAAACCCCGAAGGAACCGGTGATGCCTGCGTCACCTGGAGCCGGTACAATGCCCGGCATTGCGGCAAACGTGGCCGCCGAAGAGCGTCCGGAAAGGATTGACCCGAGCACGTTTTTCTGACAAACTCATCTCCATTACGACCCTGAAAACAGTTTTTCTGATTGCCATTTCCCCGTTGCTCCACTGTCTCGCAGTGACTTCGATCTTCGGGCAGGATACCTCACAATCTGAAAAAATCAGCCGGAGTCAGGAAGTTCCCAAATCCATCGCAGTTGGTCGGCGGGCGGAGGAAAGCCAAATCAAGTTTCATTCACCTCACCCGGTGATTAAAGCTCATTTTAAAGCCTATTCTAACGACCTCCGGGAGCAGGTCCGCCGCCTCCTCGGTCTCTTCAAAAGTGACGACTGGCAGGTTCGTTACGAGGTGTTTTTACACGGAACCGGAGATAATGTTCATTCCGGCGTCGATATTATCCCAAGCGCAGAATTGAGTGATGCCAATCAGTTCACCATTTCGTTGCATGTGAAAATTCACGACCGCTTCAAGGAGGAAAATTATCGGCTGGCGCTGATCAAGATGCTTCTTTTGGAACAGATGCTGGGAGCCTTTCTGGAAGATCCAAACTCATTTAACACCATCAGTTTAAATCCGCCGGATTGGATGGTCCATGGATTCGACCATAATCTGCGGCACAAGGAACTGGGTCGCCCCAGCTATTTTTACTCGGGATTTCTGAATAGTGGGCAACTCATGAATGTGACAGAAATCATGAAGCCAAATCGCGCCCAGGGGTTGAATCCTCTGAGTCTGGAGGTTTTCCGGGCTTCCTCCGCCGTCTTGGTCGGGGCATTATGCGATCAAAAGGACGGAGGCAGTTCGTTGATCGCGATGCTCCAGGATATGGCCCTGAAACCGGATTCCGACCCGCAAAGCCTGCTCCTCAAACATTTTCCGGCTTTTCGGGAAACGGGCCAGGGAATTGACAAATGGTGGGCGCTCCAACTGGCCACGTTGTCGCAACAACAAAGCTTTGAATATTACAGTGCCAGTCAAACCGAGGAGGCCCTGGCAAAACTTCTGGAAATTTCATTCGAAGCGGTTCCATCTGCGGCAGTCAAACCAGTGGGGTCAACCAAAGCCGGGGTGATGGATCGGCTCAAGGAAAAAATGCAAAATCGACCGGATGAGGCTGGCTACCAGGGAGATATCGCCCGGTACCGCGAATTTATCGGTCGGGCCGGGGCGAAGGAACTTATTGTCCAGCGTCAGTTCCAAATTCAGGCTTTGAAGATCAAGGCCTTTCCTCTCTATCGCGATCCGCTGGACCGTTATGCGGCAGTTTGTGAAAAGCTCGCTGCCGGAAAATTTGAAAATGTTGACAAAGAGTTGGCTGAATTGGCTGGCATTCGCCAACGAATCCTCAAATCCCTCGAACAAACCCGGGATTACCTGAATTATTACGAAGCAACCCGCTCCCCGCAAAGAAGCCAGGCTTTCGACAGTTATTTGAAGTTCAAAGAATCAACCCAAAGCAAGGCTCTCCCAAAAAGAACCGATGCCATTTCCACTTATCTCGACAAAATGGAGGATCAAATGCCACTGGGAATTAACAGGGTACCGTGAGCGATTATACAGGGTACAATCCTGAGATCTTGACATAAGATGTATTTAAAATATATCTTTTGGCAACATGCGATTTTTGGGAGTTTTGGGATTACTGTTGCTGGCATTCATCGGGAGAGCTGAAGACGCCGGGGATGCGGACCAGAAGATAAATCTGTATCTGGAAGGGCGCTTCGTTTTCGAGGAAAATTGTTCCCAGTGCCATGGCCGTCTCGGTAAGGGGGATGGCGAATGGGCGAGTGACTGGACGGTGAATCGGCCTCGCAATTTTCGAAGCGGGATCTTCAAATTCCGAACAACTCCCCTGGGAAAGCTGCCCACCGATGATGATCTGCGGCGAACCATCAGCGGCGGCATTTCGGGAACAGCGATGCCAGCCTTTGGCTCGCACCTGCGGGATTCGGAATATGGGGCGGTGATTGAGTATCTCAAACATCTCTCAAAACGGTGGAAGGCACCGGAAAATTCCGCTCCGCCCGTGGAGTTTACTGCACCTCCTGTCTGGGTGAAAATGGCGGGCGAAGATGCGATTCCGCAAATCGCCGCCGGTAAAGCACTTTTTGCGACCCACTGCGCGAGTTGCCATGGAGAAAAGGGCGGGGGAGACGGCGTTGCCGGATCAGCCCTGCTGGATGGGTGGGGCTTCAAAATTGTGCCCGCCGACTTCACCAGGGCACATTTTAAATCCGGGGACCACCACGAGGATATCTATCGAACCATCGCGATGGGGCTGGATGGAACACCCATGGTCGGTTTTTATCCTCTGTTTTCTGAAAAACAAATCTGGCAACTGGTGGCCTTTATCAATTCGCTGAAAAAAGAGGCGGCGGGCAAATGAGATTTGCCTTTACACCAATCGACGCAAAAACTATCCCGAAGCGATTTAGGAATGTAGCCAGGGGTTGCGATAGCTACCCATGGCCACTGCCCACAAAAGAAGACCCAACCCCAACGGGTTGCGGAAGGTTTTAGTGACTCTAGAGACTCCAGCCGTCGCGGTAGTTGTGCTTCACCCACTTGTCGGCTTCGGCATTTCCGGTGGTCAACTTTTCGGCGTCCCAGGTGAGTTCGGTTCCGGGTCCCATGATTGATCCGATCACTCCGAGGAGGAGGGTTTCGGTCAATGGCGCTGCCACATCAAAATTGGATTTGGCTTTGGATGGATCACCGGATCTGATGGCATCCAACCACTCTTTGTAATGCCCCGGAGAGCGTTCCTGGGTCTTGGCAGGGGCCACAAATTTATCGCGTTTGGCATCGATAATCTCTGGGTTTCCACCGTGGCTGCTATGCATCATGACATGCTCACTGCCTAGATAGACACAGCCGTTGTCGGGAGTTTTTTTGTCCTCGGGCATCCCGGCGACCCGGGGGATGGTGTATTGCCCGTCGAACCAGGTAAGGTGGACCGGACCGCGATTCCCTTTGGCGGCAAAGTACATGTGAATAATGCAGGACTGGGGATGAGAATCTTTCTCCGATCCAGGTGTTTTTCGATCAGCTTTTTCGACGACGACTTTTTCCGGCACTCCGAGCCCAAGAGCCCAAGTCGGGTGGTCGATGATATGGGCACCCATGTCACCGAGAGCACCGGTTCCATAATCAATATACCCACGCCATTTGAAAGGCGCGATTTTGCTGCTGTAGGGTTTCATGGCGGCTGGGCCGATCCAGAGGTCCCAATCCAAGGTATCGGGAACGGGCTCTTCCGCCGGGCGGATCAAATCCTGTGGCCAAATTGGGCGATTGGTTCGGCAGTGAACTTCCTTGATTTCGCCGAGTAGGCCGGATTGCACATATTCGTTGGTGAGCCGGGCACCCTCTGCTGCGTGGCCGGTGTTGCCCATCTGGGTGCAGAGTCCGCGTTTTTTGGCCTCGGCATGAAGAGCGCGGGCTTCTGAAATGGTCAGGGTGAGGGGTTTCTCGACATAGACGTGTTTGCCCATTTTGATGGCGGCCATGGCAGCGACGGCATGGTTATGGTCCGGGGTGGAGATGGCGACCGCGTCGATTTTGTCGCCCTCTGCGGCCAGCATTTCGCGCCAGTCCCTGTAGAATTTTGCTTCGGGAAATTTTTCACGGTTTGATTTGGCCTTGGTTTCATCACAATCACCCAGGGCATGAACGATGGCTCCGGCCGAGGCGCATCCGTTGACGTTGGCATCGCCACGTCCACCCACCCCGATAAAAGCGATGTTTATTTTTTTGCTGGGCGCATCCTGCCCGAGCAGGTAACTCGGAATGATATTCAGTGAAGCTGCCGCAGCCGCTGTTCCACCTAGGAAACGACGACGTGAGACACCCGGATTACCTTTGTTTTGATCTTTAAAACTCATGCGGTGTTATCTCTCCAAAATTTGGTAAGAGCAAGCGGCATGATGAAGGCGGAAAAATCCAGACAGGAGTTCCCGTGTCACTTTTGGCGTTTTTAAATGCCTGGAAATTTCGTGATCCGCTTGTCGTGAGGGGAGTTGCGGTTTATGGCTTATGGAGATGCCTCAGACAATTGAAATTCCAAAGTGGTTTGATCTTCACACCCATTTTCGACAGGGGGCGAATGTTGCCTCATACATTCAGGATCATCTCGCGATGGGCTGCGCTGGAGCCCTCGCCATGCCGAATACTTTGCCCCCGGTATCGAGGGTGGACGGTGCCAACACCTCTGAAAGTTGGTCTATCAAGAGTTACGAGCAGGTGTTAAGGGATGCGGGGGCGGAGCAATTCCAGGAATTGATTGTGCCGCTGTACTTGACCAAGGACACCACACCGGAAATGATTGATCGCGGAGTCAGAAAAGGGCTACTCCGGGCCTGCAAATATTACCCTCCTCATGGGACGACCAATTCAGCCCATGGAATTCCCATCGAAAGGTGGATCGGGTCTGATGTGCTAAGATCTATTGAGAACCATGGGATCATGCTTTGCCTGCACGGCGAACAGCATGGGTTGACCGGGGCGGACTACTTTGATGCTGAACAAACCGCAGAGTCTCGATTTTATCGCGAATGGATGCCAAAACTTCTCGAAACCCACCCAAACCTCCGAGTTGTCTGTGAACACATTACCACCCGTGAGGCGGTTGAATTTGTTCGGGCTGCGCCCGGAGGGCGGGTTGGGGCAACGATTACTCCGCAGCACTTGCTTTACACGGTGGGTCATCTCGTGCAGGGATTCAAATACCATCTGTACTGTCTCCCACTGGTGAAATTTTCCCAAGACAGGTCCGCGCTGCGCGAGGCGGTCACCCAGCCTGGGCAAAATCGATTTTTTGCCGGGACGGATAGTGCCCCCCACACCCAAAAGGCTACCGACTGTGGCTGTGCCGCCGGCTGTTACACCGGCGGGTGCGCTCCTCAACTTTACGCGATGGCTTTTGAAGAGGCGGGGGCAGATTTGCAAAGCGGTGAAGGATTGGAGGCTTTTTTAAAGTTTTTATCAAAAAATGGGCCTGCTCACTACGGTTTTCCGGTTTCCAGGGAGACCTTCCGACTGGTCAAAGAACCTTCAACCATCAAAAAATTAGAAGCTCCTGAAGGTTCCATAACTCCTTTGCCAGTGGGGATGGACCTAAGCTTAAAATGGTCGCTCGGATGATATGCTGCTATAATACTGAGGGAGTTCGGGAGATGTTTTTTATAAAAAATAAAAACTTATTTTAGTTTGCAATTCCTTAAAATTTCTGACAAAATTATTAATGAAACTTTTGACCTAGTGTCGATGGGATCATCCAAAAGAGAATTTTATGAAACTAAACACACTATTAGCAGCATTGATTGGCGCGATTGCCATAAACGGAGTTGTGGCAGGCGACTGCTACGCGCCAACGTCTGGAAAATGTCCAGTTGAATGTAGCCCCGATGCAAAGGGTCATATTTCGATAGGATATGACTCTGATTACATCCTCTACGGTGTTCGCCATCTTCGCGACAACGTGTGGGCAGACGTAAATTATACTTTTGATGGTCTTCCGGTTCCAGTAACTGTGGGTGCTCGCCAAATCACGGGTCTGGGTTCTACTGCTGATAATAACTGGGATGAGTCTGATTTGTATGCATCTGTTGAATTACCTTCGTTCTTTGGATTTACTTCAACGATCGGTTACATTCACAGATTCTACCCAAATCTTCGTGGACCAAGCGGAACCAACAATGCTGCCACCCTCGGTGATTCCCGTGGTGAACTTTGGTTCCAATTGGATCGTGAGTTGTTTTGTGGAGTAAACGCTTTTTATCGTCGTGCTTATGACCGCAACATGCCTTCTGCATTGTCCCCCTTACACGGGAATACTGAAGATAATGGTGCTTGGGTCCACACCCTTGGTTTAGAGAAGAGCTTCTGCATCACCGATAACATTGGTTTGGATCTTTCAGGTGGCGTTCTTTACAGCGATAACTATTGGCCTGCGACGATTACACAGAGATTTGACAACACACTTGATCACGACCGCTCGTCTGGATGGAACAGCTATTATATCCGCGCAGCGCTGCCAATCGCTCTGGGTTGCAAAGCCACTTTGACTCCGTATGTGAGATATAACGGATCTCCTGATTCCTGGTTGGCAGATGGTGTTGATCTTCTTCCCACCAATGGGAACAACGCAAATGACATCTTTAGTGGTGGAGTTAGCGTGACGGTGGATTTCTAATTCTGGAATTCAAAAACAAATTTTAGAAAAGCCCCTTCGGAAACGAAAGGGCTTTTTTTATAGTATTTTCGGCGATCTACGCCTCAGCGATAATCGTTTTGGGAAAATTAATTATAAAAAAGTACGAATAAAAACCTTGTATTATTGGTAATTTCATGTTTATTATCAACTAGCCTTACCCCGAGGTGAAAAAGCAAAGCACCCCTAAAAGCTTTGGCCCCTAATTTACAAAAACTCCTGTCCAAGACCACCTCTCCCAATGACGGAGAGGTGGTTTTTGTTTTTGAATCTTTCGCAAATCAGTTGATGCTGTGAGTTCAAAAACCTTTGATGAAAATAGCCATCGTCCACTACCATCTCCGACGCGGAGGGGTGACCAATGTGATCCAATCGACTCAGGAAGCTCTTCGGGGATCTGGAGTCGAGATCCTCGTGATCTCCGGGGAAGAGCCTGCGGAAGGCGTTATTATCGATAACCTGGCGGTGATCCCAGGTTTGCAGTATCGCAAGTCCGCCTATTTGAGTATGTCTGATGGGCTCGCGGATGCTTTAAAAGACACCGCCGAAAATCACTTTGGGTCTCAGCCTGATGTCTGGCACTTTCACAATCACAATCTGGGAAAGAATGTCTTGATGCCGCTGGCCATTTCCAGTCTGGCCGAGGAGAAAGCCAGCATTCTCCTGCAAATGCATGATTTTCCCGAAGATGGCCGACCAAAAAACTATGTGGCCCAGCGCGGTTTTTTTGATGTGGAGAAAGATTTCCGGCGAACCCTCTACCCGATGGCCAGTCATGTTCATTATGCGACAATCAATCAGCGGGACCGGAATTTTCTGAAAGCTGCCGGGATGACTCCCGATCAGTTGCATCTGCTGCCGAATTCCGTGACCGGGATCAAACCCGCGACAAGCCCGGATCAAAAACCGTTTTCCAAAGGGAAAAAGTTTATCCTTTATCCCACCAGGGCGATTCGGCGCAAAAACATCGGCGAGTTGCTCCTTCTGGCTTTGGCGTATGGTCGTGATTTTGACTTCGCCACCAGTCTGGTTCCCGAAAATCCTGAGTGGTTTTCAGTCTATGAGCAATGGCGCGCTCTGGCTACCGAGATGAAATTGCCGATTTTCTTTGGAATTGGGCAGGATGGGCAGTATCAATTTCCAGATTTGGTTGGCTGGTCGGATGCCATTCTAACAACATCCATTGCCGAGGGGTTTGGTCTGGCGTTTCTGGAGCCCTGGCTTTCCGGAAAAAGTGTCGTGGGTAGGAATCTGCCGAGGATAACGAGTGATTTTGGGGCGTCCGGGATCAGTCTGGATCACCTTTATCAAAGAATTGAGGTGCCGCTTGAATGGGTGGGCGAGGATCAGCTTCGCAAAACTGCTGATGCAACGCTGCGTTGGATTTATCTGGCCTATGATCGCCCTTTGCCCCAGAATGCGGTGGATCAGACATTTTCGCGCTGGGTGGTCAATGATTGCGTTGATTTCGGGATGCTTCACGAAGACTTTCAGCGCAAAGTTATTCTCAAGGTTGCCGGGGACCCTGGTGCCTTGAAAGCGCTAAATCTGCCAGAATTGCAGCCATGTTCGGAAGTTGAGATCGCCATCAATCGACAGCTTGTCGAAAATTCTTATAGTGTTAGTTCTTATGGAAAAAACTTGCTCTCTCTTTATCAAAAAATCAGTAAAAGCCCGCGCAGCAAGGTTTCCAGCCTGAATCCGAATCAGGTTCTAAATCAATTTTTAGATCCCTGGCGACTAAATTTACTGAGAACGTGATGGATTTGGTGCAGTATATCAAAGACCATTCCCAGCCGCTTCTGCCGGTCGAAACTGCGGAAAAGCCGTTGCTGCCAGTCTTTCAAGGGATTAAGGCGGTGGTCTTTGATATTTATGGCACCATGATGATTTCTGCGGCCGGAGACATCTGCCAGGCTGGGGAGGGGGCTTCTCCCGAAAAAGGGATAGCCAAGGCTTTGTTGGAGGCGGGGGCGGGCACGGTTGAACCGTCTGTGGCATTAAACAGATACAGGGATTTGATCAGGCTGGCTCTGGAAGAACAACTGGCCGAGTTTCCTGAAATGGAAATTCGCGAGGTCTGGGAAACGTTGCTGGCCGAAATCGGAATTAATCCAAAGCTGGCACCCTATGCCTGTGTTGCTTATGAATGTGTGACCAATCCTGTTTGGCCAATGCCGGGGCTGACTGACTGCCTGGAGAGGATTCGCTCCAGAGGTCGGATTCTCGGGGTTGTGTCGAATGCCCAATTTTACACGCCTTTGATTTTTCCTGCACTCACCGAGAAAACGCTGGAGGAACATGGCTTCGACAGTCGATCTATGATTTTCTCCCATCATTTTAAAGAAGGAAAACCATCGCCCAAACTTTATAACATTCTTCTTTCCCGAATGGCGGAGAGAAACATTCATCCTTCCGAGATTCTTTATGTTGGCAATGATCGCCTCAAGGATGTCTGGCCAGCCGGGCTCTTGGGAATCCGAACCGTTCTCTTTGCCGGTGATCAAAGAAGCCTGCGCTGGCATGAAAATGATCAGCGGCTCATCGGGGTCGCGCCCGATGCGGTGATAACTCATTTGGATCAAGTGAACGATCTCTTATCATGAATTCCGAAAAAATCTATCACCTCCCATTCACCTCCCAACCGGAACAGGCTGTCTGGTTGACCGATTTTTCCTTTCCCTGGCTGGATCAAGAAGCTCCCGAAACACGATTTAGAGCCTGGCACGATGGATTGCTTTTTCATTTCGAGTTTCTCGCTGAGGACCGCGATATTGTGTTGCATCAGTCCGGCAGCGACGATGAAAAGGTTTTGGGATCGGATCGGGTCGAAATTTTTGTTTCTCCAACCGTTGATTTGTCAGAGCCATATTACGGATTTGAAATGGACCCGAGAGGGTTGATCTATGACTACCAGGGTGTTTTCCATCGCAACTTCAATCCGGGTTGGACTTCGGGACAGATCAAGATCAGGGCTGAAATTACCTCGACGGGTTATCACGTGGAGGGCTCGATCCCTTTAAGTCATCTTCGCGAATTGGGATGTTTAAAAGAAAATCGCATGATTGCCGGGGTGTACCGGGGTGAATTCTCTCATCGTGCTGACGGTAGTATCCAGCAGGATTGGATTAGTTGGATCGATCCCAAGACAAAAATCCCCGATTTTCATGTGGCGAAATCATTTGGACTTTTTATTTTCGAGAGTTTGCCAGATTGAGATTTAATCCCTGATGGTCAGCGATTCAACAGGGTACAGTCAGCGACCCAACAGGGTACAGTCAGCGATTCAACAGGGTACAGCCAGCGACCCAACAGTGTACAGCCAGCGACCCAACAGTGTACAATCACCGAGTCAATTCAACAAAAAAACCTGCCGGATTTCTCCAGCAGGTTTTTTGGAAAATTTTCGATTGTTGCCGGGGCTGGCGGTCTAGGCTGGTTTGCCTTTTCCTACCTTGCACTGGCCGGACAGACTCGCCCCTTCCTCCATCTGGAGGCTAACGGTAGTCACCGAGCCGGAAATTACGGAAGATGGAGTCAGACGGCAGGTTACAAACTCCCCACTTCCATCAATTTTGCCCTCCACAACAGCCTTTTCGGCCTTCACGTTTCCGGATACATCAGCGTTCTTACCGATCACCACGCTCCCTTTGGAGATTATGTTCCCTTTAATAGAACCATCGAAAATCAAATCGGTGGAGCAATTCAAGTCTCCTTCGATTTCAATATCACTAGCTAAATGGCTGCTCACGGTTTTTTTGGATGTTTGGATTTATTGTAAAAAGTGCTTTTTAACCGGATAAAAATACCTCCGAAAAGAAAACCACTTTAAAGGATAATATAAAATTAGGTTTTTTCGTCAATCTTTTAAAATTAAATTTAATCCGTTAAGTTTGAAGAGAAGCCCTGGTTTGCTTTTGACGTTCCGACGTCTATCTTTCTTAGTGTTTTAGTTAACATTGCGAAAATTTTCATGATTGAGTTTTAATTTCAGATCCATGGCAGACAGGGGTTTATTAGCAAAGCGTTCCGATCTTGGTTATTCGTTTTTGAATGCGATGTGGATTGCCGGGTTGTTGGCTGCGATTCAAATCGCTTCAGTGGCAACGGCTCTCTGGAAGCGGGCTGCCGCTGATATCAAGCCAGTGATTACTGCGGTTGTGGAGTTGCCACAGCCTGCCGTGGTGCAGCAGCCTTTGGTGGTACTGACCGATCCAGCTTCGTCACTCCCTAACATCAAAGAGGTGACTGAAGCACCCGTGGTGGTTCCCGAAAATCCGCCTCCATTGGCCCCAAAAGGCACTCTGATTGTTCAAATGAAGGCTCCCGACCTGACTACGATTTCCGACCCTGTCGCGGAGATTTCTGACACACTCCTTGCTCGATTGGTCAAGAGCGGGGTTGATGATCGCGCCCGGGGAAATCTTTCAGGGGCGCTGGAGGCTTTTTTGGACGTTGAAGAAAACCTTCCCCGTCACCCCCGGGTTCTTAGTGAAATTGCTGCTACTTATGGAGAGATGGGAAATCTAGAACTCGCCTCGAAATTTTGGAATCAAGTCGCGAAAATGGGCCCGATTACGGCAGGACCTTTTCACAAAGTGGCCACCAAAGTGCTCAACGGCGAAGATCCTTCCCTCCCGGAAATTGAAGCGGGGAAATTCCTGAAAATTGGAAGAATCCGATTGACTCAATTCCCTCTGGATCAAAATGGCGAGAGAGTTTCTCTGGTAATCCCCATCGTCGGACAGGCCGGGGTAGCACTTCGGGGTGGGGAGATGGATTTGAGGGTCTATTTTTACGATTTGATCAACGGAAAGATTCCCGGTCCCACCACTGCCCCGATTTCTTACGAATTCCCCTCGGAACCTTACAACTGGAAAGAAAACCGAACCGAGGAAGTTGAAGTATTTTATCATCAGCCCGTGTTTACAGTTGAACAAAAGCAAAAATTGGGTGAGCGGGTCTATTTCGGATACGTGGTGGAGCTATTTTACAAAAATCAATTACAGGATAGTGTGTTGTCTTCTGAGGAACTTAGAAGTCTCCGCTTTGCTGCGCCCGTTCCAGTGGAGGTGCCTCAACCACCTCCGCAAGGTCCTGATTCTTCGCTGTTTCCAATCAATCGTTGATCCTTTTTTGAGTAAATCATGGCGCATACCGTTCTGTTAATTGTCGAAGAAAACGAAGCTGATCGCATGGCTTTGGCTCATCATTTGCACCATAGCGCCAACTTGGTTTACACTGCGGCCAACCCAACTGAAGCCATGGCTGTGGCTGGATCGGTGATCCACATTTCTGCCATGGTTGGCACCATTCCAGAGATCAATGGCAGTTCGCTGTTTGATTTCAGGGACTACGCCTACCAGGCACTGGGGGCGTTCCCCAGCGCCTTTTGTTCAAAAACGGATATGTCGGCTTATTATAGTCGGGTCATCGCCGGGGATAAACTTTTCTATAAACCGGTCGAGATCGAAACGCTGAAACAGTGGCTCGTTTCAGTTATCGGTCTGCCTGCACCGGTTGAGCAGGACCCGGTCCCAGTTCCTTTTGCCGCGCCATCTAGAGCGGCAGCAACTCCCATGGCCGGTATGGTCGCACCCGCTCAGCCACCGGTGGATGGGATCGAAGCCTTTGATGAGGATCTTCCGATTGGCACCCAAATTGGCGATTATCGGCTCGACCGGATCATTCAGCGCGATCGCGATTTTGCGCTTTACGAGGCTGAGCAAACCTCGATCAACCGGAAGGTCGCCATCAAGACTCTTTACCGCAAACATCGCCGCGATCCGGTCTGGGTGCAGGCTTTCGTCAATGAAGCCAGCGCCAGAGCCAGGGTCAATCATCCCAATGTCTCGTTGGTATATGAGTGTATCCAGGAGCAGGGAGTGAACTTTTACACTCTCGAACTGGTGGACTCCCCCAGTCTGGCGGATTTGGCGGCCCAGCGCACCAATTTAAGTGATGATGCTCTCTGGCACGTCATGGAGGCGTGTTGTAGTGCGCTGGAATATTTTCGGGCCAATCAAATGCAACACCGAATCATTACTCCCCAGACTATTTTGGTGCATCATGGCGATCAGGTCAGAATCGCCAATCCCGTCAAGAGCATTGGTGGCATGATCTCTCCCGATGAGGAGAAACAACAATTGCAAATCCTGGGGACCGCCCTGAAACCTTTTATCCGTAAAGGAAGCACCGAGTCCAGCCTCTATTCTCTGATCGACCGGTTGGGGCAGGAGAGAATCGATGGGATCCGATCTATCGATGGTTTGCGCCGGGGGCTCAATGCAGATACCATGGCCAAAACCAGCGGTCTTTCCCGGGGGCGGGTCAAAGAAATCACCGCTCAGGAGACCAACAAGAACGCCATCGTCATGGGAAGTATGATTGGTCTCGCCGTTGTGGTGATCGGAGGATTTGCCGCCAGTTATTTCCTGAAAAAAGCCCCTGAAATCCGGGAATTTAAGACGTTCTCTAAAATTCCGGAAGGGCCCTTTCCCTTTCAGAACGGGCCCATGATCGAGGTGCCGGAATTTTGGATGAGCCAGCAGGAGGTCACCATCGCTCAATACGCCGAGTTTCTGGCCGACATCGCCAGCAAACCAACTTCGCTGACCTCCTGGCAACACCCGGATCAGCCTGCCGATAAAACCTCTCACGTTCCGGAAAGATGGAACGAGATGTACCAGGCCGCGTTAAAAGGGAAAAAGTTTCTCGACAGCCCGATTGATCCCAATTGCCCGGTTTCCGGGGTTGATTGGTGGGATGCCTATACCTATGCCCGCTGGAAAAACGCCCGCCTGCCCACTGAAAAAGAATGGGAAAAAGCCGCCCGCAGCCGAAAAGGCTCGATCTATCCCTGGGGAAATGAAATCGACCACACTAAATTTAACTCCGGCATCGACCAAAAAGACTCGGGAGACAAAACAGCTGGCTCGGTCGATGGCTTTGTGGCTTGGGCTCCAGTAGACGCGCTATCAAGTACCGACATCAGCAGCTATGGAGTCAATGGAATGGCTGGTAATGTGAGTGAATGGACGGCCACCTGGGATGCTCATCCCGACAATCCCGATAAGCTAGTTCCCATCAAGCGGGGTGCTTCATTTCGCACGATTGAGGGCTTTGAGTCCACCTCCCGGAGAGCCGCTGAAATGGCCGAAGAGAGAAATTACTTCACCGGCTTTCGAATCGTTTCCGACATAAACCCGGGAAGCGATCCCAATTACACGCCGCCACCGCCGGAGCGGATTGCCGCAGCGTCCCTCACTGGGGGAGGTGCCAAAGGTAAAGGTAAAGGAAAAGCAGATGCCCCGGCAGGGAAAGGAGTCGCTCCAACTCCTGCGCCTCCGGCCCCGACCGATTGGAATCCCGCCGATGGCGTCGATCCTTTCACCACTATTTTTGCCTCACCAGTTGGTGGTTGATAGGTCGCCAATTTTTATCGAGCCAACACAAAAAAGTCCTTTTCTCTTGAGCGAACTAAGGATTCAGAGTATGTCGGCACATGGAAAATGTAATCGTCATCGGAACTGGCTGCGCAGGCTGGACATCTGCTATTTACACCGCCAGGGCAAATCTGGCCCCTCTAGTTATCGCTGGTGAGCAAATCGGCGGTCAATTGACCACGACCACAGAGGTGGAAAATTTCCCCGGCTTCCCCGAAGGCATTGAAGGACCCGAATTGATGATGCGCATGCAGCAGCAGGCCGAAAAGTTCGGCACCCGGGTTGAGTATGATCGGGTGGATGCCATCGAAAAAATCCACGGCGGCTTCCGACTCCGCACCATGAGCGGGACCAATTATGATACCAAAACTGTGATTATAGCCACCGGAGCAAGCCCTCGCCACCTCGGTTTGCCCAATGAAAAGTCTCTCATCGGCCATGGGTTAACTTCCTGTGCCACCTGTGACGGCGCTTTTTATCCCAATGTCCCCGTGGCGGTGATCGGGGGCGGTGATTCCGCCTGTGAAGAAGCCAATTTCCTAACCCGCTTCGCCAGCCGGGTCTATCTGATTCATCGCCGTGCCGAGCTTCGTGCCTCTAAAATCATGAGTGATCGCGTTCTTGCCAACCCAAAAATCGAACCAGTCTGGAACGCTTATGTCACCCAGTACATCACTGATGATAAAGGTGAGATGTCCGCTATTTCCCTCGCCAATACCGTCGACGGCTCAGTCGCGCGGGTTGAGGTGAAGTGCGTTTTCGTCGCCATTGGCCACATTCCCAACACCTCCTTTCTCGCTGGAACCGGGGTGGAACTGGATGAAAACGGCTACATCATTCAGACCCAGAACACCCGCACCACTGTCGAGGGGATTTTTGCGGCCGGAGACGTCGCGGATCACGTTTATCGCCAAGCTATCACCGCTGCCGGAAACGGTTGCCAGGCCGCGCTGGATGCTGAGCGCTACCTCGCGGATCACGAATAAATTGATCGATTATGGTTAGGTATTCCTAACTTCATTAATCTTGCCTCGTCATAGATTTCAGGATAATCTTGGCACAGATTCTGAATAATCGCGTCGCGCCTAAACACAAACTTCCATGAGACTGTTTTTTTCAATCACTTTTCTGTTGTTATGCCAGGGACCGATCTTTGCACAATTTCATCAGAAAGAAGGTTCGACCGGCCAGCCCGAGATGCGGAAAATGAACAATCCGTATAACGGCCCGGCGACTCCCTCTTCCATGTCTGGAGTTCCAAATCTCAACCAGCGTGTTATCCAAAGCACCCCAGCTTTTGTGATGGCCACTAATTTGAGTGCCGAAAAAGCAGGCAGCCATGTGAAAATCGAATTCCAGCCCCGTCGGATGAACAAAGAGACCAAGTTCTGGGGTCGGGCTGAAAATCATCCCGATGGTACTTACACCGAAACCGTTTTCGATGATAACACAGAAAAAATCGAAAATCTGGTAGTCCAGCACACCAGGCGGAAGTCCATGACCGGCGATGACACCCTTATTCAAACTCGGCAAATCTCCCTGAATTCCTCTGGGCTGCCCGATGAAGTTTTGATTATGGATGCTTCAGGAAAACCTAAATACCGGGGAAAATTCCTCTACGATCCCATGGGTCGAATCCTCGAAGAGCAGTTGCGTGATATCAATGGCACCCCCCTTCGCCGCACCGTCCAGAAATACTCACCCACCAATGAGCCTCTCCCTTTGGAAACCTACGACTATGTAAAAAATCTCCCGAAAGAACTTAAACTCATCGTCACCCCGACCGATCAAGTGATCCTCGACCAGCTTGCGGAAATCAACACGCAACTCATTGAAGCCGAAAAAAAAGGGAAGTTTAACAACCTAAAGAAAAAGAAATTGGAGGCTGATGCCCGTGAGATCCAGGAAAACTTTGATCGCAAAAATTCAGCTCCTCCTCAACAAACAGCCGAGGTTACGGCGTCGGCAGCCCCTGTCACCCAACCATCGAAAATCACTGAGGAAACTGGCGGAAAAAAATTCCAACTCTTTCGCAAAAAGCCACCCCAATAGATCCTCGAATTGGTTGCTGAAAGCTAATTGATCATGAATCCGTCATTTCGATTCACCGCCCTGTTCTTTTGCCTGTTTGGTTCCCTGACCGCCGCAGATCCCGGATTGGTCGCCGGGTCGGAAGTCACCCAGTTCGCCTTGGGATCCTGTGCCCATCAGGATAAGGATCAACCCATCTGGGAGCCCATCGTTGCCGCCAAACCAGATCTTTTCATCTTCATGGGGGACAATATCTACGGCGATACCCTCGATATGGAGGTGATGCGTGCCAAATACCTGAAACTCGGTGCCAAACCCGGTTATCAAAAATTGAAAGCAACCTGCCCCATCCTCGCTGTTTGGGATGACCACGACTACGGCGTCAACGACGGTGGAAGTGATTATCCCATGAAAGTCGAGTCCGAGGCAGCCTTCCACGAATTCTTTCAAACACCCCCGGATAGCGAAGTCCTCAAATACCCCGGCACCTACCAGGTCAAATATTTCGGTGCCCCCGGAAAACGTCTCCAGATCATCCTGCTGGATACCCGATATTTCCGGGATCCCCTCACTTTTTTGCCCAAAAAATCTCCGGATGGTCCCAACGACCGAAACCGCGATCCAAAAGCCACCATTCTGGGAGACGCGCAGTGGACTTGGCTGGAGGCTCAACTGCAAATCCCGGCGGACTTTCGGATCATCGTTTCCAGCATCCAGTTTCTACCCCAGGATCATCGCTGGGAATCGTGGGAAAACTTTCCTCTGCAACGGGAGCGGTTCCTCAAACTCATAAAAACCCACCTCACCAAGCCGGTTTTATTTGTGAGCGGTGACCGGCACATGGGTGAAATCATGGATTTGAAAACTAGCGATCCATTGAGCCCCGGCTTTCCCATTTACGAACTCACTTCCAGTGGCCTCACCAATGCCGGGGGTGGTCGAAAGGGGGAGCTCAATCGCCACCGGGTCAGCCCCACCAACTTCCAATCTCGGAATTTTGGCATGGTCACCATCAACTGGGCTCAATCCTCCGCCGTCCTCGACCTTCGAGATGTTCAAGGAACCGTGGTTGACCAATACCCGATCCGCTTCTGATGGCTAGTGGATTGCGATTCAACAGGGTACAGTCGGCGATTCAACAGGGTACAGTCGGCGATCCAACAGGGTACAGTCGAGAGTCGAGTTGTTAAAACTCTCTACCGAGAGATGCCACTGCGGTCTTGGGTAGGTTAAATATCAGTTTCCCATCTCGTGTGAATCGGGTGACCATGCTGGCTGTGCCTGGACCTGGAAGCTTCACCATAACCTCGGAGCTTTTTGAAGAATTGGTGGCGTTGTTTTTTCGCTTCACTTTTACGTGTCCATCACGATAGGAAAATGAAAAGTCTTCTTCGATTGAATCATCGGTTAGATGTACCATGATTTCAAAGGCTGTGGAGGTTTCACTGAGGTCAACTTGGATCGGTTTTTGCAGAGTACCCGTTTCACCCTCCCGGTGTTGAGCTTCAGTGCTGAACAGATTCCCGTTTTTCTGAGCCAGCTTGAATTGCTGCATGGCTTGGTTCCCGCTGCGAGTTTCTACTTGGCTGGCCTGCTGGGATAATGGATTATCGTTGCCTCTGAGCATCCCCAAGGCCGGAAACGAAAAAAGAACGATAAAGAAAACTTTCATTTAAGTGGTGGTTCGCAAACTGCGAAGTCGCTAACGAATCTTCAATTTAGGAAATCAAATAGTTTGATGTTAAAGCAATTTTTATTATTAGAACCCTTTCAACCAGGGTGCAAGGGAAATTGCAGGTTTTTCGGAAAGATTTTTTTAACAATCAACCCACTTATTTACGTATGGCGCAGGAGTGCCGCAAATAATCCGGCGGATCAATTACGACACGCCTGCCCCTTCCTCCGGCGGGTGGCGATGGAGCAGGGGGACCAGCAGCCAGCCTGCCGCTGTACAGAGAGCACCAATCGCAACTAGGACATTAAAGGTGGCGGTGGGGCCCATCACGGTTTTGAAATAATCATAGAGCTGGCCCCCGGCCCAGGTTGAGGCGGAGAAACCGAGGTTTGAAACGGCCATGAGCAGTGCGAAGGTCGTCCCGGCAGCGGCGGCTGGACACACCCGCGCAGCAATGTCCAATTGAACGAGGGTCGCGGTAATTAGCGAAAAACCGGTCAACACGCTGATCACCATGGCCGAGAGTGGATCCCGCATCGCCCAGTAACCCAGGGCACTCAAGACACAGGCGGCGATGCCGAGATGAATCAGCAGGGAAAAGCGGACCCGGCGACAGTAAAAGCCGTAGGCGATGCTGCCCAGGACTGAGCCTACTGAAGCCAGTGAGGTGCAGTTCCCGCTAAATTGCTCACTCCAGCCCAAATCAGATGTCATCCGCAGATAGAGCACGGTCGAAGAAAACGGATTGAAGTTCAGTAGAAAGAGAAACCCACCGACCGCCAGAACCGCCGGTGATTTCGCCGTGTGCCAAAGTAGCTTCAGGTCGCCCCGCAGGCTGCCGGGTGGCTTGGGGCTGTGTGATTCATCGATGAAAAACCAGGCCATCAAGACGGTGGGCAGAGTGATAAGACCGCAGATCAAAAAACTGTAATTTTGGAGGTGATTAGCGCTCAAATAGCCACCCAGCGTGCCGGTCAAAATGGTGGCCACATAGATCGCTGCCCATTGAATGGACTGGAGTCGCCCAGTCCTCCCGGTGGGCTGGCCTTTTTCTACCATTAATGCATCAACCACAATATCGGTAAAAGCCACCCCTACTGTGGCGACCAGTAACAGAACCACAAAAATACCAAAAGCCCCTTTCTCCGGTGGAAAAAAGAAAAGAAGGATCAGGGAAAGTACGGTTGCGCCGCTACAAAGAAATAGATAACTCTTTCTCCGTGAGCCAAAAATAGGCACAAAATCCGTGAGTAATCCATAGAAGGGTTTTAATACCCAGGGCACGCTGATGATCAAACTGATAGTCGAGATCGCGGCAGCCGACTCTCCCCAGGAGCGCATCAATGAGCGGAGTGGTTGGGCGATCAGGCCTTCCCCTGGTTCCGCGATTCCCTGAATAAAATAAAGCGCCGCAAAAAGAAAACCAAGTCGCTGGATTTCGCGGCGGTCAACAGTTGGTTCGAGTTGGGAGGAATGAGCCATGCTGTTCTGCAAAATCTTACGGGATGGAGCGTCCCTGGGCGGCGGACCAGAGGGAGTACCAGTCCTGGCGCTCCATTTGGAAATCGGCAGCTCGGGCCTGGGAGGCGATTCGCGTGAGTTTGTTGCTGCCGGTAATCGCCAGGGGGCGGCTGGGATGGGCCATGACCCAGGCGGTCGCCAGGGCATCATCACCGGCACCGCCGTATCGCCCCCGCATCTCCTCAAAGGCGGCGAGGATTCGCCGGGCGGCTTCGCTACCGCTAAAAAGCCCACCCCCGCCAAGCACCGACCAAGCCATGGGGCGGATTTTTCGCTGCTCACACTGGGCGAGAGTGCCATCGTAGAGAGCATCCATGTTTAGCAAATTGATCTCGACCTGATTGGTCACCAACGGTTGGCTGACGCAGGAACTCAGCAATTCAAACTGGTGCCAGGTGTAGTTGGATACTCCGGAGTGTTTGATTTTCCCCTGGGCGATCAATTGATCGAGCCCCCGCGCCGTCTCTTCTGCGGGTGTAAACCAGTCGGGACGATGCACCAGAAACAGATCGAGAGCTTCGACCCCGAGTTTCTTGAGCGATTTCTCCGCGCAGATGATCATGTTTTCTGCCGTGGCATTGTAGTGGGGGAGTCTGGCGGTTGATTTGGCAGCGGCGGGGACATCGATTCCAAATTTGGTTACGATTTCAAAAGCTCCTTTAAAATCGGCGGAAAAGGCCAGTGCTTTACCCAGAGCATCCTCCACCGTGTAGCTCCCGTAGATTTCAGCGGTATCAATGGTGGTGATGCCCAGTTCCAGACAGGCTTCCAGCCGCTTTGCGAGTTCGCCAGCGGTTGGGACTGGAGAGTCATTGAGGATGCGCCAGGTACCAAAGCCGATCTCAGACAGTTCCAGGCTGCTGGTGCAGGAAAGTTTCACTTTTTTTACGCTCATTGGGCTGACTCTAGGTGAAAAAGAAAAGGGACGCAATCTTTCGCGAATACGTTAATTTCGTGCCCTTTTAACTCTTGAAATCTTACATTCATAGCATCGAGACCCTGGTCCCGAAGTTTGTGCATCGGCAAACGGATCTGGAAGGCCTGTTTCTGGCCAGAATCGAGGATCGCCGGACTCGGATGCTCTTGAAACGAAGCCTGCGGGGATCGGAAATCGAAACCCGCCACAGCGTCTGCGAATCTTTCTTTTCCAACGAGCTGTTCGACGACAAGGGGCGTGCCAGCACTGGGCAGCGGAACCGGGTATATGCACGGGAATCAAGAATTCTGGCGCGGGATCTGGGGAAAAAAATCCTGGCCAACTCACCCACTTTTTCCGCCGGGGACATTACTCATGTGATTTTTGCCTCCTGCACGGGTTTTGTGAATCCAGGCCCGGACTACCATCTGATTGCAGATCTGGGTCTGCGACCGAATGTGCAGCGTTTTGTGCTGGGTTTTATGGGCTGTTACTCCGGCATCCCGGCCCTGCGCCTCGCCCGGCATATTTGCGTATCCGATCCCGCCGCAGTGGTCCTGGTGATGTGCCTGGAACTCTGCAGCCTGCACCTCCAGTTTGAAGCAACCTATGATTCAGTGCTGGCCAACAGTCTTTTTGCCGACGGAGCGGGAGCGGCTCTGGTGAGTTGCCGCGAGCCATCACCCCGGGAAACCGGTGCGGCCATTTTGGGAGAATTTTTTACCGACATCATCCCGGAAGGAGAACCCGACATGTCCTGGCAGATTGGCGATCAAGGCTTTGATCTGGTGCTCTCCAACCGCGTGCCGGAGATGCTGGAAACCCGGGTCGGTGAAATCGTCCGTTCGATTGTTGATCCCGAGACGGTTGATCACTGGGCCATCCACCCGGGC
Organism: Verrucomicrobiales bacterium; assembly: GCA_041742015.1. GTDB lineage: Bacteria > Verrucomicrobiota > Verrucomicrobiia > Verrucomicrobiales > DEV007 > Arctic95D-9. The sequence continues at coordinate 8,869 of JBGSJM010000153.1, read as the reverse complement.
GGTCGGGGCATCCTCGACAAAGTGCAAAGCGCCTTGCCAATCTCTCCTGAAAAGCTGGCCATCTCGCGGGGAACGATGCGGCGCTACGGCAACATGGCTGGGACGACGATCCTGTTTGTGATCAAAGCCATTCTCGAACAGGCTCAAAGTGGTGATTTGATCTTCTCCGTCGCCTTTGGACCGGGGCTGACGGTGGAGGCGGGTCTGCTGCGGAAATGGAGTAGTTCCGACTCATGAGCATATTGCCACGCCAGTTAAAACGAGTTCTTTAAACTCTAAACGAATCCAGACTGTACCCTGTACAATGGCGGACTGTACCCTGTACAACGGCTCACTTTCTACGCAACAAGTTAAAAATGAGTTGATTATCAGACTGGTTTCGAGCGCAAGCTCAGCTGCTTCTCCTGTCAAAACCGGCTTGTATCCTGCCACCTACAAGCTTGTATCCTGCCACCTACAAGCTTGTTTCCTGCCACCTACAAGCTTGTTTCCTGCCCACTACAAGCTTGAAAATGGAAAATACAAGCTTGTTTCCTGCCCGCTACAAGCTTGTGAATGGAAAACACAAATCAAGGCGTTTCGGCTGAATCCATTCTTGCCACGCCAGTTAAAACGAGTACTTTCCACGGAAAATGACATCTCGTGAAATAAGACAGTCCTTCCTCGACTTTTTTGAGGAGAAAAAACACACCATCGTCCCTTCAGCTTCGCTGATGCCGACCTCGCCGAACCTGAAGTTCACCAACTCGGGGATGAATCAGTTTGTGCCTTATTTCCTGGGAACCGAAGCGGCCCCGTATGATCCTCCCCGTGCGGCGGATACCCAGAAGTGCATCCGTGCGGGCGGCAAACACAACGATCTTGATGATGTTGGTTACGACACCTATCACCACACCTTTTTCGAAATGCTGGGGAACTGGAGCTTCGGGAATTACTTCAAAAAAGAAGCCATCGAATGGGCCTGGGAACTCATCGTGGAGCGCTGGGGCCTCCCCGCCAGCCGCCTCTACGCCACTGTCTATGCTCCGGGGAAAGGCGACCCAGCGTCCTTTGATCAGGAGGCTTACGATATCTGGGCCGCGATTTTCCAAAAAGCCGGGCTGGATCCTAAAGTTCACATCGTCAACGGGAACCGAAAGGACAATTTCTGGATGATGGGTGAAACCGGTCCCTGCGGCCCTTGCTCAGAACTCCACGTCGATCTCACGCCCAAAGGTGATACTAAAGGCTCGCTGGTAAACGGGAGCGATGCCCGCTGCATCGAAATCTGGAACCTGGTTTTTATCCAGTTCAACGCCAATGAGGACGGAACCTTCCGGGAACTGCCCGCCCGCCATGTTGACACCGGGATGGGCTTTGAGCGGATCTGCTCGATCATCCAGGGCTCCAGAGGGATGACGGATTTTTCCAAACAGGCCTCCAACTACGATACCGATGTGTTTTCCCCCATTTTCGATGCGCTCGCAAAGATGTCCGGCAAAAAATACACCGGCACCATCCCGGCAGGCGGGAATCGCCACGGCCTGAGCGAGCAGGAAATGATCGATGTGGCTTTCCGGGTGATCGGTGACCACATCCGCACCACTTGTTTTTCGATTGCCGACGGCATCGAACCCGGCAACAACGACCGCAACTACGTGATCCGCAACATCCTGCGGCGGGCGGTGCGCTTCGGGCGGATTCTCGGATTCGAAGCTGACAAACCCTTTCTCCACGAGCTGGCTCCTGTCGTGATCAAAGAATTTGGCGATGTATTTCCCGAGCTGAAGGATCGCCGGGAACGCATTTTGAAGCTGCTTCTCGCCGAGGAAACTCAATTTAACAAAACCCTCGACCGCGGTTTGAAACTTTTCCAACTGGCGGCTGATCAGGTGCCCGCTGGCGGCAATTTCCCGCCGAAAACCGTGGTAAAACTCTGGGAAACCTACGGATTTCCAACCGATTTGACCAAGCTCCTTCTCGATGAGCGGGAACTGAAAACCGACCAGAAAGAAGTGGAGCGACTCGTGGAGGAGCACAAGGCCACCGGAGCCAAGGGCGGCGGGGGCACCGTCGTTTCAGCCGTAAAGATCGACACCCAAGCCACCACCGATTTTGTGGGCTACGAACAGGATGAAACCAAAGCCACCGTGTTGGAATGGGTGGAAAATGAGGACGGGGTTTTTGCAATCGTGGATAAGAGCCCCTTTTACGTAGAAAAAGGCGGGCAACTGGGAGATAGCGGCGAATTGATTGCCGGGAAAGAGACCGTTGGCGTGCTCGCCGCCTACAGCATCGGAAAAGCCACCGCTTTGCATCTGGACATCAAACCGGAAACTAAAACTTCGGAGGTAACTCTGAGAATCGATACCGACCGCCGCCGCGCCATCGAAAATCACCACACCGCCACCCACCTTTTTCACTGGGCCTTGCACGAGGTTGTCAGCCGGGATGCCACCCAGCAGGGCTCCCTGGTTGCTCCCGACCGCCTGCGTTTTGACTTCAATGGCGATGCCCTTACCGCCGCTCAGATCTCGGAAATCGAGACCCGGGTGAATCGCGCCATCGCCGCCGCCGATCCCGTCAGCATCCGGGAAGTGGCTCACAGCAAAATCAAGGACAACTCGAAGGTGATGCAATTTTTCGGCGACAAGTACGGCGACCTGGTTCGCGTCGTCCAGATCGGCGGGAAAGCCGGGAAATTTGACGGCTACTCGATGGAACTCTGCGGTGGGACCCATCGCAAATCCACTGGAGACCTCGGCTATTTCCGGGTGAAATCGGAAGGGGCCATCGCCGCCGGGATCCGCCGGGTCGAAGCGGTCTGCGGAGACGCCGCCCTCGAATTGATCGAGGAACTCAAGGTCAAAACCGGGCAATCTCTGGACGAAGCCAAAGCCAAGCTGAAGAGTGCCAATGACAAACTGGCTGCCCTCAAGCAGCCCGTGGTGACGGCAAAGGTTGACGAGACCCTGCCTGACCGGATCGCAAAGCACCTCATCGCCAATGAAGCGGCCCCGGCCAGCGAACTGCTAAACGAGCTGATGAAAGCTCGCGACACGGTGAAAGAAGCGGCCATCGCCGCCGAAAAAGCATTCAAAAAAGTTTCCGCCGGAGCCGCCGCCTCGCAAGCCTCCGCTTGGTATGAGGAAAACCTCGCGCCCCTCGCGGGCCAAAGTGGTGGCGCGGTCTACGCCGGAGTGATCAAAGAGGGATCAAGTGAGCTGTTGCAGGAAGTGTTAAACACCATTAAAGCCCGGCAGTTTTCCGGTGCAGCGGCGGTGGCAATCACCGAAGGGGACACGATTCATTTTGGAGCCGTGGTTGGCAAAGACCGGAGTACCACTTTCAAAGCTGGCGACATCGTCCGCGAAGCCCTCGCGGAGGCTGGCGGCAAAGGCGGCGGCAAACCCGACCTGGCCCGCGGTGCCGCCAAAGGTCTCGGCAATCTGGAAAAGCTCCTTAGCAAAGCAAGGGAAATTCTCGGAGCCTGAGGTGCGCCCAGCGGATCAAAGCCCTCAACACAGTTCTATACACAGACTATACCCTGTACTATCGGTGACTGTACCCTGTACGATGTTACAAATCAATGCTTTAATCCGGGTAGCTAAAAATTATCTAAGTTACCACTTTGAGTTCACGTTTTAAGGCGATGCCTTTCGCCCCCGAAAAAGTGCTTTGTAGATGTTAATAGTAAGTTTTTTGATTTATGTTTTTTAGAATATCCGTTTTCGCATGTTTGGTTGGAGGATTGTTTGAAGTTTCGGGAGCTGATTTGACTTCCGTTAACAACTTCAAGCTCAAAGCCGTGTTCGATGCGCTTCCAAAAACCGATGGAAATGGGGACGGTATTTTAACTCTGGATGAGCTTAAAGCCTATGTGCACGGGAAGTTTAATGATCAAGCGACTTCTCAGTTTAATCCATACTTGAATCGTTTTCTAAAAAACGAACCGATTTCCGACAAAAACAATGACGGAGTCCTGACCAAGCAAGAGTTGCTAAACCACCTGACAGAACAGGGAGAATACTATGCCGCTCTTCAGAATTTTACCTCACGGTAAAGCGGACGATTCCACGGGAGTGCGGGCCTCATGATTCCCAAAAAATTCAGGCCGCGCCGAGGACTTTTTTCAGGCAGCGTTTTAGAGTTTGGATATTGACCGGCTTAGGTAGCACCATTTGGGAGAGGGAATTCGCAAAACCGTCTTCACCAGCTTCGTCCGGCGACATCAAAGCCGTCATCATGATCACCGGGATATTTTTCAGCTCCGGGTAACTCTGAAATTGAGCTACCACATCCCCCCCATCCATTCCCGGCATTACGATATCCATCAATACGACATCGGGCATAAACGCCAGGGCTGTATTAACTGCGCGTCTCGAATCATTTTCCACGCAGACGATAAATTCCCCCTCCTTTTCAAGATTCATTTTGATAAGTGTTGTAAAAAACACCTCATCATCAACTGTCAATACTTTGTAGGCCATTTCTGAACTCAATCAAAAATCCGACTTCTGGTCAATCTAATTCAGTAAAATGTATCCCTGGCAAAATAATCTGAACGATCACTCCCGGCTCTGTGGAGCGATTGTGTAATGAGATCCGGCCCTGATGGAGTTCGACAATCTTCCGAACCACTGACAAGCCCAAACCGGTTCCCATACCGGTGGCCTTGGTCGTAAAAAAAGGATCAAACACCCGGGGCAAATCCTCCTCTTTAATGCCACTGCCGTTGTCTTCGATCTGAAAAATCACCACCCTGTCACCCTTCCGGAAATGTGTCGCGGTGCGATCCCCTTCATTTCGAGACACCTCAGACAGAGAATCTACCCGGATGGTCAGTTTAATCCGGGGATTTTCGACCGAATCCATGGCATGAATCGCGTTCATCAAAATGTTAATCAGAACTTGTTCAAATTTTCCTTGATCGACTTTGATTTTCACCCCATCCGTGGAAAAAAACTTGTCGATAGAAACTGAGCGCCGGTTTAATTCGTGCCGGATCAAGACCAGGACTTTTTCGAAAAGTGCCACAGGATCAGCAGGCTCTTTTCGAATCTGGCGATCAGAGGAGAAATCCAGCAGACCCCGGACAATCTTGTCGGCCCGCTCAATGGCATCCCGCATCTCTTTTAGAATCACATTAACATTCGGATCTGCCGGATCGATTCCGCTGCTCAAATAGTCCACTCCAAGGAGTAAAAGTGCGAGTGGATTTTTGACTTCATGCGCTACCCCGGCTGCGAGTCGGCCAATCGACTCAAGCTTCTCCGCTTGGAACAATTGCTGTTGAGTAATTTCCAGTTCTTTGTTTTTTTCAGAAAGATTCTTGTTGAGCAACATGAGTTGCTCCTTTCCCCGGATTCTCTCGGTGATATCTTCGCTGATCCCGACGAGGATGATGCGGTCCTCCCGGACAACGGGCACTTTAACAGTCCGGAGATAAACCTCGCCCCCCGCCTTGGTATCCACAATTTCTTCCGGGATTTCGAAGAGCTTGCCCCGCCTTACCACAGCCTCGTCAATTTCCCGGAAATACCGGGCTGATTCGGTGGAAAAGAGGTCCATATCGTTTCTCCCCAGGGCTCTTTCCCTGGGAATCGTGGTGACCTGCTCCTGCTTTTTGTTCCAGAGAACAAAGCGGTAATCATCCGAGACATCTTTAGCGAAAAGTGCCACCGGAAGGTTATCCAGAATATCTCCGAGAATCTGCGCCTGATTGGTTAATGACTCATTCCAGAGTTTGTCCATAACCACCAAGAATAGCGATTGGTTCGCGTTAGGCAAGATTCTTTGACCAAAGGAGCCAAAACTAATCCGCTCCTGCCAGTGACATTCGACCCAGACTGTGAGAGCGCAACAGGATATACCTCTTCTTCATGGGCTCGGGCCACTGTGCGAAATTGTTGGGCAAAGTGGGCTGACAGGGCAAATACTTTTTGTTTTTTATTGGTCTTAACTGGTTGATTTTAGTTTTTGTTTTTGCTTTTACCCGTGCCGGTCCCAATGACGAAGCAACGGTTACACAATCTTACATTAGATTTTTCAAGGGGCAATTTAGTCACAAAAAACAGAAATCAAACCAATTCTTTCCAGACGTTCCCATGCACGTCGGTGAGGCGAACGTCGCGCCCCGCGTAGCGATAGGTAAAGTTATCGTGATCAATCCCAAGCTGATGAAGAACAGTTGCCCAGAGGTCGAAAAAAGTGGTTGGTTTTTCAACGACCCGGTAGCCGTATTCGTCAGTAGCTCCGTAAACCTGCCCGCCTTTAATGCCGCCGCCCGCCAGCCAGAGGCTAAAGCCGTGGGGATTATGGTCGCGCCCCTCGCTTCCCTGGGAAAAGGGCGTTCTCCCAAATTCACCGGTAAAGACCAACAGAGTGCTGTCAAGTAGACCTCGCTGCTTCAAATCAGCGATCAGGGCCGCGATCGGCCTATCAACCTGATGAGCCATGGCCCGGTGGCCCTTTTCGAGCGCTCCATGCTGATCCCAGGGGTTGGGGGCTCCCCCGGCACCGATCCCTTTGGTGAGGCAGGAAAGCTCGATGAACCGAACTCCCTTTTCGACGAGGCGTCGCGCAAGGAGGGCCTGCCGACCGTAGTCCGCCATTTCTCTATCCTGGGTATCGTTGATGCCATAGCGATCCAGAGATTCTTTGGATTCTCCTGATATATCACATATCTCCGGAACCGCTGATTGCATGAGGTAGGCGGTTTCGTAGTTTTTGATGGCGGCTTCGACTTTGTCCACTCCTCCCATCGCTGCAGAAAACTTCTGGTCGATCTGATTCACAAAATCCAGCCGAGCCCGCTGGATATGGTCTGCCTGGGCCGGGGCTATATTCGGGACTGGCGTTTTGGAATCTGCCTTTAGTATCGATGCCTGATGCTGGGCTGGTAAAAATCCACTGCTAAACAGGCCCACTCCACCATGCGGGGCAACGGCTGCCCCACTCTGGAGAACGACATAACTCGGGAGATTTTCATTGGCCGATCCCAGACCATAACTGATCCACGCACCCGCCGTGGGATGTCCCAAAAAGGGGAAGCCGGTATGGGCCAGGAAATTTCCCTGAGCGTGTTCATTTACGCTCGATGTCATCGAGCGAACCACCGCGATATCGTCAGCATGCGCGGCTGTCTCAGTAAAGATTTCACTGAACTTCAAACCGGATTGCCCATACTTTTTAAAAGAGAATGGGGAACCGAAAATATTGCCATTGGCATTAAACTGGGTCCGCTCCACCTTCACCGGCATCGGCTTGCCATGCTCGGCGTTCAGGCGAGGTTTGGGATCAAACGAATCCACATGGGAAACCCCACCGGACATATAGAGGAGAATCACAGTCTTCGCCTTTGCGGTGGAATTCACTTTTCCCTGCAATTCCTGGTGAAGTAGTCCAGAAAGTGCTACCGAACCAAAGCCGGATGACAATCGGGCGATGGCCTCGCGTCGCGAAAGATGGGAATGTTTCATGATTTAGTAGACGTAGATAAACTCTTTGAGGTTAAACAGAGAATGCGCAAAGTTTTGCCAGACAGCCGATTCACCCACGCCACTGTTTTCCTTTTCCAGCTCGCTGAGTTGGGTGGTGAGCCGGGCAATTTCACTTTCATTATACTCCCAGATTTTTCGTTCCTCATTTGATAGAGAATCGAGAATCTGCCTGGTTGAAATCAGCCTTTTACCAGCGGCGAGCGAGGCGATATCTTCGGCGCTGAGTGCCTGACTATAGATTCGAGCTTCATGGAGGATTCCGGATATATTGCGACCACCATTTGCCTTGCCATGCCGCAACCCAAAGAGGATCTGCGAGTTTCCAGCCTTGAACTCGTGGGGGCCGCTTGACCCGTAACTTTTGCCATAAGGCACTCCATCGCGATAAGCGCGGATCGTTCCGTCGGAATCGTAGGCGATGACGAGATGAACGGGGTGATTCACAGCATCCGTTTCCGGAGGACCGCCAAAATCCTGGGTGCGCTGAAAACCATTACTCCCCGCGAGCCATTCTCCGCTTCTTTTCTCCGCAAAAACGATGGAATCAAAATCGCCTCCATCAACATCCTGCACCGTGATTACTCCGCCGCCTTTTTGTTGCAGCGTTCCCAGGGTCAAGACGGCCTCCAGGGTTTTTTCCTTCAGATTCTGTTTGAGAGGTTCGGAAAAGAAGCTGGAGTTTCCATCGAGAATCAGATTGCCATTTTCGATCCGGGCGTTACCGGTCAATTTTCCATCGAGCCCGCCCACGGAATCTTTGGTTCCACTCTCAAAATCCCAGCTCGCCATCGCGACAAAAGTCCCGGCACTGACTGCTTTTTCGTCCCCCAGTTTTGCCTGGATCGCCTCGCGCGCCGGCGCGAGAATGGCGTGATTGACAGTGGATCGTTCATTAATCGAAGATCTCAAATTGTTTATTTCTTTCGCTACTACATCACTGGTGGCCCTGAGATGGGTCAGAAAATCTCTACTTGCCGCGATTTCTCCGGGAGTGGGCTTCCGTTCCAGGGCGCGAATCCACATGGCGATGATGCGCGCTTCATCACTACCGGAAAACTGCCTGGAAAATGTATTGGCATACTTTACCACCATGGGATCATTCAGCATCGCAAGTGATTGTGCGGGCACGTTCGTGACCGGGCGATTTCCTGTTGTGGAAAACGGAATCGGGGCATCAAAAACCCCAAGAAATTCATCGAGCCGGTTGCGGATCACATTTACATAGACGGAACGCCTCGTTCCCGATCCACCCACACCGGTTCCATACATGGCGGGGTCGAGGCTTCCCGTCACGGTGATTAGCTTGTCCCGGATTGCTTCAGCTTCGAGACGCAGCACCGGGAAATGGGACAAAAGGCGGTTTTCTGGATCGCGTTGCCGGGAAGATT